>JBBIUP010000251.1:0-3671 GCA_037440185.1 Meiothermus sp. | reverse complement strand
TCACCCCAGCGCTGAAACCACCCAATCCCGGCTTCCACATGCAACACCTGCCCTTGGGGGTGGGTATGCCAGACCGTGCGTGCACCCGGCGTAAACATGACCCGCAACACATGCAGATTCATTGGTGCAGACGTAACCACCAGCTCGCTCAGATAGACCGAACCGCTAAACCATTCCGCCTTGCCCTGACGGGTGGGTGCTTGCGGCACAAAGGTTTTCCAGGAATTTTCCATAACTCAGTTTACCGCCAGTGGTCAGTCAACAAGAAGTTCGTGCTCTCGGTAATCCACCAAGAGCTGAAAGCCCCAAGCCGAAGGCTAAAAGCAAAAGACCTGCGATACTCCATGCTCTTTACAGCGGCCATGTTCTTTGATTGTATTTTTGTGGTTGGTCAATACTACCGACAAACTCACCGTGGGGTGAATTAAAAAGCCCGCTCGTACTGCACTGGCCAGGCCTTGGCCCCCAAGACTTTGGCCGCCCGGTAAGGCCAGTAGGGGTCAGCCAGCAGGGCCCTGGCCAACAGGATCAAATCGGCCTGATTCTCCTGAAGAATGGCCTCGGCTTGTAAGGGCTCGGTAATGAGGCCCACCGCCCCTGTGGATAAGCCTGTGGACAACCTGACCTGTGCGGCAAAGGGCACCTGATACCCTGGCCCAGCAGGAATTTTCACCCCCGCAATGGCCCCACCCGAAGAGCAGTCCAGCAAATCCACGCCGCGTTGCTGCAATTCCCCTGCAAAAACCACCGTGTCGGTAATGTCCCAACCCCCTTCTGTCCAGTCGCTGGCCGAAACCCGCACCAACAGAGGCAGCTCGGCAGGCCAGACCTCCCGCACCGCCTCCACTACCTCGAGCGGGAAACGCATGCGGTTTTCACGGCTTCCCCCATACGCGTCGGTGCGAAAGTTGGACAACGGTGACAAGAACGAGTGCAGTAGATAGCCGTGGGCCATGTGAATTTCCAACACTTCAAACCCTGCCGCCAGGGCCCGCCTTGCCCCCTGCTGGAAGGCATGGCGTACCTCCTCCAGCCCTGCCTGATCCAATTCCTGCGGCAGGGCCCAGCCCTCATGAAAAGCAATGGCGCTGGGGGCCACCGGCGTCCAGTGGTGCAGGGGTTTTCCCCCGTTCCAGGGGCTGGCCGTACCCGCCTTGCGGCCCGCATGGGCAATCTGGATGGCCGGAACCCCACCCGCTGCCTGGATGCGCTGGGTCAATTGCTGCAGGCCCGCCACCTGATTGTCCGACCAGATGCCCAGATCCTCCGGGCTAATCACCCCTCGAGGCTCCACCGCCGTGGCCTCGACGATGATCAGGCCCACCCCGCCCATAGCCCGGGTAGGGTAGTGCAGCAGATGCCAGTCGGTCACCTGCCCCTCCTGGGCCGAGTACTGGCACATCGGCGACATGGCGATGCGATTTTTGAGGGTGACAGAACGCAGCTTCAAGGGGCTGAACAGCAAGCTCATAGCGCGGATTCTACGCGGTGGGGTGGTTTGATTTGTAGATTTCCATACATAACGCTTTTTCTGTACCAGGCCCGTGATACGATAGACAGACTTCCTTGAAAATCTTATACTTGGTATAAGAAGTTAGAGCGAAGGAGGTGTGAACGCAGAGAGCCCAGTGCCGAGAGCAAAGAGCCGATCAAAGCGGCCCTCTAGCCCTCTGTCTTCCGCCCTCTGCCCTCTGCCATGCCCATAGATTTCACCCTGACCGACGAACAGAAGGAACTGCAAAAACTGGCCCGACGCTTCGCCAAGGAGCAAATCGCACCCGTGGCTGCCGAGTACGACGCTAAAGAGGAAGTGCCCTGGCAGATTGTAGAAAAGCTCCACGAGGTGGGCCTGCTTAATGCCCTCATCCCCGAAGCATACGGTGGCCTGGGGCTGGGCATGCTGGAAGAGGTGATTATCGGCGAGGAACTGGCCTGGGGCTGCATGGGCATCTATACCATCCCGATGGCCTCCGACCTCGGCATCACCCCCCTCCTGCTGGCCGGTTCGCACGAGCAAAAGCAGCGCTTCTTCCAGAAGCTCACCACAAAACCCGCGCTGGCAGCTTTTGCCCTCTCCGAGCCGGGCAACGGTTCCGATGCCGCTGCCCTGCGTACCCGGGCGGTGCGCGACGGCGATCACTACGTGCTGAACGGCACCAAGACCTGGATTTCCAACGGCGGCGAGGCCGAGACGGTGGTGGTGTTTGCCACCATTGCCCCCGAACTACGCCACAAGGGCGTGGTTGCCCTGGTGGTGGAGAAGGGTACCCCCGGCTTTAGCGCCAACAAGCTCCACGGCAAGATGGGCCAGCGGGCCAGTGGCACCTACGAGCTGGTCTTCGAGGACTGCCGGGTGCCTGCCGAAAACCTGTTGGGCCAGGAGGGCGACGGTTTCAAGATCGCCATGAATACGCTGGATAAAACCCGCATCCCGGTGGCAGCGGGCAGTGTGGGGGTGGCCCGGCGGGCACTGGAAGAGTCGGCCAAGTACGCCAAGGAACGCGAGGCTTTTGGCAAGCCGATTGCCGACTTCCAGGCCATCCAGTTCAAGCTGGCCGAGATGCTGATGGGCCTCGAGACCGCCCGTGCCTATACCTACTACGCGGCCTGGCTGACCGACACCCACCAGCCCCAGGCCCACGCTGCGGCAATTGCCAAGGCCTACGCCTCGGAAATGGCCTTCGAGGCAGCCAACCAGGCCATCCAGATTCATGGCGGCTTTGGCTATATGCACGAGTACCCGGTGGAGAAGCTATTGCGCGACGTGAAGCTGAACCAGATTTACGAAGGTACCAACGAGATACAGCGCTTAATCATCGCCCGTCATATCCTGAATGGGTAATGGCTGTAGGAACGACCCTTGTGGTCGCCCTATCGTAGCCGGGGCATGAAGGGCGGGCACAAGACCCGCCCTTAAAGACGACGGAGGCAGGCATGAAATTCGTGGCAGTGATACGACAAGTCCCAGACGGCGAATCCCGGCTCAAGATTGACGGGAGCAAGGTAGATCTCTCCGGTGTTACGATGATCCTCGACCAGATGGACGAGTGGGCGGTGGAGGAGGTCATCCGACTCCAGGAGAAGCACGGCGGCGAGAGCGTGGTGGTGGCCCTCGGCCCCGAGCGCTTTGAGGAGGCCATCCGCACCGCGCTGGCCATGGGCACCGACCGGGCCATCCACCTGGTGGCGGACGGCTACCTCGACCCCATCTCACAGGCCGAGGCCCTGGCCGAGGCCCTGCGCGCCGAGGCCCCCACCCTGGTAGTTACTGGTGGGCAACAGGCCGACTGGGACTCCCAGGCCCTGGGGGCCGCCACTGCCGAGGCGCTGGGCTGGCCGGTGGTGAGCTGGACGACGATGATTGAACTCGAGAACGAGACCCACGCCAAGGCCAGGCACGACCTCGACGAGGGAGCCGAATTGGTGCGTGTAGCGCTCCCCGCCGTGTTCACCAGCCAGCAGGGCCTCAACGAGCCGCGCTACCCCACCCTACCAGGCATCATGAAGGCCAAGCGCAAGGAGCTAAAGAAGCTGCCCCTGAGCGCTTCCAGCAAGGTCGAGGTCTTGGAGCAGACCATCCAGGAGCGCTCCCGCCTCAACAGGATGATCGACGGCAAAGACCCGGTGGCCGCCGCCAACGAACTGGTGCGGCTGCTACACGACGAGGCGAA
>JBBIUP010000250.1:0-3674 GCA_037440185.1 Meiothermus sp. | reverse complement strand
ATCCGACTCATGGTTAGGAGATTGGCTTCCTAGACGGTTTTAAGACAGTCTCTTACACAGCTACGGATTCAACTTGATGCGTTCCGGGAAGCAGTAAATATTGAATGAGCCGCGCAAAAAGCCAATAAGGGTAAGGTTAAACTCCATGGCCAGATCCACTGCCAGGCTGCTGGGGGCCGAAATAGCGGCCAGAGCCGGGATGCCGGCTGCCAGGGTTTTCTGGGCGAGTTCGTAGCTGGCCCGTCCACTCACCAAAACCAGGCATTGCGAAAGCGGGAGCCGATTTTCCAGCAGCGCCCAGCCTACCAGCTTGTCCAGCGCATTGTGGCGGCCCACATCCTCACGCAGTGCGAGCAGATTCCCACTCCCATCAAAAAGTGCTGCTGCATGCAACCCGCCGGTCTGCTTGAATAACTCTTGCTTAACACGTAACTTTTCGGGCAGTTGGGCCACCGTCTCGGCGGGAATTTGGAAATCTGAATCCAGCCTGGCGTACCGCAACCGCAAATTGTCCAGCCCCGATTTTCCGCACACCCCGCAGGCCGAGGTGGTGTAGAAGTGCCGCTCGAGTGGGGCTAGGTCTGGTAGCGTGTCCGACTTTAGCTCGACGTTGACAATGTTGTACTGCTGGGGCTCACCCGCATCAGTACAGTAGGCGATCCGCTGGATTTCATCCCGGTTTCCGATCACCCCCTCGGCAAATAAAAACCCCGCGGCCAGCTCAAAATCACTCCCCGGTGTCCGCATCGTGACCGCCAGGGTGTGCCTGACCTTCCGCTTCTCGCTACCCACCACCAGTCGAATCTCCAACGGCTCCTCGGTTATAAGCAGGTCAGACTTGGCGAAAGCCTGCCCGCCCTCAATCCGAAGCAACCCGGTTCGAGTCCTGGCTTTGGAGCGGTTCTTGGGTGTGGATATAGACATATACCTCTTTGTAGGCCGGGATTTTAGCCCTTTTTGAACGTTGTCCAGGGTTAATCAGGACGTTGCCCTCCGGCCAGTGAACTTGCAGGCTGCCGGGTCGGAGGTTGGCCACGAACACCTGTCCGGCCAGCGTGCCAAAGTGGTTTTGTAGCCAGATGCGTTGGCCGGGTTGCAGACCGAGTTTTTGCAGGTCGCTGGGGCTGATCAGCACGGCATCGCGGGGTGCACCGTTGATGGGGTCGGTGGGTTCGTGCACCATGCTGTTGAACTGTTTGCCGCGCCGCGTGACCAGCCGCAAAGCGCCTTCTGGGATGGCGCTCTGCGGCAGCGCAATCGCCCTGAAGTGAGCCCGCCCGTCGGGTGTGGGGCAGACCCCGCCCTGGCACAGGTGCGTCCCCCCATACTGGAAGGCATCGCCCTTGGCCCGCAGGTGTTGGATGCCGTCGTAGAGCGGGATGACCCGCGCAATTTCCTCGCGCACGGCGGCAGTATCGGCAAAGCGCACTTTTTCGGCCAGCTCGGGTTTGCACATGCGGGCCACCACGTCCTGAAAAACCTGCCCCTCCCAGCGGGCTTCGGCTATGCGGGGGCCGGGGATCTCGGGGCTGTAAATCACCCGCCGCTCGGTGCTGGTCTCGGTGCAGCCGCCCGGGATTTCGTAACGGGTGGTGGCGGGCAACAAAATGACTTCCTCGCCGGGTTCTACCAGCATCTGCGAGGAGAGCACAATGTCCTGGTGCACCCGCAGGGGCACCTGGGTCAGATGGGCTTCGGCCTGGGCCGGATTGGGCAGGGTCTCGAGGAAGTTGCCCCCCACACTCCAGAGCACTTCCAGGTGGCCTTCCAACATCTCTGCCACGGTGAGGCCAGGTTGGTCGGGAACGGCGAAGCCCCACTGCGCACCCAGCGCGGCGGCGCTGTCGGGGTTGATGGGGATGCCCCCCGGAAACACCGAGGCATAGGCCCCCATCTCGGCCCCGCCCTGCACGCCGGAATGCCCCCGGATGGGCATCAGGCCGCAGCCTTCGCGCCCCAGATAGCCCCTGGCCAGGCCCAGGTTCACGATGGCCTGCACGGTATCCTCGCCGCGGGTGTGCTGGGTGATGCCCATGCTCCAGACCAGCACAGCTTTGTCGGCCTTGGCTAAGAGCAGGGCGAACTCGAGCATCTCCTGCCTGCTCTGCCCGGAAAGTTGCTCCAGTTCCTCCCAGGTGTTCTGCTCCACCAAGGACTTCACCGCCTCGAAGCCGTGGGTGTGCTGGGCAATGAATGGCTGATTGAGCCAGCCCTGCTCGAGCAGATGTTTGAGTGTGCCGGCAATGAAGGCACTGTCGCCGCCGGGCTGCACCAGAAAAAACCGATCGGTGATCTTGCTGCCGAACAAGGCACTCTCGGGGTCGGAGGGAATCCAGTAGTGCTCCATGGCCGGTTCTTTGTAGGGGTTCACACAGACCACCCGGGTTCCGGCCTTCTTGGCGTAGTAGAGATATTTCATCATCACCGGCTGGTTGACGGCCGGGTTGGAGCCAAAAAACACCACCAGATCTGTCCCGATCAAGTCGGTATAGTTACAGGTGGTAGCAGCTACGCCAATGGACTCCTTGAGCGCGACCGTGCTGGGACTGTGACAGATGCGGGCGGCATTGTCAATGTTGTTGGTTCCCAGCGCCCGCACCGCTTTCTGGGCCACGTAGTAGGTCTCGTTGGGGGTGCCTCGGCTGGTCAGGTAGAAGCCCAGTTGGTCTGGCGAGGCCTTGCACATGCGCCATCCAATACGATCCAGGGCTTCATCCCAACTGATGCGGGTGAACCCAGTTTCCCCTTTGCGGCGGCGCATTGGGTAGGGGAGACGGCCCAAAGCCCGTAACTCAGCGGAGCTCCTGGTCTTCAGGCGTTCGACGTCCTCCAAAAGTTTTATGTTCAAGGGCCCCAGGGTATTGAGCCGCAGCAGCCGCAGCCGGATATTGCAAAGGTGAATACCCTCAATCGTCCAGTCCTTGAGGCCGCTGGTGCCCAAGGCGCAGCCATCGCAGACCCCATCGCGCAGGATGCGCCAGGCGTATTCCAGATTGTCCGCATTCTCGCCTATGGCCCGAAAAACCTCGAGGAAGTTGTTGGGTTTTTGCAAGCCCATTCCCAAGGGCCGCAGGCTGACCCAGGTTTCGGGGCTCCACCCTTTTTTTACCGGCTTGAGCGCCACGCACGCCTCCCCTTGATGGTCTTCATTCTACGGCCCGTTACCTTGAATGAGTAAGGGAAGGCGGTGGTGTCACGATTACATTCTCTGATTTTACGCGGTCAGGCTGGAAGTTGAGCTAGAGGGGATAAATCAGGGGTGATGCTGCCAGAGATGAGCTTGCGACGGTATTGGTAGAAGGTCAACTTGTGCTTGGGTCGGTGGAACTCGATCAGGGCAAAGCAAAGAAGTCCCAGAGCCAAGTGAGCAGCGAGCTTGTCGCGTTTGTGATGGCGATGACCCTGCCAGCCGAGTTCCTGCTGAAGTCCACGAAATACCTCTTCTATGTTGGGACGGATGCGGTAGATTTGCAGCATTTGTTCTTGGGAGAGCTTGATGGCATTGGTGCAAAGGTAGAAATCACCCCTGCGAAGCACTTTGACCAGGAAACGTAGTTCGTTGAGCTTGCCTTCTTTGACCCAGAAGGGTGATCCATGCCATTTGATCTGACGACCATTCAGTACGCGGTCGTAGAAATACCCGTACACTGATACCATGCAAAAACAGAAATACC
>JBBIUP010000249.1:0-3709 GCA_037440185.1 Meiothermus sp. | reverse complement strand
TGAAAGGTTCAATAAAGCCAGTGCGGCTACGCCGCCCCTCGGGGAAAATGCCAAAAGCCATACCGCTCTTGAGGGCACGGATGGCTGCCTTGATGGCTCCCAGGTCGCCCGCACCCCTCGAGACCGGAATCACATATAGGCGTGGCAACAGCCAGCGCAGGATGGGGTATTTGAACACATCGTCGCGCGACATATAGCTCACCACCCTGGGGCAAGCCACCCCCATCACCACCGGATCCACCAGAGACATGTGGTTGGAAGCCAGAATCACCGGGCCTTCCTTGGGAATTTTCTCGGCACCCTCAACCCGCAAGCCAAACAACACCTGCAACAACGTTCGACCCAGCGCTTTGGTGTTGAAGTAAACCCTCAGACCATACTCGTACATTGCACAACATCATAAGCAAAAAGTCAGGAATCGAGCGTCGAGGGCCAGGGGTCATGCCGCACCCTTAGATGAACTCCAGAAAAGGTAACAACCCACAGCATTTGCGGCGCATAGCGCTTGCGCAGCCCCTCTCACCCCACTTCAGCACACAACCCCTCTATCTCTGGGAGAGGGGCTTGAGTACACGCTCTTAAGATAATTTCACCACCACCCGTCCCCGCACCTGGCCTTGCAGAATAGCCTGGGCCAGCCCCGGCACTTCTTCCAGGCTTACAGTCTGCGTGGCGGCTTCCAGCAAGGGCTTGGGCAGATCGTGGGCCAGGCGTTTCCAGGCCAGAAGGCGTTTCTCTTTAGGGCACATCACCGAATCAATACCCAGCAGGTTCACCCCTCGCAAAATAAACGGAAAGACGGTGGTCTCGAGCTTCATCCCCCCCGCGTTGCCGCAGGCCGCCACACTTCCGCCGTAGGCCATGCGCGGCAGCACTCCCGCCAGCACTGCACCGCCCACCGTATCCACCGCGCCGCCAAACCGCTCGGACTCGAGGGGCTTGGATGGGGCGGTCAGCACACTGCGCTCCAAAATTTCGCTCGCTCCCAGCAACTGCAAGTAGGTAGCCTCACTGGCCCGGCCGGTGGCTGCGGTTACGCGGTAGCCCAACTGGGCCAGAATTGCAGTCGCCACACTGCCCACGCCACCCGCTGCACCCGTCACCAGCACCTCTTTGGTTTTGTCTACCGCGTGCGCTTCCAAGGCCATCACACACAGCATGGCCGTAAAGCCCGCGGTACCGATGCCCATAGCCTGTTGCAAGGAGAGCCCTTCGGGCAAGGGAACCAACCACTCAGCACGAACTCGAGCCAGCTCCGAGAGCCCACCCCAGTGCCGCTCCCCCACACCCCAGCCCGTTAGAATCACTGGGTCGCCAGGCCGGTAATCTGGTGAGGCCGACTCCACCACCGTACCGGCAAAATCAATCCCTGGAACCATTGGGAAATTGCGGATCACCTTGCCCGCACCCGTAATCGCCAGACCATCCTTGTAGTTGAGGCTGCTGTAAGCCACCTGCACCAGCACATCTCCCTGGGGCAGTTGGTCTAGCGCCGCCTGCCGAACGTGTGCGGTATAGGGGTCGCCGGATTCCACCACCAGTGCCTTGAAAGTCTGCATGGCCTTAGATTACCCGATGGGAGTTGCACGATGAAAACGGGCTTTCGGCCCCCGACCCCGGGCGCTCGATGTTAGGCTTCTGTTATGAGCTCTCCACTGGTCAGTGTCGAATGGCTGCACCAACGCCTTGGCGATAGCCAGCTTCGGATTGTGGACTGCCGCTTTTCGCTGCAAGACCCCCTGGCGGGACAATTGGCTTTTCGGGATGGGCACATTCCGGGGGCGGTTTTTCTCGATCTCGAGGCCGATCTTTCTGCTCCCGTACGCCCGGATCGCCAGGGGGGCCGCCATCCCTTGCCCGTACCTGAAGTACTGGCCGAGACGCTGGGCACTACAGGCATCGGCAACGAACATTTTGTGGTGGCCTACGACGCCCCCCCCGCAGGCGGGATGTATGCTCCGCATCTGTGGTGGTTGCTGAGGTGGTTGGGCCACGACCAGGTAGCCGTGCTGGACGGCGGTATCAAAGCTTGGAGGGAAGCAGGTTATGAGGTTTCCACATCAGCAGTCGAATATGCCTCTACCACTTTCAGGGCCAACCCCAGACCCGAGATGGTGGTGGATGCAAACACCGTCGCCCACCGCCCGGCTGGAACCATCCTGATGGATTCCCGAGCCCCCGAGCGCTACTTGGGCCTGGTGGAGCCCATAGACCCAGTAGCCGGGCACATTCCCGGTGCCATCAACCGCAACTGGCTGGAAAGCCTGGACGCTTCGGGACGCTTCAAAACCGGCGCTGCCCAGGCCGAGCGTTTCGCGGGGCTCGAGGGCGAGATAATTGCCTATTGTGGCTCGGGTGTCTCGGCCACAGCCAATGTACTGGCGCTCGAGTTGGTGGGCAAACAGACTAAGCTCTATGCCGGTTCGTGGAGCGACTGGGTGTCGGACAAGAGCCGTCCGGTTGCCAAAGGCCGGGAGTAATACGGAATTAGCCTGCACACTTTTCTTCAAGATTCTAAAGTGTGGCTAATTTCTCCTATACACCCCTCCCTTCGGTCGGCGAAAAAAGCGTATCCCGTCTATCGCTTCCGAGCACGGGCCGCGCGCGGCCCGTGTCGGGGGATTACCTACGATGAACCTACCTCCTCTGTTACGTGAGTAGCCGGTATGAATGATTTTTTTGGGGCGTCACCGCCAAGCTCTGAAAGGGCCGAAGCAGTCCATTTAGAGCACGCGGTGGTTCTGGATTGTTTCACTCCCGCTGGTTGTTCGCAATGACCATGGTGTCATACAGACGGTTTTTATCTGTATGAAGCTGTTTGTGGATCCCAAAAACCCCTGTTAACAATGAAATAGAAACCGTCTTTTTACTGCCACTGCACCACCCGCTCGAGGTTGTGGCGGTGGTGTTCGCGCCCAGCTTCATCGGCAATGCCAACGGGTAGCAATGCCGTGATGGCTACATACGAAGGTAAACCCAGCAGTTCCTTGACCCTGGCGGCATTGAAGCCGCCCATCGGCACCGTGTCGTAGCCAAACGAGCGGGCAATCAGCATCAGATAGCCCAGCAAAATAAATCCTTGTGCCTTACCCCAGTTCTCGCGTTCTTCATCGCTCTTGCTTTCCCAGGTTTTGCGCAGGTTGGCTGCCCTGGTTTGTTTTTGCTCTTCGGAAAAACCAGGGTGGAAGATTTCTTCCACCTGAGCCAAGGTGTCTTTCATATCGCTATACACCACAAATATGGCAGGGGCCGAACCAACCTGCGCCTGGTTGTTGGCAGCTTCGCGCAAGCGCTCCTTGAGTTCGGGGTTCTGCACCACCGCGACGCGCCAGGGCTGGAGGTTGTTGGAGCTGGGGGCCTTGAGCGCTAAGGCCAGGATTTCCTCGAGGTGCTCCTGGGGAATCGGCTCGGGCTTGAACTTGCGGATGCTGCGGCGGCTGAGGACGGCATCCTTGACGGAGAGAATGCGTTCGTTAACGGCTTCCATACAAGGGTCTACTGTAGCCGAACTTTTCTGACCAATCATGCAGCACTTTACAATCTATAGTATTGCGAATGCATTTCCATCAGGATTGAAGCGGTAAACAGGGATGCTTGGCACAATCGGGCACAGTTTAGACAATCCCTCGCTGGGTATCACTGCTAAATGTGTTGACTCAAAACTTGCAGTGATACAAACCCGCGCAAAAGTGGCAACATCCTGTAAAAA
>JBBIUP010000248.1:0-3712 GCA_037440185.1 Meiothermus sp. | reverse complement strand
CTGGCCCCGATCACGATGACGCGCATAACGCCCAATATATTAGCGGGAAATCGTCTTGGGGGAAATGTACGGGGCAGAAACCGAGCAGAAGGGTCAGAACCGCCCCCGGTAGGGCTCGGGAACGACCTCCTGCTCAACCTCGAAATCCTCGCCCATACGCTTCGCTTTACCTTCTTTTACCAGCGAATGCAGCGTTTGGCTCACATATTGCTGTACCCGCCGCAGCGGAAGGGTGTCGGCGGTCAACTCGGGGCGGTGCAGGTTGAGGAAAGCCCGGTGCAAGGCGGGCAACTCGCTCAGCGGGATGGCTGCCTCGAGGGTGCTCCAGAGCACGGTGCTCATGCGGGATAGCTTACCGCAGGCCAGCGGGTCGAAGGTCGGAGACAGACCCCTCGAGCGTCGAAGACTTTCCCAATTTGCTGATCTGCTTGCACAGAAAAGGCCCCCGTGCGAGCAGAGGGGCGAAATAAAGGGTACGTCGTACAGAAAATTAATGAGGGCTTGGCAACGCTGCGGAGTTGTTTTTGACCTTCGCTGGTGCAGAGTGCTTACTTGGCTATCCCGAACGCGTACACCAGTTCGTCGCCCTTGCGCACCACAAACAGAATGGCAGCCTTACCCGCGCTGTCCTTGAGATCGTAGCGGGTGCGAATTTCGCCCGCAGCCTGGGTTTCCCGTTGATTCTCCACAAAGTAACCCGCCACCGCAAAGCTGGTCAGAATCTGTTGTACAAAACCGGCTTGTAGGCGAGCAGCCAATCCACGGGCGGCGTAGACTTCCAGATTAAACCGACCTCCATCGGGAATCCGGGCCACGATCCCATCGCTGCCACGTCCGGCGCGAAAGGAACCAGAAGGGAAGCGTACATTGGCGTCGAGGGTAGAGGCAATGGCAGCTACGGTGGTTACTTCAACCAGGGTTTGGGCCAGGGCCGGAGCGCCCAAAAGGAGCAGTAAGCTAAGGAGGAAGGTCTTCATACGACGAGGGTAGCGTCTGGCTGGCGGGAAGCCGGGTCATTTGACGCGGCCAAATTCAAACTCCCATAGGTCTGCAATAGAGCAGGCCTCTCAGAAAAAACACTACAAGCCTTGGAGGTAACCTTTACTGCAAAAACGATAAACGGCTGTACCTGGTGGCGCGGTTCTACCTCGATAGACTGGGAGGCTCCTGTCAGCCCTTCGCCCTGGTCGGGAGAGGAATAGACCTGGTTTAACCGAGCTGCTCAGGAATTGCGGCGACCAGCCTGGAAAACATATTGGGCCTGGATGTGTGATTCAAGACGAGTCAGAACTTGGTGACAACCGTGGCGTCTTTAGGGGGCATGGGTGGCAACCCTAGGCGATGCCAGCGCTCGTCCACGCGCTTGCTCATTTCGGGCGACATCACGATTTTGGGCGGCCAGCGGCGGGTGAAGCCCTCCTCGGCCAGCTTGCGGGTGCCATCCAGTACCAGCAGGGGGCCCTCCACCCCTTGCATCACCCAGGCATCGCGTTCGGGGTCAATGTTATTCAACACTGCCCACATCACCTCGTCGAACTCGAGACGGGTGTCGCTGTCGGTCAGGAGCATCAGGCGGATGCCCATGCTGTGGGGGGCTACCAGCAGGCGCTCGGCGATTTCTTTGGCCTGGTGGGGGCGGGTTTTCTCCAAAGTGACCATCCAGATGCCGGAAAGTTGCTTTTGCCGCACTCCTGGAATGCCCGGCAGGCTGGGGTGGGCCTTGGGGGTAAAGGGGAGGGGGCCGCCTTCTTCTTCGAGCTTGGTCGTACCGTCAATGATCAGCTTGCCGCCGTAGCCCATTGCGCGAGAGGAATGATCCAGCACGTCAATGGGGCCGCGTGAGATCAGGGTGTCGCGCCCCGGCACGGCGTGCCGGAGGGCTGCTTGCAGCGCCTCCGGGCCCTTAAGCGGTGCGCCAGCGTCCGTCACCACAATGACCTTGGCAAACATCATCTGACCTAGCCCAAACAGGCCGTTGGCTACCTTGTAGCCCTGGCCTGGATAGCGCTTCTCGATACCAACATTCACCCAGTTGTGGGCCACCCCGGCGGGGGGCATGTGGTAGTCCTTGATTTCTGGCAGGATGAGCTGCGCGGCGGGCAGAAAGAGCCTCTCGGAAGCCTCGATCAGATAGGCGTCTTCCATGGGGGGCCGGCCCACAATGGTGGCGGGGTAAACCGCGTTTTTGCGGTGGGTGACGGCGGTAACGTGAAAGCGGGGATAGGGTTCTTCCAGGGTGTAAAAGCCGGTATGGTCGCCAAAGGGCCCCTCCACTACCAGGTCTTCGGCGGGGTCTACGTAGCCCTCGAGGATGAACTCGGCCTCGGCGGGCACAGGCAAGTCCACTGTGATGCCTCGGGTTAACTCGACCGGCTGCCCCCGCAAGAACCCGGCCAGGTTGAACTCATTCACCCCAGGAATGGGTGGCACTGGCGCGGTGGCGGCGTAGGTCAGGATGGGGTCGCCGCCCAGGGCCACTGCAACTTCCAGCCGCTGGCCCAGCTTTTTGGCTTTGTCGTAGTGCCTGCGTCCGACCTTGTGCAACTGCCAGTGCATGGCAGTGGACTGCTTGTCCAGCACCTGCATCCGGTACATGCCCAGGTTAAGCTCACCTGCACCACCGGGTGGCGCTGAGGGGTCTTTTGTAATAACCAACGGCAGCGTGACGTAGGGGCCGCCATCCAGGGGCCAGCACTTCAAGATAGGGATTTTGGAGAGGTCTACCTGATCGCCTTGCCAGACCACCTCCTGCACCGGGCCGCCGCGCACTTTTTTGGGGAAGAAGCCCTTTAGCTCGCGCAGCTTGGGCAGCATCGCGAAAGCCGCCCTGAGGCCTCCCTTACCGGGGTTAAGGTTCATCAGGTTGGCCACCCTGACAGCCAGGTCATCCAGGCTTTTCACGCCCATGGCCAAAGCGGTGCGTTCTGCCGTGCCATAGCCGCCGATGAAAACCGGGAAGTTGCGGCCCTCCACGTGTTCAAACAGCAGGGCCGGGCCGCCCGACTTGACCATGCGGTCGGCGATTTCGGTGATTTCCAACTCGCAGGAGACCGGCTCTTGGATTCGGACAAGCTCCTTGCGACGCTCGAGTTCGCGGATGAAGGCCTGGAGGTTCTTATACATCTGTTCCAGAATAGCCGATACGGGTCAAAACAATATGGAAGCAGATTTCGGTATGGGAAAAAGGTCTATCGCGCACTTCACAGAGTTGCCACCCGAAGGGGCGGCAACGGTCTGGTCTGGGACAGGGGATTCTGAACCCTGGAGGGCTCCATCTTGGTGAAGCGCGTTCTAGGTTGCGCGAGGGTAGGTGGCCAAACCCGCGGCATCGGCCAGGCGTACCGGGCACCATTCAGCGATCTTTCGGAACCGGATCTCGTATTTCAACTATGGAGATACTTAGGGTGATTGGAAAAACCTCTGGGGCTTTCAACCCTCAGCCTTCGGCTTTTGCTCAATGTTCATAGCTCCAAAAGCAGGTGCTCGAGGCGAAACTGCCGAGGGGTTCCATAGACCAAGACCGCTTCCAGTCGCACCGCCACATCATCGCGGCCCAGCAAATAGATCACCGAACGATAGATGCGTTGGTATTTGCCAGGGGTCAGGGCCTCGAGGGGGGTGCCAAAAGCCGAATCGCGGCGCTGCTTGACCTCGACAGCCACAAAGGTGGGGCCATCCTGCATCCAGAGGTCTATCTCGCCAAAGGGGGTGC
>JBBIUP010000247.1:0-3718 GCA_037440185.1 Meiothermus sp. | reverse complement strand
ACCGATGTTTTGGCTGCGCAAAAAATCGAGGCTGGAACACCGTCCAAGATCATGCCGGCCAACGCCATCGAGGATGACTGGATGGGCCTGGACATCGGGCCAGAGAGCGCCCAAGCATTTGCCAATGCCTTGCAAGGGGCCAAAACCGTGCTGTGGAACGGGCCGATGGGCGTGTTCGAGGTGGATGATTTTGCCAACGGGACGCTTGTCTTGGGCGAGGCCATCGCCAAGCTTCAAGGAGCCTTTACCGTCATTGGTGGCGGCGACTCGGTAGCGGCAGCCAACAAGCTGGGCATGGCCGACGAGTTCAGCCATGTCTCCACCGGCGGCGGGGCCAGCCTCGAGCTCTTGGAGCTAGGCACCCTGCCGGGGATTGACGCGCTAAGCTAGGCGTATGTTGGTGCACATCCAACTCGAGCGGCCCGACACCGCAAATGCCAGCGCGCTAATCGAAGAACTGGATGCGCTGCTGAATCCCAACTACGCACCCGAGAACCGTTTCGGCTACAGCGTGGAGAAACTCCTCCAACAAGGGGTAGCCTTCTTCGTGGTGTACGTGGACGGTGAGCCTGCGGGGTGTGGCGGAGTACAGTTCTTCGGCGACGAGTATGCCGAGCTGAAGCGAATGTTTGTGCGTCCGCGGTTTCGTGGGCAGGGGCTGGGCAAGACGCTGGTGAACCACCTAGCCGACTACGCCAAAGAGCACGGCATCGAGGTGTTGCGCCTCGAGACCGGCAACGTGCAGGTCGAGGCTCTGAATCTATATGTGCGTATGGGCTTTCGTCACATCCTGCCCTTCGGGGTGTATGTGGGGAGCGCGACCAGCATCTGCATGGAAAAGCGGCTTTCCTGGAGCACTCCGGTGGAACAAACCACCCCGTAGAGTAAAGCACCCGGCCCCCCGGCAGCGTGTAGGGGGAGACGCGATAGTGGGGCTCTAATACCAACTCTGCGCGTGAGTGACGCCATAGGCGTCACTCACTTGCCGCGCCACCCGGCGCGTTCGAGGGTCTCTTCCATCGCTTTTTGGGTCACTCATACTCAGAATCGGTATAAGTGCCTCCATAGTTGAAATGCGAGATCCGGTTCCAAAAGATCGGTGGGCAATTGCGCCAGGTACGCATGGCCGATTCCACTGGTGTTGCCCATCTACCCTGGCGCAACCTAAAGCAAGCACCACAGTTCGACTTTCGGTCGGGCGCTAGGCTACAGGGGTGAACGATCTCTATGAATTCTATCAACGTCGCGCCAGCGTACGCAAATTCAAACCCGAACCCCTGCGCGAAGGCGACCTGGACAAAATTCTCCTGGCTGCCCAGCGGGCCCCCACCGACGCCACCGCGCAAATGTATAGCCTGCTACGCATCAGTGACCCCGAGTTGCGCCGGGAAATCTCGAGTCACTCCGGTACCAACCCCCATATCGAGACCTGCGCCGAGTTTTTCCTGGTTCTGGCCGATGTACACCGGCTGCAGAAGCTGGTAGCGCATCGCGGCGGCACCTGGGGACACTGGCCCCGCACCGCAGCCCACTTCGCCATTACCGACGCGGTACTGGCCGGGAGCGCCCTGGCGACCATGGCCGAAAGCCTGGGGTATGGCATCGTGTGGATTGGGGGCGTACTGAACGGGATTAGAGAGATTAGCCAGCTCTGCCATCTGCCACTTGGGGTGTTCCCGGTAGCGGGCTTGTGTGTGGGCGTTCCGGATGAAAATCCCGATCCCCGTCCCCGTCTCCAACGCACATTGGTGGTGCACGAGAACCGCTATGCCGAGTACACACCACAGCAGCTCGAGCAAGCCTACGCCGACATGGCCCCCATCACCCGTGGCGGAGACTGGTATCAGGTGCTGGAGCGCTACTTCAGTGCAGGTAGCACCATGGAACAGCGCGAACCGGCCTACCAAGCCCTCACTGCCCAGCAGGGCTTCGACCCGGATCTGCCCGATGACCTGCTCCAACTGCTAAAAAGCCAGGAGATCGAGGCGGGTTCGCTGGGCCAGCTGATCGAGCAAACCTACGCCAGGGGTTTTCGCAGCCTTCAGTTCCATAGCAAGGGCCATGTATGGATTGAGAAAGAACCCGAGGCCTACCGGGGCGATGGCAAACCTGGCAAAGCTTTAGCCGAAGCCTTGCTGCAAGCCCCCAGGGAACGAATCATCCCTTGAGTTCTTGGTAAATCCGAACGGCTACTCCCGAGGGGTCACATACCGCGAACTCCCTTGTACCCCAGGGCTTGTCCTCGAGTTTCCCGTTTGGATGCACGATACCGGCAGCCTCGCAGCCTACATACAACAAATCGGCCTCGTCTACTTGCAGCCGGAAAGCATAGTTCTGACCGATCTGTGGATTGGGTTCGTGGTAAAAATGCAACCGCAGCCCATCCCGGCTCAGTCCGCCGTACTCCAGCGGATTTTCCCCCCAGTTAAAGGGTTCGGCAAAGCCCAAATAGGCCTGATAGAAACGCAACGACTCAGCTACATCGCGACTGGGCACCACCGGAATAATCGCAGACACCATCACCTTCATGATCCACCTCAAAAAGGAGGCGACCTCAACGATCGCCCTTACCTGGCAAAGCGCCGGTCGTGAAAACTCAAGCGTAAGCCCTCTGCAGCTCGGCCAACTCGATCTTCTTCATCTGGAGGATAGCCTGCATAACCCTGGCCACCCGCCCCTGGTCGGGGTCTTGCATCATGGCATCCATTGCTGCTGGAACAACTTGCCAACTGAGGCCAAATTGATCCTTTAGCCAGCCGCACTGCTCGGCTTGGGGATGAGCGGAGAGCTTGATCCAGTAGTGGTCAATCTCCTCCTGCGAGTCGCAGCGAACCATAAAAGAAATAGCTTCGTTGAAGGCAAACTTATGCTCCTGGGCGCTATCGGTAGCCGCAAACCACTGGCCCTCGAGCATGAACTCGCTATACATAAGGGTGCCCTCTCGCTCAGGTTCCATGTCCACCGCATAGCGCATAACCTCTCCCCGCCGGGCGTTCCCAAACACCGATACATAGAATTCCTGAGCCTCCTCGGCCTTGCCGCACATCTCGCCCACAAATAGAAGCGCTGGGGTGATGAAGGGACGCTCTTCGCTGCTGGGATCGGAGAGAATGAGCTGCCAGGAGAGCCCGTATTTGTCCTGAATCCAGCCGTAGAGGGGTGCAAAGGGATACTGGTCTAGCGGCATCAGTACACTTCCACCCGGCAGCAGCTTTTCCCACAGGGCCTCGAGGTCTTCTTTGGAACGACCTTTGGAAGGATCAAAGTTGAGGATAAACGAGGTTGAGGGGTTGAACTTGAATAAAGGTCCTGCGCTGATGGCCATGAAGGGCTGACCTGCCAGCTGGAAAGAGATCAGTTCGCTGTCTCCCGAAGGCGTATCTCGCAAGATGACAGACTGGGTGATTTTGGAGTCGGGGAATAGCCCACAATAAAATTCAGCAGCCTGCCTGGCTTGATTATCAAACCATAGATGGGGCACAATTTCTGCCATTATCGCTACTCCTTTATGCAGCCAGCTTTACTGAAATTTTTCTAACCCCCGGCGTAGCCTGCACTTCGGTCAGGAGGGTTTGCAACGCTTCAAAATTGTGTCGCTCCACCACCAACACTGCCTCGGAAGCCCCCAGCAAGGCATCGGCTTTGACCACCCCTGGCAGGCGACTCAGGGCATGCACGATGCGTTTGGGTTGGGTACACGAAACAAAGACATAAGCAG
>JBBIUP010000246.1:0-3718 GCA_037440185.1 Meiothermus sp. | reverse complement strand
GATTGCACCCAGGGGCGAACTCAGGAGCGGCCTGCTGACCCCCAGCGAAACCCTGCTGCCACGTCCCAGCCCCGACCAACCCCTGCCCCCCACCCTTACCTTGCCGCTGGCTCCCTGGCTGGCCTTGTTGGCAGCCCTCTTGCTGGCCGTGGAGTTCTACTTCTTCCAGTACCGCACCGGGCGGGAACGTCTGGAAACCCTGCCCTCTCCGGCGGTCTGAGAGCAGTTCCCGCGAATGTCCCATACGGCGGTTTTTGCCGTGAGGGATAAAACACTCCGCCGGAGGGCGGAGTGTTTGCGGGAACTGCGATGAGCTTTTGGTATCCAGAGCACATTCCAACAACCCATCTCTATCAGTACCAAGGCTCCTATTTCGACCACCGCGCCTGATACCAACCGCCCGCCTGGACATCCTCTACAATCGAGGGGATATGAACCGGGTGTTGTTAGGCGTACGGGGCATGGAGCGCCCCGAGCAGACTGAAAAGGTCTCGGCTGCAATCAGAAAACTCGAGGGCGTCCAGAGCGTGCAACCCGCCGATGTGGGGCAGCTCGAGGTCGAATACGACCCCCAGCAACTCACCGTGATGGACCTGATCCGGGTGGTGCGAGAACAGGGCTTCCTGGCGGGAATGCTGTAAAAGCCTTTGGATGGGATGGCGCCATTCTTTCTGAAAACCGCTATAACGTACCAGCCACTGGCTGCATTTTGGGCTGCTCTTGATGTACAATAATGCCTGTCTGAGGCAGGGCGCACCCGCCCAGGCATCGAAACCAGCTCCACAACCCAAGCGGCAAGTCCGTTTTCGAGCGTCTTTTTACTCCAAGAACAGTGGAGTAAACTGTTGAGACCCTGTAAACGGATGCTGATAGCTCATTGCCGATAGCCAAGAGCCTTTAGCCACAAGCGCCCACCGCTGGTTTCATGCCTGAACCACAGCAAAGGAGACCCCCATGGCCTACCGAGACGACTTCAAAACCCGCAAGAGCCTGTCCACCCAGATGGGTGAGGTGTACTACTACGACATCATGGAATTGGAAAAGCAAGGCATTGCACCGGTGTCCAGGCTACCTTTTTCGATTCGGGTGATGCTCGAGAGCCTGCTGCGCAACCACGACGAGTACAAGGTAGCCCGTGAGGACGTAGTCAACCTCGCTAATTGGAAAGCCGACCCCGGCGAGACCAACGTGCCCTTGATGCTGGCCAGGGTGATCCTGCAAGACTTCACCGGCGTGCCAGCGGTGGTGGACCTGGCGGCCATGCGCGACGCGATTGCCAAGCTGGGCGGCGACCCCGAGCAGATCAACCCCGGCGTGCCGGTTGACCTGGTGATTGACCACAGCGTGCAGGTGGACTACTTCGGCACCTCCTACGCCTTCGCGCAGAACGTGGAACTCGAGTACCAGCGCAACGAGGAGCGCTACCTGCTCCTCAAGTGGGGCCAGCAAGCGCTCAAGGGCTTCCGGGCCGTGCCTCCGGGGACGGGGATTGTGCACCAGGTGAACCTCGAGTACCTGGCTCCCGCTGTGATGACCCAGAAGGGCGAGGACGGCAAACTCTACGCCTTCCCCGACAGCCTGGTGGGCACCGACTCGCACACCACCATGATCAACGGCCTGGGCGTGCTGGGCTGGGGCGTGGGCGGCATCGAGGCCGAGGCGGTGATGCTGGGCCAGCCTTACTACATGCTGGCCCCCAAGGTGATCGGCTTCAAGCTGTCCGGCGAGCTGCCCGAGGGCGCAACCGCCACCGACCTGGTGCTGCGCGTAACCGAGATGATCCGCAAGCATGGTGCGGTGGGCAAGTTTGTGGAGTTCTACGGCCCCGGCGTGAGCAAGCTGCCCCTGGCCGACCGTGCCACCATTGCCAACATGGCCCCCGAGTACGGGGCGACAATGGGCTTCTTCCCCATCGACGACGAGACCATCGCCTACCTCAAGCTGACCGGGCGGGCCGACGAGCAGGTAGACCTGGTGGAGAAGTACGCCAAGGCCGCTGGGTTCTGGCGCAACGACGATGCCGCACCGGTATACTCGGAGCACCTCGAGCTCGACCTCTCCACCGTCATCCCCGCCCTGGCTGGCCCCAAGCGCCCGCAAGACCGGGTGAACCTGGGCGACGTGAAGAAGAGCTTCCAGGAGCACCTGACCAAGGATGTGAAGGAGCGCGGCTTCGGCCTGACGCCCGACAAACTGGACGCCAAGGTGAGGGTGAAGCGGGGCCGCGACGAGTTCGACCTCCAGCACGGCTCAGTGGTGATCGCCGCCATCACCTCTTGCACCAACACCTCCAACCCCTCGGTGATGCTGGGCGCGGGTTTGCTGGCCAAGAAGGCGGTCGAGGCCGGTCTGGACACCCAGCCTTGGGTAAAAAGCAGCCTGGCCCCCGGCTCCAGGGTCGTCACCGAATACCTCGATGCCGCCGGGCTCACGCCGTTCCTCGAGGCCATCAAGTTCCACACCGTCGGCTACGGCTGCACCACCTGCATCGGCAACTCCGGCCCCTTGCCCGAGGAGATTTCCAAGGGCGTGAAGGAGGGCGATTTGGTGGTGGCGGCAGTGCTCTCGGGCAACCGCAACTTCGAGGGCCGGGTCAACCCCGACGTGAAGGCCAACTACCTGGCCAGCCCCATGCTGGTAGTGGCCTACGCGCTGGCAGGTCGGATGGATATTGACTTCACCACCGAACCTATTGGCTTCGACCCCAACGGCAAGGCCATCATGCTCAAGGACATCTGGCCCAGCCAGGAGGAGATCAAGCAGACCGTCCACAAGACCCTGGACGCCGATATGTTCCGCCGCGAGTACGCCAGCGTCTTCGAGGGCGACGAGCGCTGGAAGGCCCTGCCCGCCCCCACCGGCAAGCTCTACCAGTTCAACGACAAGTCTACGTATATCCAGAACCCGCCCTTCTTCTCCAACCTCACTTCGACACGCTCAGTGACCGATATAAACCGAGCCAAGGTGCTGCTGCTGCTGGGCGACTCCATCACCACCGACCACATCTCGCCCGCTGGCAATATTGCCAAGAACTCGCCCGCCGCCCACTACCTGATGGAAAACGGCGTACAACCCGCCGACTTCAACAGCTACGGCAGCCGTCGCGGCAGCCACGAGGTGATGATGCGCGGCACCTTCGCCAACATCCGCATCCGCAACCTGATGCTGGGCGGCAAGGAAGGCCCCCTGAGCCTTTACAACGGCGAGGAAATGAGCGTCTACGATGCCGCGATGAAACACCTGGCCGACGGTACGCCGTTGGTGGTGATTGGGGGCATCGAGTACGGGAACGGCAGCAGCCGCGACTGGGCCGCCAAGGGTACGTATTTGCTGGGCGTGAAGGCCGTGATTGCCCAATCCTTCGAGCGCATCCACCGCAGCAACCTGGTGGGCATGGGCGTACTGCCGCTGGTCTTCATGGAGGGCCAGAGCGCCGCTACGCTGGGGCTTAGCGGGAATGAGACCTTCGACATCCGGGGCATCGAGGGCATCAGCCCCGGCAAGATTCTGGACATCACCGCCACCCGGCCCGACGGCTCCAAGGTGGAGTTCAAGGCCAAGGCCCGGATTGACACACCGGTGGAAGTGGACTACTACAACAACGGCGGGATTTTGCAGACCGTACTGAAGAAGATGCTGGCGGAGAAGGCGAAGGCATAAACTTTATCGCGGTTCCCACCATCACGCTGCACACCATGCAGCATGATGTACCCAGTAC
>JBBIUP010000245.1:0-3721 GCA_037440185.1 Meiothermus sp. | reverse complement strand
CCCAAGGCTCCCGCAGCCTGCGCTTTGTGATGGTTCTCGACGGTGAACGGGTATCTCACCACGGGCTGGGTATAGCAACGTGTGCAGCCCACTTTGAATTTTGAGGTGCCTCGAGCTAAACTAGCAAAAACTAACAAGTGTTAGTTTGGTTTTTGGGAGGATAGATGCCAGCAAAATACGGAGTACCCAGCGACCCCGATTATAACGAGCGCCTCGCCGAGTTCGAGGCCCGCATCCACCGTGGCGAGAAGATCGAACCCGGCGACTGGATGCCCGAGGAATACCGCCGTCAGCTGATTCGCATGATCTCTCAGCATGCCCACTCCGAGGTGGTGGGAATGCTGCCTGAAGGGGCCTGGATCACCCGCGCCCCTACCCTCAAACGCAAGATGATCCTCATTGCCAAGGTGCAGGACGAAGCGGGCCACGGCCAGTACCTCTACCACGCCGCCGAAACCCTGGGCATGTCGCGCGAGGCCATGCTGGAAACCTTGCTCTCGGGCAAGGCCAAGTATTCCTCCATCTTCAACTACCCCACCCTGACCTGGGCCGACATCGGCACCATCGGCTGGCTGGTAGACGGGGCAGCCATCAAGAACCAGACCATGCTGGCGGCCTGCTCGTATGGCCCCTATAGCCGGGCCATGGTGCGCATCTGTGCCGAAGAAACCTTTCACCACAAGCAGGGCAAGGAGATGGTGCTCCTCTATGCCAAAGGTACCCCCAAACAGCGTCAGATGGCCCAGGATGCCATCAACCGCTGGTGGTGGCCCGCCCTGATGATGATGGGGCCGCACGATGCCGACAGCCCCAACTCCGAGGTGCTCACCCGCTGGGGCATCAAAACCAAATCCAACGACACCGTACGCCAGGAGTTCATCAACGAGCACGCCCCCGAGATCATGGAGGCCGGGCTGCAAGTGCCCGACCCCGACCTGCGCTACGACGAGGCCACGGGCAACTGGATTCACGGCCCCATCAACTGGGACGAGTTCTGGCAGGTAGTGAAGGGCAACGGCCCCATGAGCAAAGAGCGCCTGGAAGCCCGTCGCAAGGCCCACGACAACGGAGCCTGGGTGCGTGAAGCCCTGGAAGCGTATGCGGCGAAAAAGCAGAAAACCGCCGTTGCGGTATAGCACTGCGCGGGAGGCCCTATGGACACGCAATGGCCCCGCTGGGAAGTCTTCAAGCAGGATACCCCAAGCAAGCCCCATCAGGCGGTGGGTTCGGTGCACGCCGCCGACCCCGAGCACGCCCTTCTGACCGCCCGCAACATCTTTGCCCGGCGGCCCCAGGCCGTGAGCATGTGGGTGGCACGGGCTGAAGACATCTACGCCTGGACCCAAGAGGAAATCGTCGAAGCCCAGGGGCTAAAAACGGAAAGCTATGCAGCCTCGGTTTCGTCGCCTTCAAAGTATCTGGTTTTCCGCAAAACCAGCCACAAGCGCTCCATGACCTTTGTGGATCACGTGGGCGAGGTGGAGGCCCGTACCCCGGGAGAGGCCCTCGAGCAGGCCCAGGCCCAGTTCACCGATGCCGAGACCCTGGCCTGGTGGATTGTGCCTGCCGACAAGGTTTACCGAAGCGACCCCAGCCTGGAGATGGTGGAAAGCTGGTTTGCCCCGGCCAAAGATAAAACCTACAAGCAGCAGCAGTACTACGCCACGGTAGGTTCCCACATCAGCAAGCACAAACTGGGGCGGGGGGTGGAAGATGAAGAGTGAAGTCCGCGAGGCTCTGATTGCCAAACTGACCGCGCTGGCCGATGACGAAGTGATTCTGGCCCACCGCGCCAGCGAGTGGACAGGCCATGCCCCTATTTTGGAAGAGGACATTGCCCTGGCCAACATTGCCCAGGACGAGCTGGGCCACGCCACCTTGTGGTACGGCCTGCGCCAGCAACTCGATGGCTGCGACTCCGACCAGTTGGCGTTTTTCCGTGAAGCGGGCGAGTATCGCAACACCGAGTTGGTCGAGTTGCCCAAAGGCGACTGGGCCTTCACCATGCTGCGGCAATTTCTGTTCGATCTCTACGAAACCCTGTGGCTCCAATCGGCCAAGAACAGCAGCTACCAGCCCCTGGCCGATGCAGCAAACAAAGTCCTGCGCGAGGAGCGTTTTCACCTGCAACACACCTACGCCTGGGTGGAACGGCTGGGCCTGGGCACCGAAGAGTCCAACCAGCGGATGCAACACGCCCTGGACATGCAGTGGGGCTATGCCCAACAGCTCTTTGTACCCACCCCTGGCGAGGATTTACTGGTAGCAGAAGGGATGGTGCCGGATCTGGGGGCGATAAAGACCCAGTGGCTCGAGTACAGCACCAAGCACCTGCAAAACGCCGGCCTCAAGCTGCCCATCAACCCCGGCTATCAGCCCACTTCCCGTGCCTGCCACACCGAACATCTGTGGAGCATTCTGGCCGAGATGCAGTCCACCGCCCGCTGGGACACCGAAGCCAAGGTTTGGTGAATTGGGGCTATGACCACCCTGCCCACCACCGAGCAAGTCTGGGCTGCCCTGGCCCAAATTCCCGACCCCGAAATCCCGGTGATCAACGTGGTCGAGATGGGGATTGTGCGGGGCGTGGTGATTGAAGGCAACAAAGCCACCGTGACCATGACCCCCACCTTCTCGGGCTGTCCAGCTCTGCATCTGATTAGAGAACAGTTAGAACAAACCACCCGGTCGCTGGGCTTCGATCAGGTCGAGGTGAAAACCGTGCTATCCCCTGCCTGGACCACCGACTGGATCCCAGTCAATGCCAAAGAACGCCTGCGCCAGTACGGAATTGCGCCCCCCAAACCCAAAAGCGAGCAGGACTCTTTGATTCAGCTCGAGCCCTCCCCTACCCGCTGCCCCCGCTGTGGCTCACTTAATACGTCGGTAAAGAACACCTTTGGCCCTACCCTGTGTAAGGCCATCCATGTCTGCAACAACTGCCAGGAACCCTTCGAAAGCTTCAAAACTGTTTAGGCAGTAATGCTTGTGTGTAACGTCATAAAGCCATTTTTGGGTCAAATGTAACCAAGTTCCTCCTGACATGGGTATACAATCTTTAAGCTTCAAAGAACGAGCAGGAGGATAATTATGAAACGTAACTTGGCCTTGGGCGGTCTTATGGCGTTGGCTTTTGTGGGCTGCGGCCTGATTCCTCCTATTGATGTAGGGGATGCGCTGGCACTCAACGGGAAAACTACAAACATTGCCTTGACCGCGACTGGCCCCGCATCTATCCAATCAACCGGCACTATCGGAGGTGCAACCGCCACTTTTACCTTTAATGATGACCCAAACATCAACATTCCCCTCACGCCGAGCGGCTTTAGCTATATGGTCGCCATAAGCAGCGTGAACTTTGGCAGTGGCTGCACCCTCCCCGGCAACACCACCGTACAAATCCAGAACCTCAAGGTAGTGCTGTCCGATCCTGCCTTCACCGATCCCACTAAACAACCCAGCGCAACCGCAAGCAATTTGAGTTTTTCCGTCACGCCCAATGGTGGTGCTTTCATAGTGAACAACCTCTCGGGCAATGAGCTGGTATTCAACAACCTGGGCAATATCGGCGCCATCCTCAAAGGGGGTGGCACCAACACCCTCACCCTCAGCGGAAATGTGAGCACCAACCCCAGCGTAGGGAGTTGCACTCTCACCATCACTTGGGGCGCGGGTAAAGGTACCGTCAAGCTATAAAAAGGCTCGTGAAGGCCAACCTCTC
>JBBIUP010000244.1:0-3735 GCA_037440185.1 Meiothermus sp. | reverse complement strand
ACCTTGCCCGTATTCTTACGGCTTTGCACAAAGGCAAAAGCCCTGGCGGCCTCTTCCAGTTTGAACCGCTCGCCCACCACTGGTTTGATCTTGCCGGAAGCCACCAGGGGGATCAGGAATGCCGTAGCAGCCTGCATCTCGGTGGGGTCGCTCAGAAAGGGGGTGAGCCAGACGCCCATCACGCTCTGGTTGCCCTTCATCAGACCCACCGGATACATCTGGGCCATCTCGCGCGAGGCCGAGCCAATCACCAGCAAACGGCCCCGGTAGGCCAGCATCTTGAGGCTATGGGCAAAACCCGCCCCCCCCACCACCTCCATCAGGATGTCCACCCCTTTGCCCTCGGTGGCGTTCTTGACGGCATCTACCAGGTTGTCCTGGGTGTTGAGCAGGGTCACATCAGCCCCCAGGCTGCGGCACAAAGCCAGTTTTTCCTGGCTGCTGGCCAGGGCCACCACCCGCAAGTCCATCGCCTTAGCTATCTGGATCGAGGCGGTACCCAGTGCTCCGGCGGCAGCCTGAATCAGAACCCACTCGCCGGGCCGGGCCTGGGCCTGGGTTTGCAGGGCAAAATAGGCGGTAAAGTAGGAAACCGGGAAGGCTGCTGCTTCGGCAGCGCTCATGCCTGGTGGAACCGGCACAACTGCCCTGCTACTAACCACGGCATACTCGGCAAAAGCCCCACTGCCCCCCAGGGCCGCAACCACTTCACCTGGGCGATAATGCTCCACACCCTCCCCTACTGCTTCCACCACGCCCGCAAACTCCATACCGGGAATCATGGGGTAGCGGGTACGCACCAGATACTCGCCTGCCACGTACAAGATGTCGGCAAAGTTGAGGCCCACCGCCTCGACCTTGATGAGCACTTGCCCAGGGCCGGGGCTGGGTTTGGGAAGGTCGGTGAGCTCCAAGACTTCGGGGCCGCCTGCACGGTGTACCTGGATGGCTTTCATGCTGCACAGCATATAACGCTGCTGCAAATGTAGCTCCACCGAAGAATGTTCCCCGCACTTGGGGGTATTCTTAGCCCGATATGGCGAGAACAGCAATTGTGATTGGCTCGGGGATTGGGGGCCTGGCAATGGGCCTGCGTCTACAAAGCCTGGGCTTCGAGACCACCATCGTGGAAAAACTGGACGCCCCTGGCGGGCGGGCCTACGTGCGCAAGGTAGACGGCTTCACCTTCGATATGGGGCCTACCGTCATTACCGTGCCGCATTTTATTGAGGAGCTTTTTTCGCTGGAACGTGGCCAGTCGGGCCTGAGCCTGCCCGACTATCCCGCCGAAGTTCTGGGCGACGACAAACGCATCAAGACCGGCATCTCCGGCGGCCCCAACACCAGCCGCTACGTAAAAATCGTCCCCATCCTCCCCTTCTACCGCATCTACTTTGATGACGGCACCTTCTTCGACTACGACGGCGACCCCGACAACACCCGCCACCAAGTCAAGGAACTGGGCGAGCCGGGCGACTTGGAAGGCTACGAGCGCTTCCACGCCGATGCCAGGGCGATCTTCGAGCGGGGGTTCCTTGAATTGGGCTACACCCACTTCGGCGACCTGGGGACGATGCTGCGGGTGGTGCCCGACCTGCTCAGACTCGACGCGGTGCGCACCCTGTTCGGCTTCGCGGCCAAGTATTTCAAGAGCGACAAGCTGCGCCAGGTCTTCAGCTTCGAAACCCTGCTGGTGGGCGGCAACCCCCTCTCCGTGCCCGCCATCTACGCCATGATCCACTTCGTGGAGAAGACCTGGGGCATCCACTTTGCGATGGGGGGCACGGGCGCACTGATCCAGGGCTTCGTGAAGAAGTTTGAAGAGCTGGGCGGGACGATGCGCTACAACGCCGAGGTGAAGAAGATCAACGTAGTGCGCGAGGGCAGCAAGAAAATCGCCAAGGGCATCACACTGGCGGACGGCACCGCCCTGCACGCCGACCTCGTGGTCTCCAACGCCGACTACGCCAACACCTACCTGAAGCTGATCGAGCCCGAGTACCGCTTCTGGCAGTCCGACCTGATCGTGAAGAACCGCCCGCAGAGCATGTCGCTGGTGGTGATCTACTTTGGGTTCAAGGCCGATGGTGGCGAGGGCGACAAGCTGCGCCACCACAACATCATCCTGGGGCCGCGCTATGAAGAGCTGCTAAAGGACATCTTTGGGCGCAAGATACTGGCCAAGGACTTCAGCCAGTACCTGCACATCCCCACCCTCACCGACCCCAGTCTGGCCCCGCCCGGCCACCACGCCGCCTACACCCTGATCCCGGTGCCGCACAACGGCTCCAGGCTGGACTGGGAATTGCTGGGCGAGCCCTTCGTGAACAAGATTCTGAAGTTTTTGGAGGATCGCGGCTACCTCCCCAACCTCTCAGAGCGCCTCGTCCACAAGAGCTTCGTCACCCCGGACTACTTCGAGCACACCCTCAACAGCTACCTGGGCAACGCCTTCGGCCCCGAGCCGATCCTGGCCCAGTCGGCCTTCTTCCGGCCCCACAACAAGAGCGAGGACATTTCCAACCTCTACATGGTGGGCGCGGGAGCCCAGCCCGGCGCGGGCACCCCCAGCGTGATGATGTCGGCCAAGATGACCGCCCGGCTGGTGGCGAAGGATTTCGGGATCGTGGACGAGGCGAAGAAAGATTTTGAGCCGCTGAAGCCAGCGGAGCCGGTTGCGGGGGATTAAGTTTTACCTCGAAGCGCAAGAATGTTTTTACGGCTCTTGGTCATATTGTTCTTCTCAAAAGCCATCACAACTCTAAAAAACTCACCAATCAAAGAGTAAAGAATGTTATCTTTACTTCTAGGCGCAGAGGTAAAGATGAAGAACACCAGCACGCTCAGCAGCAAGGGACAGGTGACCATTCCCCTCGAGGTTCGCAAAAAACTCGGGCTGCGGGAGGGGGATAAGGTCGAGTTCGTGGCGGAGAAGGGCCGCATCGTCCTGCGCCCGGCCCGCAGCCAGGAGAACCCCTTCGAGCGCTGGGCCGGAGCGCTGCCCGCCTTCGATAGCGTCGAGGAGATCAACGCCTGGGTGCGGGAGTTGCGGGACGAGGAATGAGGACGGCGCTCGACACCAACGTTATCTCGGCCTTGTTATCTCGAGAACCCACCAGCAAGCGGGCGGTGGGGCTGCTGGGGAACGCCAAAGCGGCGGGCGGTCTGGTGATCTGTGGCGCGGTCTATGCTGAGTTGCTGGCCTATCCGGGCATGACCAGGGAGATGCTCGAGCGGCTGCTGGAGGACACCGGGATAGACGTGGACTTCGAACTCTCGGACGTGGTGTGGCTCGAGGCCGGACTTCAGTATGCCGAGTACGCCAAGCGCAGGCGCGACTCCGGCGGCAACTTACCCAAGCGCTTGCTAGTGGATTTCATCATCGGAGCGCACGCGGCCAAGATCGCCGATCAACTCATCACCTTCGACCCAGATCGCTACCGCCAAGCCTTCCCGAAACTCGTGCTAGTTCAGTAGGTCGCTAAACCTCGTTGAGGGCTAGAATGCCCCCATGCAATCGGTCTTGATTATCAGAGCCAACCGGGGTGTCGGGTTTGCCTTTGCCAAGGCGTACCTCGAGCACGGCTCCCAGGTCTTCGCCACCTACCGCAGCGCCGCGACCAACAGGCGCTTGCGCGAACTCGAGCACCCCAACCTAGTCCCGCTTCCCCTCGAGGTCACCGACTTCCCCTCTATTCAGGCTGCCGTTCAGACCGTCCAAGCCCACACCTCGAG
>JBBIUP010000243.1:0-3779 GCA_037440185.1 Meiothermus sp. | reverse complement strand
GGACATTCGCGGGAACTGCTCCAGTACAACGGTTTGGGTTGTACTGGGTACATCACGCTGCATGGTGTGCAGCATGATGGTGGGAACCGCGATGAGGCCAATTGTGAGGGGCTGAGGTAATTCGGCCCCTCCGCTTTGTGTGAAGATAAAAGCATGTTTCCTACATCTGTCGAGGAGACCCAGAAAGCCCTCGAGGCCCACCGCTACATCGCCGATAAGGGGCTCTCGGTAGCGGTGTTTCTGGCCCTCAAGCTCGGGCGTCCGCTGCTCCTGGAGGGCGAGCCGGGGGTGGGCAAGACCGAGATCGTGAAGGTGCTGGCCGAGGTGCTCTCCACCCGCCTGATTCGCTTGCAGTGCTACGAAGGGCTGGACATAAGCAGCGCGGTGTACGAGTGGGACTACGCCCGCCAGATGATGCAGATCCGGCTGCTGGAGGCCAGCGGCGAGCGCGACCAGGAAAAAGTGCGCCACGAGGTGTTCGGCCAGGCCTTCCTGCTCAAGCGCCCTTTGCTGCAAGCCCTGGAGAGCACCAACGGCAAGGCCCCGGTGCTGCTGATTGATGAGCTGGACCGGGCCGATGAGGAGTTTGAGGCGTTTTTGCTCGAGTTCCTGTCGGACTGGCAGATTACCGTGCCCGAGGTGGGAACCCTCAAGGCTGCTCTGCCGCCGGTAGTGGTCATCACCTCCAACCGCACCCGCGAGATCCACGATGCCCTGAAGCGGCGCTGCATGTACTACTGGATTGACTACCCCAGCTTCGAGAAGGAGTACCGCATCGTGCAGGAGAAAGTGCCCGGCGTGCCCGAAAAGCTGGCCCAGCAAGCCGTGGCCTTCGTGCAGGAGTTGCGCAAACAAGACCTCTACAAAGCCCCCGGTGTGGCCGAGACCCTGGATTGGGCCTCCTCACTCATGGCGCTCGACCAGACCGCGCTTTCCATAAACATCATCGAGGAAACCCTGGGCGTGCTGCTCAAATACCAGGATGATGTGGTGAAGGCTAAAAGCCAGGCCCAGAATCTGCTGGCCAAAGCCCAGATGCCCACGGCGTTATGACCGCACCCACCGGACAGTTATTGAGCCATGTCGTCGGTTTTGTGCGCACCCTGCGGGCAGAGGGTATTGTCGTAACCCCCGGACAAACAGCTACTTTCGCCCGTGCGCTGGGGGAAATCTCCATCTTTGATCCGGCGGCTTTTTTCCATGCCGCCGAGTGCTCGCTGGTTACCCGCAGAGAAGACCAGGCCAGGTTTGCCGAGGCCTTTCGCAAATTCTGGCAAAACCTGGGCCTCGAGCGCTTCCCTGGTGAACTGCTGAGCCAGACCACCCTTCCACCCCAAAAAGAGCAAAAGGCCAGACCGGGCGAGGTTGGACGCGAGCCCCGTTCCTCTGGTGAATCCAACGATCAGCCGCTGCCCATCGTTGACCGAGCACTTACCTTCTCCGAGACCGAAGTGCTGAAGCAAAAGCGCTTCGACCACATGACCGACAGAGAGCTCGAGGCGGCCCGGAAGCTGCTGTATAGTTTTGTCTGGAACCCCCCCGAGCGCCGTACCCGGCGCATGAAAACCACCGGCAAGGAGCAACTTGACATCCGCCGAAGCTTCCGCCGCTCACTCAAACATCAGGGTGAGCTGGTGGAACTGGCCTGGCGCACCCATAAGACCAAGCCCCGGCCCATCATCGCCCTGGCCGACGTGTCCGGTTCGATGGAGCGCTACGCCCGAATGCTGTTGCACTTCTTGCACGCCTTTAGCTTGCAACAGTCCCGCCAAGGGGTGCGGCAGATCGAAACCTTTACCTTTGGCACCCGGCTAACCCGCATTACCCGTACCTTCAAAAAACGCAGTGTGGATGCCGCACTCAGTGAGGTTGGACAGCAAGTCAAGGACTGGTCGGGCGGAACCCGCATTGGCGCGTGTCTAAACGCCTTCAACCACACCTGGGCCAAGCGGGTACTCGGTCGTGGTGCCATCGTGCTGGTCATATCCGACGGCTGGGATCAGGGCGAACCCGAGCTTCTTTCCTTCGAGATGGAGCGCCTGCAGAAATCCTGCCACCGACTCATCTGGCTCAACCCGCTGATCGGCACCCCTGGCTATCAGCCGCTCACCAGGGGGCTGGTAGCAGCGATACCCTTCATTGACGACTTTTTGCCGGTACACAACCTCTCGAGCCTCGAGATGCTGGTGGAAGCCCTGGCAGGGCTCGAGCGGCGCTCAAGCAAAACGCCCGTCCCTGCGGACGGACGTATATAAAGAACGCTTCGGCGGCAAATGTTAGTAATTGCTGTACAGCAACAGGTTGGGCGAGCGCCGCCCCGCACTGCTCACCACACCGGAAGTGGCGTTGCCCACAATGGCGTTACGCACCGTGGAGGGGTTGGCGGCGGGGTTGCTCTGCAAATAGAGCGCAGCCACTCCAGCTACATGTGGCGTTGCCATCGAGGTTCCACTGATAGTATTGGTAGAGGTATTGCTGTTAATCCAAGCAGAGGTAATGGCGGAGCCGGGCGCGAAGAGATCCAGGCAGCTTCCATAGTTAGAGTATGAGGCCCTGGCATCGGTGGAAGTGGTAGCCCCCACGGTGATGCCCGCCGCCACACGGGCTGGAGAGAAGTTACAAGCATCGCGGTTGCTATTGCCTGCTGCCAGCGCAAAGGTGATTCCAGAATTGATGGCATTGTTAACGGCAGTGTCGAGGGCACTCGAGGCCCCTCCACCCAGGCTCATGTTGGCTACAGCCGGCTTTTGGGCGTTCTGCCGAACCCAGTCCACGCCGGCAATCACGCCCGAGTTGGTACCCGAGCCGCTGCAATTGAGTACCCGCACGGCATACAAGTGCACGCTTTTGGCTACGCCATAAACCGAGCCCCCTACCGTCCCGGCCACATGGGTTCCGTGCCCATTGCAGTCGTTGCCGTTCTGTCCGTCGCCTATGGCGTCATAGCCTACCGATGCCCGGCCCCCAAATTCGCCATGGCTGATACGAATTCCGGTATCAATGATATAGGCATTCACCCCAGACCCGGTGTTGGTGTAGGTGTAGGTAGTGCTCAGGGGCAAGGCCCGCTGGTCAATCCGATCCAGGCCCCAGGTTGCACCTGTCTGAGTCGCATCAATGCTCATGAGCTGGTCGGCCTCGATATAGGCCACCCTGGAGTCTTGGCGCAGAGTAGCGAGGTTTTCCGGCGAAAGCCGCACCGCCAACCCCTGCAATGCAGCCGTGTAGACTTGTTGTACGCTGGCATCGGCAGCCAGACCAAGGCTCTGCAGATCAGACTGCCGCTGTACACTGACGCCCCCGAGGCTGGCCCTGAGGCTTTGCAGTGAGGTCAGTACATTAGCATCCTCCTTGTAAACCACAATGTACTGACCTTGAACTACATTGGGGTTGTCAAGTCCGAGCACCGGAGCCTGGGTATCCGAACTGATCCTGGTTCCACAGGCCGCCAACAACAAAGCGCTAAGAGCCAGTGCGATACGACGATACATGCCAAAAACCTCCTGTAGAGATTGCTTTTGGGTCTTTTACCCGAGGGAAGTATACCTCTTTGACACTCCCACGGCCAAAGCACGTGGGATTCTTGCTACACGGAGCCGTACCACAATGGCTAACGCGGTCTTACACAAGCGTTTTGCGTGTCGGTATGCCCTACCATCACGGGGATACGTTTTATCGGCCCTGATGTTCCATCGCGATTCCCACCATCACGCTGCACACCATACAGCATGATGTACCCAGTACAACCCAAACCGTTGTACTGTCGCAGTTCCCGCAAA
>JBBIUP010000242.1:0-3779 GCA_037440185.1 Meiothermus sp. | reverse complement strand
CCGGCCTTCGGCCAACAGGTTGGAAAGGGTGGCGGCCTCGCGGGGCTCGATGCGCAAGTGCAGGTAGTCCTGGAAGCGGATCACGTGCAACTCGGCATCGGGCAGGGTCAGGCTAAAGGCGGCATCTTCCTCGATCATCCGTTCTTGTCCACCCACGCTCAGGCCAAAAAGCTTGCCTGCCTGCGAGATGCCAATTTCGTGGTTCCAGAAGTAGAAGCGCTGCGGCATCAGGCGCAAGTTGAGGGCCCTGGCATCCGACAGAACGGTCTGGAGTCCATATTCTGCACTCTGGCTGCCCAGGATTTTTTGCGGAAGTTGCGGCCAATTGGCTTCCCCCCTGGGACTGGGCAGGTAACGGGTAAGCAGGGTGGTCAGACGCTCGATGGCAGCCGAAAAACGCCCCCGATCGTCCTCCATTACCAAAGACATCCGCCGTTCCTCGGCAGCTGTGGTGTGAAGACGTTCTTCCAGGGTGCGAATTTCCCCAATGCTCAGATTCTGGCGATGGGCCTCTTCGATCGCACGGCGCAAGGTTTCAAGGCTGGGCCCCCGGATGCTGGTTTTGAGCGAACCTTCGCTTTCCAATATGCGTCGGGCGAACCGTCTTAGATAAGGCACCGTTTCTTCGGGGGGCAATTTGAGCTTGCCAGCCAGGTTATAGGCCTCGCGGAACAACTCCAACAGCATGTTTTTGGCGATGTCGGGGTTTTCCAGGTGTACCCGTGGATCTGAAACGCTGGGAATTGGGTGGGCCAGGGCAAAACGGGAAAGGTTGTAATCCTGGGAGAACTGTGGGCTTTTGGAATAGGCCTCGAGGTTTTGCAGGATGGCGTAGGTCATGCGCAACTCGTCGCGCTTGCCGTGGTTAAACGATTTGGCGGTGCGCAGCAGGTCGCGCTCGAGCCGACTCCAGTACACGGCCTCGGCCAGCTTCTCCAACACCCCGCGCTCAGGGCTGGCATCGGTGCCTTCCTCTTCGATCAAGATCATGCCCAGGTCGGGAGTGGTGCCCTCGTCCACGGTGGTCTTGTAGCCGGGCCGGTGGGCTTTGAAGCGCCCGTCAATATCGCGGAACTTCTTGGCCAGGGGGCCAGGCAGGTTCGACTGGATTAGGGTCTGGCGCAGACGGGTCAAGCCGGCCATCCCTCCTTTGGGTTCAGTACCTGCTACAAGGTCGTCCACCTTGTATTCATACAACTCGAGTAATTCAACCAAGCCCGCCTTCATTCAGACGGTATTATAAGGTGTCATGCGATTGGCACGGCTCGAAATTGCCACAGAATCTAATATTGGTCGTCGTCGTCGAAACAACGAGGACTTCCACCGCGTTGCGGTACACCCGACCCCTATCGGCAACCTGGTGTTGCTGGCTGTCGCCGATGGCATGGGCGGGGCCGAAGCGGGCGAGTTGGCCAGCAAGCTAGCCATCGAGGGGGTTAGCTCGGCAGCCAGGTCTTATGCCGAACATGCTGCAACCGGCCGCCCTGGCGTGGGGCTCAACCTGGTCATGGACAAAGCCTTCAAGTTATCCCAGCGGCGAATTGTGCAAGAAGGTGAACGGGTGCCTTCGCGCAAAGGCATGGGCACCACCCTCACAGCAGTCATGCTGACTGAGTGGAACCGGCAAGCCGTGATCGGGCATGTGGGCGATACCCGGGCCTACCGCTACTCCTCGGGACGCTGGACCCTGCTGACCCAGGATCACTCCTGGGTGGCCCAGCAGGTGCGCCAGGGGGTACTTACCGCAGATCAAGCCGAGGATCATCCCTGGAAGCACATGCTAACCCAGGCTTTGGGCCTTTCCGATGTGCGGCACGATATCGCGGCGGTGAATTTTGCCCCAGGCGAGGTATTGGTGCTGGCTACCGACGGCTTGTACGGGTTGGTGCCGCCAGAGGAATGGACCATTATCGGCGACCTGCAAGCGGCCCTCGAGGGCTGGGTCAGCAAGGCTTTGGTGCGTGGTGGAACAGACAACATCACGGTGGTTGCAGCGAGGTTTAAATGAGCTACCTGATTGCTTTGTCGTTGGTCGTCATCTCCACAGCGCTAATATTGCGTATTGGGCGAACCTGGCTGATGTTTGTGTTTATTGTGTTGGTGCTGGGCGGATTGCTGGTGTTGGGGGCTCAACCGCTGGTGCTGGCTACAGGCTTGTTGTTGGGACTGGCTTCGATGTGGGTTCCCAAATCCACCCGGGTGGCTTTCCAGCCGCGTCCCAAGCCCGCTCCCCGCCCTCCCAAGACCAAGCCCAACCCCAAGGTATCGTTGGGCAACAGCGTCACTGGTCTCGAGGCCCTCTACGATATCCAGGAAAAAGTCGGCATCGGCGGCATGGCTACCGTCTACAAGGGTCGCAACAAGAAAGATGGCCGCCTGATTGCGCTTAAGATTCCCCAGGAAAAATATGTGGGCGATCCCCGCTTTGTGCGGCGCTTCCACCGCGAAGCCGAACTTCTGGCCCACCTCGACCACCCCGGCATCGTCAAGGTCTTTGATCATGGCAACCAGGGTGATACCCACTACATCGCTATGGAGTTTCTCGATGGTGAGGGGCTGGATCGCCTGATTGAAAGCAAGCGCCTCTCCATCAAGAGCATTGTGGAAGTGATGGGCCGGGTGGCCGAGGCCCTGCAGCACATCCACGCCCAGGGCATCATCCACCGTGATATCAAGCCCGGTAACATCATGGTGCTCAAGAACGCAGTGCGTGACGACGGTAGCGTAGACGCCCGTGGGGTGCGCCTGATGGATTTTGGGATCGCTGCTGGCAAGGTCTTGACCCGCCTGACCATCACTGGGGCCCGCATTGGCACCCCGGTCTATATGAGCCCCGAACAGGCCAAGGGCCAGCGTATTGACCACAAATCCGACATCTATAGCTTTGGGGTGGTGTTCTACGAAGCCCTGTGCGGCCAGCCACCTTTTCAAGGAGCCTACGAGGCGGTGATCCATCAGCAGATCACCCAGATGCCGGCCCCCCCCAAACAAGTCAATCCCGACATTCCCCAGGTGCTCTCCGATCTGGTCTACCGAATGCTCGAGAAAGACCCGGAAAAACGCCCTGGTCTGGAGGCGGTGCTGGAAGTGTTGCGCGGCAAGTGGCAGGAAGACCCCGGCCTCACCGCGCCGGTGTATCTGGCTTTGGCCGTAGAGACCAAAAAGGGCACCCTGCGCCTGATGGATCTGAGCGGCACCCTGATGCGCATGTGGAGCGGGGTGGGCAGTGGACGCGGGATGTTCCCCTCACCCCCCCTCTCGATTTCAATAGACAAGAATGGGGGTTTCTGGATCAGCCTGTTCGAATATGGTGGCGGTGCGGTTCGCCTGGTGCACCGCTTCGATGTGGAAGGCGAGATTACCCACTCGATTGCACCCTATGGGATGAAACTGGGCGAACTGCTCTATCCCATCTCGCTGGCAGCCGTGTCCGATGGCTTGCTGGTGCTGGATGGCGAGGCCTGCACCATCACCCGTTTCGACCTGGAAGGCAATCCCGTGACCCGCTTTGGCGGCTCGGGTCAAGGCCGGGGTACCTTTGAGTCGCCCAGGGCCATGCTGGCCAGCCGCAACTATGTGTTTGTGCTCGACTATGGCAACCGCCAGGTACAGCGCCTCGAGCACAGTGGCCAGTATGTCTCGCGCTATGCTTTCCGCAAAAGCCGAGAATCCCAGGAACTGCGGCTGCTGGGCGGCCTAGGTCTGACCCCAGACGAGCAACTGTTAATCTACGATTCGGACAGCCAGAAGATTCGCAAGCTTTCGCTCGAGGGCGAGGT
>JBBIUP010000241.1:0-3783 GCA_037440185.1 Meiothermus sp. | reverse complement strand
GTTTGGCAAAGCGAAGCTGGACGGGCTGTTCACTCAGTTGGATCGCTGGCAGACCCAAGTCAGGGCTCTCGATCTGCGCGCCCTCTGCCTGGGCAGCGGTTTCCTGGGCCTTCAGTTCGGGTTGAATGTGCGTTGAGAACATCTGCATCAGTCTATGAGACAGCTAATGGCAACAGGCCGACCCCAACAGGCTGCTCTGGAGTTTCCTGTTCTAATACACCTCGAGCTCACCCCGAAACACCCGTCCTACGGGACGCCCGTTTTCCCAGAGGGTCAGGTCGGCGGGGGCCTCCGGGCGAACCTGGCCGTGCTGGGGCCAGCCCGCCGCCAGCGCCGCCCCCCTGGTATGGGCCCAAAGCACTTCCCCCGGGCTGAGGTTCTGGCGGGGATTAAAGGGGTGCTGGGTAGCAGCTCGCAGGTTTTGTTCAAATAGAGGCTTCATCACTGGTGCATCCGAGCCGAAAGCCAGTGGCAGGCCGGTATTCCAGAGGTCGCGCAGCCGGAAAGCCTCTTTCTCGTGGCCCTTCAGGTGAAAACGTACCAGATCGGCATCCCCCAAGAGATGCATGGGCTGCATAGAGAGGGCCAGGTTGAGGCCGGCCAGCCGGGCCAGCTCGGCATCGCGCACGTGCTGGGCGTGCTCGAGCCGAAAGATGCGCCTGGAGACAGGTTGCAGTTGGTGAAACACCTCCAACACCCCCTGCACCGCCCGGGTTCCGATGGCGTGCACCACCAGGCCCAGGCCGGCCTCCAGGGCCGCGCGCCCTTCGCTCAGGATGAGCTCGAGGGCATCGAGCGCCAGCCCGTGCGAGCCGTCGGGGTAGGGCTCGATCATCCAGGCCGTGCGGCTGCCCAGGGCCCCATCAGCAAAAAACTTGACCGCCGCAATCTCCAGGCTGTCGCCCCGCCAGCCGGGCTGGGCCTCCCGCCAGTGGTCGCGGTCCAGGGCCCACCACAATCGCACCGGCAGCTGGCTCGAGGCCGCCAGTTGTTCGGCCAGGCTAAAGTGGCACCAGCCCATATGGTGCACGGCGGTGTAGCCCCGGCGGGCCAGGTCATAGAGGCCGCGCTCGAGCTCGGCCAGGCCAGGCTTTGGCATCACCTGCTGCACAAGCTCCTGGGCGGCTTCCAGCAGGTAGCCGGTGGGCTGGCCCTGGGCATCGCGCACCAGAACCCCACCGGGCGGGTCGGGGGTCTGGGCGGTGATACCGGCCTGCTCGAGGGCTTTGGTGTTCACCCAGGCCGAGTGTCGGTCGCGGCTTTGCAAAAACACCGGGTGATGGGGCGCCACCGCGTCCAGCAACTCACGGGTGGGATAGGCCCGAAAAAGATAGCCCCCACCGCGAATCCAGCCGCCGGGGGGCAGGGTGCGGGCCCTCTCGGCCACCTTCTGCGCCGCTGCTTGAGGGTCGGTCAGCCCCTCCAGATCCAGGCTGTCGAGCTGCTGCCCCCACATCTGCGGGTGGGCGTGGGCCTCGTGCAGGCCGGGGGTGATCTGCTCGAAAAATTGCTTTTTAGCACCGGGATACCGCGCGCTCAGGTCTTGCAGGCTGCCCATATCGGCGATGCGGTCACCTTCCAGGTACGCCGCCTCTACCACCTGGGCCTCGGTCATAGTTTCAACGCGCCCGTAGAGCAACATGGGAGGCATCCTATCCCGCTTTGGATGGTCGCTCAAGCAGGCAGCCGGCGCGGCTGCCAACCCCACACGCAGCAAACATTGTCTCGGATAAAACGCCTGTGGCGTGCAGGGTGCAAAGCCGACGAGGCGCAAGCTAGACTGCCAAAAGGCTCCTTCATTATTAAGGCGCTCCCCTACCGATTGGGTTATTCCCTTCATATCCAGCCAACATCCAGCGGCTATACTCATAATCTGATGAAACGGGGATTGTTGGTTGGTTTGGGCATATTCACAGGATTGGTACTGGGGTGGGCTGCATTCGAGCGCTACCACCACAACCGGGTGTTTGCAGGCATAGAGGCCGCAGGGGTAGCGGTGGGCGGTCTAACACTGGAGGAGGCCACCGCCAAAATTGCCGCAGAAACTCAAAACATCGCCCCACCCCGGCTCACCCTCAAGGCAGGGGACAAAGCCCTCGAGATCTCGGCTGCCGAGTTGGGCTGGAAGCCAGACGCCAGGGCCACTGCCGAGCGAGCCTTTGCAGCAGGGCGTGACCGTTTTGCCGAGCGTATGGCCGCTTTGCGCGGGCAGGTCAAGGTTCCTTTGGTTCCCAGCGTAGATGCAGGCGCACTGGAAAAACGACTGCAGGAGATTGCCCAGTCCCTCGAGTACGCCCCCATTAACGCCAGGGTGGTGTTCAAGGATGGGCAGTATATCGTCACTCCCGAAAAGGCCGGTTTGAAGCTGGATGTTCAGAGTGCCCTTGAAACCTACATCAAATATCCTGAGCAGACTGTCCTCGAGTTTTTTCCCAAAAGCCTCACCCCCAGCGTCACGGCCAGCATGCTCGAGGCCGTGGCCCGCAAAGCCAACGAACTTCTGCGGCCCATCACCCTGGTTTATGCCGAGCCCAGGCTGGCCGGAGGCGGGCAGGTTCGCAAACGTACCTTGCAGGTGAGCGAGGTGGTAGCGCTCCTCAGCGTGCAGGAAGAAATCCGGGTCAACTCGGCAGCCCTGAGCAAAACCCTGGCCCAGATGGCTCGGCAGTTCGACCGTTCGCCGGTGGATGCCCGGTACGTAATAGACCAGGACGGGCAGTTTAGCGTGCGCCCCGAGGTGGAGGGTTGGAAGCTGAACCAGCCCGAGACCCGTAAGCGGCTGGAGCTCGAGCTGTTGCGCCCAGACATGAGCGAGTTTAGCCTAACCGTAGTTCCCAAAGCCGCATTGGTACGGGCTGCCAACCTGCCCAAGGCCCAGGATCTGCAATTGCTGGCCGAGGCCACCACCTACTACAGCGGTTCGGCGGCTGAACGCATTGCCAATGTCCATGCGGCGGCCCGCAACCTGGATGGCTATATCGTACCTGCAGGTGGGGTTTTCAATTTCAACGACGCCATTGGCAGTATCAGCCCGGAGAATGGCTTCAAGGAAGCCCTGGTGATCTCCGGCGGGCGCACCATCAAGGGCGTGGGGGGTGGGGTTTGCCAGGTTTCTACCACTGCTTTCCGCGCTGTGTATCAGGCTGGGCTGCCCATCCTCGAGCGCAGCCAGCACGCCTACCGGGTGCGCTGGTATGACAACATCGTGGGCTTCGATGCGGCGGTCTACCAACCCTTCCTGAACCTACGAGCCCGCAACGATACCCCTGGCCCTATGGTTGTCCGCAGCACGGTCACCCGAACCACCCATACCGTGCGCATCTATGGCATTCCCGATGGGCGACGGGTAATGGTTTCGAAACCGACCATCCTCTCCCGTACCCCGCACCCAGCGCCGCAGTACATCCTAGAACCCAGCCTGCGCCCCGGTCAGGTCAAGCAGGTGGACTGGGCCGTAGATGGCTTACGTACCCGCATCACCCGCAGCATCACCCGCCCCGACGGGAAGGTAGATGTAGACGTGCTCAGCTCCAACTTCCGCCCCTGGCGGGCCGTCTATCAGATCGGCCCACAGCCCGTTGCTCCAACCGACGAAGTGGCCTCGAGGTAGCTGCCCGCGACCTCAGATCGCTTATGCAGTTGGTTATCCGGAGATGTTTAGCAGGAAACTTGCAGGGTACCGTGACGCACGACTCCAAGCAGACCCGCACGAAAATGCGAAAACACGGTTTGAACGCCTAAAAACGCCGCCTACGCTGGGGTAGCAGTAGCAGAATAACCCCT
>JBBIUP010000240.1:0-3788 GCA_037440185.1 Meiothermus sp. | reverse complement strand
AAGCACAGTAAACTGCTGATCAATGAACCTTCCTTCCTATCCTCTGGTTGGCATCATCATGGGCTCCAAGTCGGACTGGGAAACCATGCAACATGCTGTGCAAACACTGGAACAACTCCAGGTTCCCCATGAGGTGCGGGTGGTCTCAGCCCACCGCACACCTGATTTGCTATTTGAATATGCCGAGCAGGCTGAAGCCAGGGGCCTCGAGGTGATTATTGCCGGAGCTGGCGGTGCTGCTCATCTTCCTGGCATGACTGCAGCCAAAACGGGGCTTCCGGTGTTGGGGGTTCCGGTGGAGTCTAAAAGTCTGAGGGGGCTGGATTCGCTCCTGTCTATCGTGCAAATGCCCGCCGGGATACCGGTTGGAACCCTGGCAATTGGTCGTGCTGGAGCCGTTAATGCCGCGCTGCTGGCAGTAAGTATGTTGGGCAATAAGTATCCTCAGTGCAAGCGGGCTTTAAGGCAGTACCGTGAAACGCAAACCGAGGCGGTTCTGGAGCAACCGGATCCCCGCCAGGGAATATAGTGGCATGTGGTTGGCTTTTGTGGGCACAGCTAGGATGGGTGATGTCTTAGACTAATTGAGGTGAGTGTGGGCAATCGGGCTTACCGGTGGGTATTGCTGGCGGCTTTGCCGCTGGCAGTGCTGTTCGCAGGTGTGTCCTGGCTGGCCCATCCCTGGGATTTGTTAATGGTGGTCTTGCTTTTTTTTGGCCTGGTAGCGCTTTTGTACTGGCGGCTTGCCTGGGTTGAGCGGAAATACCAGCTTTCTGAACAGCAGTTTGAAGCAGTTTTCGAAGATGTGGATTTGCTGGTTCTGAAGCTGGATCGAGAGGGCCGTATTATTTTCTGCAACAAATATTTGCTGCAACTCACTGGATGGACATGGCCCCAAGTGATTGGGCGCAACTGGTTCGACCTGTTTATTCCACCCGAAGAGGGGGTCAAAGAGCGCTTTGCCAAGGCTATTTCCCAAACTGAAGCCGCGCCGCAGTACAAAAACAGCATCCTGACCCGGCAAGGCGAGCTGCGGCAGGTCTTGTGGAACAACACCTTGCTGCGCAATGAACATGGTCAGGTGGTGGGGACGACTTCCATCGGGCAGGACATTACCGCCTACGACCGGGCTGAAAAGGAACGTTTGCAAAGTGAGAAAACCCTCCGGCAGATTGCCGAGACCGTACAAGATGTGGTGCTGTTGACCGATACCAACGCCATCATTCAGTATGTGACCCCTTCGATACACCCGGTGGCGGGTCTGAAGCCGGAGGATTTGATAGGTCGCTCGGCTTACAGTGTGCTGGACTCCGAGCAAGCGCTTATTTTTGAACAGATGGCGCGGGACTCTACCCCAGCCGAGCACTTTGTGCAGGCTGGGTTTGCCTATAACCATCCAGACGGACGAAAACGCGTCCTGGAAGCCTCCATCAACTTCCTCTTTACCCCTGATGCCGGGTTTCAGGGAGCGGTGGTGGGCATCCGCGATGTAACCATCCGCTACCAGGCCGAGCAGGCCGTGCGCCGGAGCGAACAGCGCCTGCGCGAGCTGACCAACTCCATGCGCGATGTGGTGTTGCTGCTGGATTTGCGGGGCCAGATCGAATACGTTACGCCTTCGGTAAAAGAAGCGCTGGGGTTTGATTCCGACGAACTTCTGGGTCGCAGCGCCTTCGACTTTTTTGACCCAGAAGACCGGAGGTGGGTTTTGGAGGCGGTGCGGGCCGCACGGGAGGGAAGGCGGCCTCTGCGACTGGAGTACCAGCACCGCCACAAGGATGGCTCGAGGGTTTGGCTCGAGACCAACCTCGACTTTATCTACGACCCCCCTGGCAAACCTTCGCACCTGGTATTGGGCGCCCGCCAGATTCAAGACCGCCGCGAGGCCGAAGAACAACTGCGTAAAAGCGAACAGATGTTGCGGCGGATTACCGATGCCATCCAGGATATCGTCCTGCTGACCGACGAAAACGCCAACATTCGCTACGTCACCCCATCGGTTCAGAAGGTGGTGGGCCTTCCCCCTGAAGCGATTGTGGGACGCTCGGCCTACGGCATTCTGGATGCCGATCAGTCCCAGTGGTTTCAAGCCCTCTCGGCTGCCGCAACGCCAGGGCAGCCCCATGCCCAGTCCAGCTTCACTTTTGTACGGCCTGATGGCCGTGAACGCTACATGGAAGCCTCGATTAACTTCTTGTTTGATGCTCAGGGCCGTGACCAGGGTGCGGTGACGGGCATCCGCGATGTGACCGAACGCCATCAAGCGGAGCAAGCGGTGCGCCAAAGCGAACAGAAGTTGCGGCGGATTACCGATGCAATGCGCGATGTGGTTTTGTTGCTTGACCCGGAGATCATCGTTCAATACGTCACTCCTTCAGTCCAACAGATGTTGGGTTTTACCTCGGATGAGCTTACCGGAAAGCGCATTTCAGACCTGATCCACCCGGTGGACTGGAGACGCCTACGACGGCAGGGCTTGCTGGCTATACGGCAACGGAAGGCCTATACCGTGGAGTATGAGTGCCGCCATCAAGAGGGACATTTGGTCTGGATTGAAGGGTTGGTCAATTTTGTTTGGGATGAATCGGAGACACTACAAGGAATTGTCATTGGAATGCGCGATATCAGTGAGCGCAAGCGGCAACAAGCCTATGTCGAATACATGGCCTACCACGACGAGCTAACCAAACTTCCCAACCGCAGGGCCTTGCGACGTGCAGCCGAAGAAGCCCTGGCCAGAGCAGCCCAGCAAGAAACCCCAGTAAGCTTGCTCTATCTCGATCTCGACAACTTCAAAAGCGTCAACGACACCCTTGGACATGATGTGGGCGACGAGCTGCTGGTAGAAGTTTCGCAGGTTTTGAGTAAACAACTTCGATCTGACGATGTATTGGCCCGTCTTGGTGGCGATGAGTTTGCCTGTATTCTGGCCAATACCGATGTGGAACAGGCGCAGCAAGTGGCCTTTCGCATGTCTAAGGCCATCCGCACGACCCTGGGCTCGAGCCATGCGTCGCTGAGCTTGCCCAGCCTGGGGGTGAGTGTGGGCATTGCCAGTTTTCCCAAGGACGGTCATACTTTTGTCGAACTGTTGAAGGTAGCCGATATTGCCATGTACCAGGCCAAGGACTCTGGCAGCCGTGTGGTCATCTACGACTCTTCCAAAAGCCCCTACACCGAGGAGCGGATTCAATTCGAAGCAGCCCTGCGCAAAGCCACCAAAGAGCAACAACTGCAAATGCTCTATCAACCCATCTGGCATCTCAAAGAGCACCGTATAGAAGGGGCCGAAGCGCTTTTGTGCTGGCCTTATCAGGGAAAAGTATTGAGTGCCTCGGAGTTTGTACCCCTGGCTGAAGAGATACATCTGGTTGAACAGATGGATCGTATCGCACTTCGCCAAGGGTTATTGCAACTAAGACGGTGGCATCAACAGAAGCAGCCGTATCGCCTGTCGCTCAACCTCTCGACCCAGTCGCTGCTGCAGCCCGAGGTGGTACGGGAACTCTTTCAACAACTGGCGGATACCGAAGTAGACCCCCGGTGGCTCACCCTGGAAATTACCGAGAGCGTCCTGCTACGCAATCCAGAAGAAGCCCGAAGAGTGCTCAGTGTATTCAAAGCCCTGGGGGTTCGCGTAGCAATTGACGATTTTGGCAGCGGCTATGCCTCGCTGGGTTACCTGCGCCAGCTTCCCCTGGATCGCCTCAAAATAGACCGCAGCTTTATCGGCTACCTGGGTACCAGTGTACGGGACGAAAAGCTGGTGCGGGCTGCGATAGACCTGG
>JBBIUP010000239.1:0-3807 GCA_037440185.1 Meiothermus sp. | reverse complement strand
TCGGCTGGTACGACCTGAAGGTGGCCCAAATTTTGCTCACCGCCGAAGACCTGGCTCACCGACACCGTTACCTTAACGCCCGGCAGACCCTGGAGACGCTACTGGAGTGGGGCATCGTCCCCATCATCAACGAGAACGACACCGTGATGGTGGATGAGATCAAGTTCGGTGACAACGACCAGCTCTCCGCCCTGATCGCTTCGCTGGTGGGAGCCGATTTGCTGATCTTGCTTTCCGACATCGAGGCCCTTTACGAGGCCGACCCCCGCACCCACCCCGCCGCCAAACCCATCCACCATGTCGAGCGGGTGGATGCCGAGGTGATGCAAATGGCAGGCCACGACCCCAACAGCGTCGGGACGGGTGGGATGCGCAGCAAACTGCTGGCAGCCGAAAAAGCCCAGGCCGCAGGGGTTCCCACCTTGCTGCTTTCTGGAACCCGGCCTCAGAGCATCGCTGAGGCCCTGCAGGGTGAGCCAGTGGGTACGCTTTTCGCGGGCGGCAACCGCCGCTATAGCGGGCAGAAACTCTGGCTCTACCAACTCCCCAAGCCGCACGGGGAGATCGTGGTGGATGCCGGTGCGGCCAGGGCACTACGCCAGGGCGGGGCCTCGCTCTTGCCGGCAGGCATCCGCGAGGTGCGCGGCACTTTCGGGGTGGGCGAGGCGGTCAAGTGCCTGGATACAGAGGGGCATCTGATCGGGATTGGCCTGGTGAACTACAGCGCGGTCGAGTTAGGGCGTATCAAGGGCAAGAAGACCAGGGACATTGAGGCGGTGCTGGGCTACAAGAACACCGACGAGGCCATCCACCGCGACCATTTCGCTCTGGCCTCCGAAATCGCAGACAAGTAAACTTGGGGCAATAGGTTGATGGTTTGTGTGAAAAACAGACTGAGCACCAGCAGCCTTCCCAAAAACCGGATGCTCAGATTTTGTCGAGGTTGCAATGGTAGCCACTCCCGCACTCAAAACCCTGGCCCTGGCAGCCAAACAGGCCGCCCGGATGTTGTCGGCAGCTTCACCCCAAGCCAAGAACGCTGCATTGTTGGCCATGGTACACAAACTCGAGGCGCAAAAAGAAGCCCTTTATGCCGCCAACCGCCAGGACTTGGAGGCCGCTCAAACCGCTGGACTTTCAAGTGCCAAGCTCGACCGCTTGCGAATGGGCGATAAGGTACTGGCCGATCTCATCACCGGCCTTCAGCAGGTTGCGGCCATGCCCGAGCCCATCGGTGAGCTCGAGGGCATGCAAATTCGACCCAACGGCTTGCAAGTGGGGCGGATGCGCGTTCCGCTGGGGGTGATCGGCTTCATCTACGAGTCGCGCCCCAACGCTACCGTGGAAGCCAGCGCCCTCAGCCTCAAGGCCGGGAACGCCATCCTGCTGCGCGGTGGCAAGGAAGCCTGGCACTCCAACCACGCGCTGGTGCGGCTGCTGCAAGAAGCCCTGCGCGAAGCCAGCCTGCCCCAAGAAGCCATCCAGCTCGTCCCCACCACCGATCGAAGTGCGATTGTGGAGATGTGCCACCTCTCTGGTTTGCTCGACCTGATGATCCCACGCGGTGGCAAAGAACTGATTGAACTGGTACAACTCGAGGCCCGGATGCCAGTGTTGGCCCACGCCGAAGGAGTCAACCACCTGTTTGTGGATGAGAGTGCCAATCTGGACAGTGCCGTACAAATTGTACTGAATGGCAAAGTTCAGCGTCCCAGCACCTGCAACAGCCTCGAGAAAGTGCTGGTGCACAGCGCAGTCGCGGCAGCGTTTCTGCCCAAGCTGGCAAGCGCCATGGCCGCCGCCAAAGTCGAGCTTCGCGGCGACGAGCGGACGCGCCAGATTATCCGGGTTGAGGCCGCGAACGAGAAAGATTGGCACACCGAGTACCTGGATTTGGTTCTGACGGTGAGGGTAGTGGACTCCCTCGACGAAGCACTCGAACACATTGCCCGCTACGGTTCCCACCATACCGAGGCCATCTGTACCAACCATCATGCTCACGCCATGCGCTTTCTGCGCGAGGTAGATGCTTCACTGGTGCTGGTGAATGCCTCACCCCGCTTCAACGATGGGTTTCAGTTGGGTCTGGGGGCCGAAATCGGGATTTCCACCAGCAAACTACACGCCTATGGCCCGATGGGCGTGAAGGAGCTTACCACCACCAAGTTCGTGGCCCTGGGCAGCGGGCAGGTGCGGGACTGAGGCCCAGCTGGTGCACGGGCAGATGCTCGCCCTGAAGCGGATCGTCTATGCGAGAACTTATACAGACCTCTGCGCGTGAATGGCGCATAAAGCGCCACTCACTTGCCGCGCTAGGAGGCGCGTCCGAAGGTCTTTTTCGTTGCTTTTTGGGTCAGTTATGAGCAGAATCGGTATTACCGGGCAGGTCTACCGGCTTTACACCCGCTCGCACATCCCATTTTTCTCGGCAGCCCTGGCCTACTATGCCCTCTTCAGCCTGATGCCGCTGCTGATCTTGCTGGCGGGCATCTTCGGTTTTGTGCTCTCCGGCAACGAAGACCTGCGCAATGCGGTGCTGGTGCGGCTGATTGAGATGGTGGTGCTGCTCTTCCCTACCCAGCCCGAGATTGCCCAAACGGTGGTGAACTTTCTGACTCGAGGGGCCTTTCCCCTCACCTTTGCCAGCCTGCTGGTTTTGCTGTGGGCCAGCAGCAATTTCTTCGCCGCCCTGGCCTACGCGCTGGGCATTATCTTTGGCGGGGTCTCGCACCTCGAGCCACAGGTCGCCTCTACAACAATCCATACTGCCTACGAGCCCCACCCACTGCGCCGATGGCTGCGGCGGGGATTACAACTGCTGGGGGTGATGCGTGGGCGCATCGCCGGTTTGCTGGCTCCGTTGCTGCTGGGGCTTGCCCTCATTTTGCTGGCCTTGCTGGGCTTGGCAACGGGTTTTCTACTGCGTTATCTGCCCGCCGAACTGGGCTTTCTGCGCGGAGGGGTGGAAGTGGTGGTTCCCATTTTAGGTGCACTGCTGCTCTTCTTCTTGACCTATATATTGCTCCCAATTCCCACTCCCAGGGTGTTGGCGGCTTTTGCTGCGGCGGTTGTGGCGGCGTTGGCCTGGGAAGGAATGCGTCTGGGGCTTCCCCTGCTACTGCCCCGCACCCAGTACGAACTGATCTATGGCCCCATCGCTGGTTTTTTGTTGGCCCTGGCCGGCTTTTACCTGACCATGTGGATTCTGCTGGTAGGAGCTATGTTGGCCAAAATATTGACCGACCGCTCGAGCGACACGATATGAAAAGAATCAAACATCCAAACGCTGACCGGCAATTAGCGATTGACAGTGCTTTGGGAGATTCGCTATGCCTTTGCTCACCTGCTCCCCCGCACCCTGTCCCTCCGCTCCACATCGCCTTTTGGGTTTTCGAATGCAGTGTGCCTCTAGCGGGCGTTATGCTAGGGCCATGAGCCATCCGGTACCCACCCCGGCCCAGACTACCCCGGCCCCCACTGCCATCCGGCTGGCGGGGGTGTCGGTGGAGTTTGAGGGGCGGGCGGTGCTCAAGGGGGTGGACTTGGAGGTGCTCAAGGGCGAGTTTATTGCCATCATCGGGCCTTCGGGCGGGGGCAAGAGCACCCTGCTGCGGATGGTGGCGGGACTGCTCAAAGCCCAACAGGGTACGGTGGAAGTGGTGGGTCAGCCCGCCATGGTTTTTCAGGATTATCGGCTGTTGCCCTGGCGCACCGTCGAGCAAAATATTGAACTGCCTATCGAACTCACCGGACGCGGCAAGATCGAGACCCACCTGGGCATGAAGCCCTACCTGGGACTCTACCCAC
>JBBIUP010000238.1:0-3813 GCA_037440185.1 Meiothermus sp. | reverse complement strand
GGATTTAGCCCCTCTAATGTCCGGGAGTTGCTTTGAGCGCTTCGCTTCGGGGACTTTATGGCATATCAATCTTTAACTTACCAAACCACTTAGGTGCAAGTTCTGAGGCAATAGTTCGGAAGGTTTTTGCCAAAGAGTAGGGGTCGTCCGATAAGGTGAAGTGCTTAGCCGATCCCTGGACTTATCTTTCTGAGGGCGTATAAGAAATCCAGTGTTCCAAATTGACGAAAAATCCTTCTCGGCCTAACTACGAACATCTGATACTCTGGTGTCGTGTATCTGAACCTCGGAAAAAAGCCCCTCAAACCTTCGCCCCACCCCGCCTACACCGAGCCCGCCAAATCGGCTCAGGAATTGCAAGCCCGGCTGGGCCGGGAGAAGGTGTTGCTCGAGCTGGCCCAGCGGCGCAACTACTCCTACGACGGCATCGCGATGGGCGTGACCCCGGCGCTGGTGGTGTTGCCTACCAGTACTGCCGATGTGGTGGAGGTGGTGCGGTTTGCCCACCAGGTGGGTCTGCCGGTGGTGGCCAGGGGTGCGGCCAGCGGGCTGTCGGGGGGGGCGGTTCCGATTCAGGAATCCATCGTGCTCTCCTTCACCCGCATGACCGGCCTACAGATTGACCCCCAAGCCCGTATCGCAACCGTGCAACCGGGGGTGGTCACACTGCAAATTAGCGAGCGGGCCAAGCCTTTCGGGCTGGTGTACCCCCCCGACCCGGCCTCCTTTCGTACCAGCACCATTGGGGGCAACTTGGCCGAAAATGCGGGTGGGCCGATGTGCTTCAAGAAGGGTGTGACCGGCGATTATGTGGTGGAGCTCGAGTTTGTGGATCATAGCGGCCAGGTACACCGCCTGCAGCGCGAAGCCTACGATCTGGTGGGTTTGTTGGTGGGCTCCGAGGGAACGCTGGGCCTGATGACCGAAGCCAAGCTGCGCCTCGAGCCGATTTCTCGCTACACCCGCACCCTGATGGCCATCTTTGATGAAGTGGGGCAGGCGGCGGAAGCGGTCTCGGAAGCAATTGCAGCAGGAGCGGTGCCGAGCAAGCTGGAGTTTGTAGACAACGGCTGCATCAACGCTGTGGAAGACTACCTGAAAATGGGCTTGCCTCGCGAAGCTGCGGCCATTCTATTGGTGGATACCGACGGGGACGACCCCCTAATTGTCGAGGAAGAGTTGAACTGGGTGGCCGAGGCCTGCAAAAGATACGGGGCTACCGTGCGCATTGCCCAGGACAGTGCCGAGAGTGAGGCCTTGTGGAAGGCCCGCCGCTCAATCTCGCCGGCCATTGGGGTGGTCAAGCCCAAACGGATGAACGAGGATATTGCTGTGCCGCGCTCGAGCTTGCCCGAGGTGGTGCGTACCATCGAGGCGCTGGGCCAGCAATATGGCCTGCGGGTGGTACAGTTTGGGCATATTGGGGATGGAAACCTGCACCCCAACGTCCTCTACGACCCCAAGATGGACTCGGAGGAAAAGGTCTGGGAGCTCCTGCACGAGATTGCCCGGGTGGCCCTTCGCCACGGGGGGGTTTTGTCGGGTGAACACGGGATTGGCATCATGAAGCGCGACTTCATGAGCGAAGCCGTAGACCCCGAAACCCTGGATGCTTTGCGGCTGGTCAAGGCTGCTTTCGACCCGCAGAATCGCTTGAATCCTGGCAAAGTGTTACCCGAGGTCAACTCGCCCACGCATTAAGCGGTGAAGCTGAAAGTATGCTCAGAATCTGGTTTGCACTGGTTGCTTGCTTTGCCTTTCTGGGGCTGGCCCAGGCGCAAAACCCGTTCTCGGTGGGGATGGTCTATGCGGCTGAGCCCCTGGTTGCGGTTGAACAGACCCAGCAGCCGGGTCTGCAACTCGAACGACCCACTTGGGATCGGCTGCTCTTTGGCCCGGCCCCGGAGGGCTACCGGGGTCTGGCGATTTCCGCCCGCCTCCTGGCCTGGAGTGTGCCCTGGACGTTGGCAGGCTCTACAATTGGGCTGCTCAGTGACGACCCCTGGCAGCGCTCATTCTGGCTGACCAACTCGGTCTGGGCGGCGGTGAACTCCGGCATCGCCCTGGTGGGATTGCTCGGCCCCGAGCCCGACAAAAATGGGTTGCGCGACCTGCTCTATATCAACGCAGGAATTGATGCGCTCTACATTGCTGGGGGTGTTTTCCTGGCTTTGCAGCCTGATGCCCGTAGCCAGGGGGCTGGGTGGGCGATTGCGCTGCAAGGGGCCTGGTTGCTGTTGTTTGATTTGCTCAACGGGCTGGCATTGGAAAATCGCTGATGATGGAGAGGGGAGGATACTTCTACAGGGACTGGATGAATTGGATGGCCTCTTCGGCAGGGGTGAGTCGGGGTTCCCGTCCCGCAAACCAGGTGTGCAGGCCCTGGTGGTCGAGGGTTTCCAGACTACCTCGGTGGCCCAGAATGATCTTGTGGTCGCCGTCCTTAACCCAGACCATACCCAGCACTTCCCCCTCGAGCCACGTTCCAACCGCAGCGGGTTCTCGACTGGCCCAGACCGCATCCAGCGCGGCCTGGTCGGCGGGGTTGTGGAAATATGGTATCTGCCCATAGTTAACTGGGGGAAGGCCCCACTCAGGTCGCCAGGGTGGGTCGAAGGGTACCAGCTTCTGGCCGTCCCAGTCAAAGCGCTCAGGGCTGCCCAGGCTCCACTCCACTATCATCTCAAGCCGCATACACCCTCATCCACCCCCATTGCCGTTTTCTGGATTTTGTTGCCAGAGCCAGCCGTAAAAAAGAGCCCATCCCAGCCATGTTTCCTACGATGCCGCAAGGCTGCTTCCAAAAAATGCTACATAGGCCCACACGATGGAAGCACAATTTTATCGCGGTTCCCTTTATTTTTGCCGCCAGGACTAGCGGCAAAAAAACGAGTTCAGCACAGCCTTTTTAAATTTCGAGGATTGCTGGATTCTTTCCGAGAACCGCTCTAGGCGCTTACAAGTTCAGCAACCAGCGGGCCACGCTCAGATAAACCATCAGGCCGGTCACATCGGTGACGGTGGCAATGAGGGGGTTGGAAATGAGGGCGGGGTCGAGCTTCAAGCGCCGCAACAGAAGTGGCAGCATGGCCCCCACCACGTTGGCCAACAGCACCACCAGACCCAGTGAAATCCCTACCACCCAGAGCAAGTCAACCTGACCATCAACGAGTACCTTAATGCTGATCATTACAGCTAAGGTCAAGCCCATCATGGCTCCTACCCCAACTTCTTTGCGGGCAATGCGCAGCCAGTCGCCCAACGATACGTCGCGGGTAGCCAACGCCCGCACAATCAGTGTGCTGGACTGATTACCGGTATTGCCGCCGGTGCCCACCAGCACCGGCACGTAAAAGGCCAGGGCCGTGACGGCCTCGAGCACCGATTCAAATCCCTGCAGAATCGAACTGGTGATGCTGCCGGTCACGATCAAAATAATCAGCCAACGCACCCGCGCACTCCACAACGCCCACACGTTTGACTTGCTGTAGACCAGCTCGGGCGACTCCACCGCGCCCAGGCGGTAGATGTCCTCGGTGGCTTCTTCTTGGATGACGTCCACAACGTCGTCAATGGTTACAATCCCCACCAGTTTCTTATCCTCGTCCACCACTGGCAAAACGGTGAAGTTGTAGTCGGCCATCAGGCGGGCAACTTCTTCCTGGTCGGTGTCATCGCGAACAAAGATCACATCGGAGTTCATGATCTCGGCTACCCGGGTCTTGGGGTCGGCCACGATCAGGTCGCGCAGCGTGAGCACCCCTTCCAGGTGTTCTTCTGCGTCCACCACGTAGATCACATAAATCTGCTCGG
>JBBIUP010000237.1:0-3820 GCA_037440185.1 Meiothermus sp. | reverse complement strand
TTCGGGAATTCCAGGGGGTGGGCTTCAAGCTGGCCGAGATGTATACCCGTATTGCGGCCGCCCGGGCGCTGGTGCTGGAAGCTGCCGCCAAAAAAGACCGAGGCGAGAAATATACCCTCGAGGCCTCCACCGCCAAGCTCTTTGCCTCCGACGTGGCGGTGGGCGTAACCCGCGAGGCCGTACAGGTTCTAGGTGGCTATGGCTACCACCGCGAGTACCGGGTGGAACGCTATTACCGCGATGCCAAAATCACCGAGATTTACGAGGGCACCAGCGAAATTCAAAAGCTAGTCATCGCCAGGGAGTTGTACCGATAAAACATCCATTGCGGCTTTGGCTCTTTGGCTTTAGGCTTTGAGCCAATGAACATTCTGATTATCTACGCCCACCCCAACCCCAACTCCTTCAACGCAGCCCTGCGGGATGTCGCAGTAGGCACCCTGAGTCGGGCCGGACACAGCATTCTGCTTTCGGACTTGTATGCCATGCGCTTTAATCCCGTGCTGAACGCCAAAGAGTTACTGGGCGACCTGAGCGACATTCAACCTGAAACTGACAAGGTTCGGCGGGCCGACCTGCTGTTGTTCCAATTTCCCGATTGGTGGTACGGGATGCCTGCCATTATGAAAGGCTGGGTGGATCGGGTTTTCGCTTTTGGTTTTGCCTACGATGACGAACACTCCTTTGAAAATGGGCTGCTGCGAGGCAAAAAAGCCATGCTCAGCATAACTGTAGGAGCCCGCGAAGATTACTTTCGCCAAGCCCCCCAGCGCGACCTGATGCGGGTGTTGGAACCCATCCACTATGGCTACTTTGCTTATTGCGGCATGGAGGTTCTGCCCCCCTTTATTACCTATGGTCCTGGTGAAATGAGCGAGGCCGAGCGTAAAGCCACCCTAGTGGCCTTCCGCAAACACCTGAAAAAGCTCCCCGAGCTAAAACCCCTGCGCTTCAGTTAGGCTTAAGCCTTACCCCATAGGCTTTAGCCATGCACCGCCGCACCGTGCTCAAAGGTCTGGCCGCGACCCTGCTGGCCGGCCCCTCTGCGTTAACACAAACCACCCCCGACCCCAACCACCCCAATTACCACAAACTTGCTGCAGAGTACTCTGCCAACAACCGGGGCATCTCGCTCCTGGTAATGGTGGGCGGTCAAACCGTGTTCGAGGACTACCCCAATGGCGGCAGCCCCACCCGCGCCCACGAGCTGGCCAGCGGAACCAAAAGCTTTAGCGGCATAATGGCGATCGCCGCGCAGCAAGATGGACTGCTTTCGCTGGATGAGCCCTTAGCAGAAACCCTGACCGAATGGAAGAGCGACCCGCTGCGTTCGCAGGTCACCCTGAGACAGCTTCTAAACCTCTCCAGCGGTATCCCCGGAGGTGCCGTTGCACGCCCTCCCACCTACAGCGCAGCCATCCAGACCCGCGCCGAGACAACCCCAGGAACGCGATTTTCCTATGGCCCCATCCCGTTTCAGATTTTTGGCGAGGTGATGCGCCGAAAACTCCGGGGCGACCCACTGGAATACCTGGAGCGCCGCATCTTCCAACCCATCGGCCTCGAGTATCGTAATTGGCGCAGAGGGGCCGACGGCAACCCCCACCTGCCCTCAGGGGCCTTCCTCACAGCCCGCAACTGGGCCACGTTTGGCGAGCTGGTGCGCCAAGGGGGTCTTGGGCAAGGGCAGCGCATTGTGGATGCAGCCCTGCTGGACAAGTGCTTTGAGCCCTCCCAGGTTAACCCCATTTACGGTCTAACCTGGTGGTTGGGTCGGCCCATCAGCCCGGCGCAACGCGCTGCCATCGGGCGTACGGGCAGGGACATAGAGGCGCTGGCCACAACCCCGGGTCTGCCCGACGATCTGGCAGTTGCAGCTGGGGCTGGTGATCAACGGCTCTACATCAGTCGCAAACTGCGACTGGTAGTGGTGCGGCAAGCCGAGGGCATTGTAGACACCTTGCTGGGGCGCGGATCCAATTTTTCCGATGCTTCTTTTCTACGGTTGTTGCTCACGGGTCAGAAATAAGCGGTTTCTGCATTTGTTTCGGGCGGCGAGCCGGCGGGCAATCGTTCTGGAATTGACCCTGCCCCAGAGCAACCTGTTGCGATACACTGCCCTTGTGACACAGGGCGAAATACGGGAAATGGTCTGGAATACCCTGGTTCAAAACCGGGCCGCCACCTATCCCATACCACCCCACGGACACCACCCCAATTTTGTCGGGGCCAGCAGGGCCGCCGAGCGTCTGATGGGTTTGAAGCTCTGGCAGTTGGCCACGGTAGTACTGGCTGGCCCCGACCAGGTGCTCAAACCCCTACGCGAGGCAGCCTTGAAATCGGGAAAAATCTTGTTTATGCCACACCCCGACAAAGCTGGGCGGTATCTGAGCCTCGAGGGTTTGCTGCCACACCAGCTCAAGCGGGTACGCGAAATTGCCCAACTCGCAAGACCAGTTGAACTTGGCAATACTGCTATAGACTTGGTACTGGCGGGAAGTGTGGCCGTAGACGAACAGCGGGGCTGGATCGGCAAGGGCTACGGGTTCCCCTATAAAGACCTGCAAGTCGCCGCACCCTGGGCTACCTTGGCCCATACCCTGATGATTTTTGACCAATTGCCCTGCCAGCCCGAGCGAAAAGTAGATTTGATCGCCACACCCCATCAGGTTCTTGGGGCTTGATGGCATCTTTGTCAGCCCCACACTCCCTTTTATGTCCCGCTAATAATCCAACCCTTCGGCCAAACCCCATATCGCGGCTGGAGCAAACTCGACTAGGTTGCCTGCGGGGTCGTGAACATATAAGCTGCGACCTGCCTTCCACTCTGCCCAGGTCACCTGGAAGCCATGGGCCCGGAGCTTCTCCGCCCAGTCTTGCAGTTCCTCTGCCGCCACCCGAAAACACACATGCCCGCTGCCGTGGGCTCCATGTGGCGGCAAACCCGTTTCTTGCTGGGTGGCTTCGGGATTGAAGACCAGAAAAACCCCCCACCCCGCTCGAAAAAATAGGTGCCGCCCCGGTTGCTCGGCAAACAGCTCCATACCCAAAAGACCCTGGTAGAAGCGTTTGGCTGCTTCCAGATCGAGCACATACAAGCAGGTCTCGAGCACCCCCGCAATTTTCATCCAGACCCCCGGCTAAAAGCGGTTATTGGCTTGGGCCAAGGCCTTAAGTCCGGTAGCAACCCCTGCGCCCAGATCGTTTTCAGCATAGCGCCACGACCAGTTACCCCCCAGTTTTCCGGGAAAATTCATACGGGCCTCGGTGTCCAGGCCAAACACATCCTGCAGCGGCGCGACCGCCAGATAGGCCGGACTCTTGAAGGCCAGCTCGATAAAAGCCCCAGCCACCTCATATTCCGACAAACACCGAATACCATAGCGGGTTAGGTAGTCGCGCATGAACACCAACTCGACTTCTGGCGCAGTGCGGAACCAACCCAGGCTGGTGTCGTTGTCGTGGGTTCCGCTATACACGATCACATTGCCATGCGCAGGGTAGTTGTGCGGCAAGAAGACGTTGGCTTCGTCGGAAAAGGCGAACTGGATGATCTTCATACCCGGAAAACCAAAGCCATCCCGCAAGGCTTCCACCTCGGGTGTGATGACCCCCAGGTCTTCGGCAATAATCGGCGCATCCCCCAAGGCTGCCCGCACCGCTCGAAAGAGCTTTTCTCCAGGTGCCTTAACCCACTGGCCTTTTATGGCATTGGGCCTGCCAAAGGGTATTTCCCAGTAGGCCTCGAAGCCGCGAAAGTGGTCAATCCGCACCAGATGGCACTGTTTGAGGGACTGCTGGATGCGCGAAACCCACCAGG
>JBBIUP010000236.1:0-3835 GCA_037440185.1 Meiothermus sp. | reverse complement strand
GAGGTGGGCCATGTTCAAGAAGGTGCTGGTGGCAACCGACTTCTCACCCTGTGCGCAGCGTGCTTTAGAACTGGCCCGTGCGCGCTTCCCTCAAGCTGAGGTCAAGGTGTTGCACGTGGTGACGGAGGACTCTCCTTTTACCGCTACCGAGGCGTTGCTCGAGCTGGAGATGTTGGTCTCGGATGCCTGGAAAGGTGAAACAAGCCTGCCTGGTCATGAAGTCGAGCGGGGCAGCCCTACCCAGCAGGTGGTGGAGTCGGCCAAAATCTGGGGAGCCGACCTGATTGTGATGGGGGTAAGTGGGCAGGGAGGTCAGGGTTTGGGTTCGGTGGCCGAAGGGGTGGTGCGGGCCTCGGTGGTTCCGGTGCTCACCGTGAAGGCCAGTGAAGTCGGGTCGTAAGCACTGTTGGGAGAAAACCGAACAGATATGGAGTTGATAAAGGACAGGGTTTTATGGTTTTCAAGTCCGATTTAGACAAGCTTTGAGATGGATTTTGCCGTTGGAATAAAAAACACCCAGTTCAATAACAGCTACTGTTTGACACAATCTCCAAGCTTGCTGTGAAATAGAAGCTTGCTTGGTGAAAAGAAGTTGGAGGTTTGCTATGAAAGCCGGCGAGATGCCCTCGAGAGGCTTTCAAACGATTTATCTGGCCAATGCGCTGCTATCGCTGGCTGATGGGTTCTACTATCCATTCTTGATTGCCTTCTTGTACGAGATGGAAGGCATTGTGGCCGCGGGGGTGGGGCTGGGTATCATCACTGCGATGGATTCGTTGGGTTGCTATTTCGTGGGTGGACTGGTGGATCGCTACGGGCGCAAACCCCTTTTGCTGGTTAGTGCTGCGCTGAGTGTGGGGGTTTATCTGGCTTATCCACTCAGCCAGCACTTGAGTGTCCCCTGGCTATATGGGGTGTTGCTAGTGGTGTTGATGTTGGATGGCCTGACCGATGGTTTTTGGGACACCATCGAGGCAGTGTATCTGGGTGACATCACCCGGCGGGCTTTCCGGGGCCGCAGCATGGGCAGCTACTGGGGGGCGGGCGGCATCATCTTTGGCGTTGCCATGATGGCAGCGGGTTGGTGGGGGGTGCATCTTAACTTCCTGGCAGTGGCGTTGGGGGTGGTGGTGGTGTATCTGTTGGGGATTGGGGTGTTGCTGAACCTCGAGGAATCGCATCCGTCTCAGCGGAACCTCACCCAAGGCAAGCGTGGATAAGCTGTACCAGAAGGCCCGGCACTAACCCAGACGACGGCGCAGCTCGAGGGCGTCGTCTCTCAATTGATCGGTTTGTTGAAGATGGGCCAGGGTGGTATCGCGGCTGTTCTCCAACCGGGTGCAGGGGGTGCGGTACAGGTTGTTGAAGCGTTCGCGGGTACGATGCATTTCGGTGTCGAGGGTTTCGCTCAAAGCCCGCTCGAGGGTGCCACGCAACTCGGCCAGTCGTTCGCGCAAGCGGGCTTTGGCAGTTTCTTTGCGCCGCGGCAGGATGGAGGTAGCCAGGATGGCCCCAAACACCGTGGCAAAAATACCCAGGATGTCGAAGGCGATTTTTTGTGCCACCAGCAGAATGGTCAGGCCCAGACCCATTACCCCTACCTCGGCCAGAGCGGTGCCACGCAGGCTTTCCTGGATAAAGTCACGCAACTGAATGGCTTCGGCTTCAGCATCGAACGAACGCAAAGCTTCTTCCAGGTTGCCCGCGATGGTGCGTTCTTCGGGGCCGACCTGTTCGGTCTGGCGCAGGCCGGGGGCTTCACGCAACAGCGAGAGTGCATCTTCCAGCAGTTCACGATCGCGCTTGGCCAGCCAGTTCATGGCCTCCAGTACCCGGCGCTCGATATCCTGGTTGGCTCCCTTGACCACCTCATCAATAAAACTTTGTTTGAGTTTGCTGGATTGCATCAACTCGAGAAATTTGGAGAAACGCACTTTTTCATCCAGCCAGCGCTCACCTCTGCTACGTACCTCGTCAATGGCTTGCAGCGCCAGCGCGACCTGCCCGGTAAAGTCACGGCGGGTACGTTCTTCGTGCCTGTTGACCAGATTGTCGAGCTCGCGGCAGGTGGCGAGTTGCTTTTCGGCTTCTTTGAGTCTGGACAAAAGTGATGGTTTGGCTTCTTCGGCCAGACGTGCCAGTACCCCCAGGGGTGAACCCAGTTTAAGGATGGCAGCCTCGTGGGTAAGCACCTGCCGGATGTGGGCCTCGAGTTGGGGAATGCGGCTCTGGGCTACCTCGCCCTGGCGGGCGCGGCGGGCCGATACCGAAAAGATGGGAGGAACCTGCCCCAGGGTCTGGTCGGCTCCTTTTCGCACGAACTCGAGTACCTGCTGCAACTCGGCCTCGGTTAGCAAGTCCATCTTGTTGATGATGAGCACCACCTTCTTGCCCCAGGCCCTAATGAAATTGAGGAAGTCGGCTTCAGACTGGGTGAAGGGCCGGTCGGCGCTGGTGACGAACAGAATCAGGTCTGCGCGTGGTAGAAATTTCTGCGTCAAGACCTGATGGTGCTGCAGGATGGCGTTGGTTCCAGGGGTGTCCACCAGGCGTACATCTTTGAGGAGGGCATGGGGCAATTGAATCAACACCAGTTCGGGTGACTGTGGCTCGAGTTTGGGTTCGGGGCCGTAGCCGATCAGGTTGATGCGATCGGTGGTCGGCGTGACCCCCTCCTTCAAAAAATCACCCCCCAACAGCGCGTTGAGCAGCGAAGATTTGCCGCTATTAAATTCACCTGCTACTACCAATAAGAAAGGGCCATCTAGGTCTAACAAGGCTTGCTTGAGCGGTTCGGTTTCGACCCCCACTCGAGCCAATGCATCCAGCCCCCTTGTCAGCAGTGCACGCACATCCTGGGCCAGGGCTAATGTTTTCGAATCCAACATGCTGAGTATTCTATCGCAGGACGAATTTACGAATGCCCCGAACTGTCAAGGCAGCGGTCACTGACTCGAGCCCGTACGTCAAAAGTCGGAGAATTCGCTCCATATGAACAGGCAAACCTCGAGCTTCATACCGCAGGTCGGTATAAGTGATCCAGCAGATCAGAGCATGGCTGAACCAGGCGAGACACCTGCCCGGAGTGGTGAGGGCTTGCGGGAACGCGATGGTTAGCCATGCATACACCCACTCACTTCTGCGTGAAATTGCTCGATAAATTCGGGCTGTTTTCAGCGTGATAATTTTTTGACCATAGACCCGTTCGAGCCCTGTATCCTCGAGACCTCCTGCCTGGATTTTTTTTGCATTGACAACTTTCCGACCGGCGCATGGTGTAGATGGCTGACTAAGTGAAAATTCAAAAGTGTGTTTTAGCTCGATAAATACAGCATGAATCGCATATTGCGATTGGAGAATTCTCGAGTAAGCAAAAATACTGGCAACCATTTCACCCGATTCTGGCGCAATTGATTAAGATTTACTCGAGGGAATTTCGACATCAAGGAAATGCGATGGGAAAGGCACAAAACACAGCTTTTCGATGCGCATCGGATGAATTGAAAATTCACCAAGAGGTTGTACTTGACATACAAAAATTACACAACATGTAGTATAGTAATCTCCAGTGGAGAAACAATCTAACAGCAACACCCGTCCACAGTTCGCACAATGCCAAAAACCTGGTTATGTGCAATGGGCGAATCATCCGCTGGATAGCGCATGATTCGAGGGTTATTGCTGAGATGGCTCCACTCTGATTCAAGGAGGAATATACATGACTGAACAACCAAAACCCGCACCTGCCAAGAAGCCCGCTGCCAAGAAGCCTGCCGCCAAGAAAGCCGCTGCCAAGCCTGCTGCTAAGGCCGCTGCGAAACCCGCTGCGAAGAAG
>JBBIUP010000235.1:0-3843 GCA_037440185.1 Meiothermus sp. | reverse complement strand
TCGAGGTCTTCCACCGCTACCACGGTCTGCCCGGTTCCCTCCGATTCGGGGGTGTGAAACTCCACTTCCAGCAGGTCTGGCATTTCTTTGAACAATCGCTCGCGCAAAGCTGGGTTGCCCTTGCCTTCGATCACCACCTTGCTATAGCCGGAAAACGTCCGAATCTCGTCCCAGCGGCGATCCAAAGAATCTCGGCTGACCCGGAAGGTCTTGAGCAGTTTGCCCCAGCGCTCAGCCACGGGCTGCACCCTGGGTGGGAGCCCAGGTTCTACCTCGACAATAAGTGCCCCCCTGGGGCTATCCTCGCCCTCGCCAAAGTCGAGTTGAATCAGCGAGCCCGCATACCAGGCCACTGGGGCCTCGGCTACTTGCTGCTGGCGATGCAGGTGGCCCAGGGCCACATAGTTCAGGGTTTGGGGGAAGTCGGCAGGCTGGATGGCGTAGCTGTTGGTGGTGTGAAAGGTAAACTCGCCCCCACCCAGCTTACCCCCCTCCACGGTCAGGTGGGCCATCAGCAGGTTGAGGTCGGGGCCAAAGCCGGTCGCCAGGTTTTTCAAGATGAGGCTCATGGCGGTGCCATAGGTTTTCTTCCACGCTGCACTATCCCCTTGCAGCAGATCGCCAGCCCTGACCAGCCGTCGCTCTGATAAAAAGGGTAGTAAAGCGACTCTGGCTCCTAAAACCTCAAAGACGCCATCCTGTTCGGCAAAGCGCAGGTTGCCATATACGGTGGCTCCGGTAAGAGCGAGCAGGGGAGAGAGAGCCTCGAGGCGTTCGCGACTGTCGTGGTTGCCAGCAATCACCAGCGCAGGCACTTTCAGTTCCCGCAAGCCCAAAAAAAACTCAAACGCAGCAGCTTCGGCCTCGGTGGATACGATGGTTCGGTCATATAGATCACCCGCTACCAAGACCAAATCTATCCGCTCAGAGCGCACCAGCCCCAACAAGCCCTGCAAGGCTTGCCGAATCTCAGCGGTTCGCTCCCGCCCCTTCAAGATCTTTCCCAGGTGCCAGTCTGCTGTGTGCAGAATACGCATAGGGAGATTGTACTTTTACTGGCCCGTTTTGGGTATTCGTTTGAGTGGAACTACTTCTACATGATTACGCCACCACCATTGGCTTTTCGGCAGGTTTCTCGGCCAGGGCAGCCCTGGTGCTCTCGATGGCGACTTCGATCATGTCATCGGTGGGTTCCTTGACGGTGAGCATCTGGAACTTGAAGCCGATCCAGCGGAACAAGCGGGAGATGGGGTCGGTATGGGACGCCGAGTAGCGCAACACCTCAAACGATACCGCTGCCACTACCGGAATCATCAGCAAGCGCGGGAAAATCCAGTACCAGGCCACCGTGAGGGGTGGGAAGAAGCTGTATACAAACACGCCGACTACTGCTGTAAAAGCAATGAAGCTGGTGCCACAGCGCGGATGGTAGGCGGGCTGAATACGCACATTCTCTACCGTAAGCTCGAGGCCCTTTTCGTGCGCTGCAATAGCCTTGTGTTCGGCCCCGTGGTACATGAAGAAGCGCTGCATGTCCTTCATTCGACCGATAAAAATTAGATAGCCAATCAGGATGATGGTCTCGAACAAACCGGCCACCACATAGAACAGAAAACGAAAACGCTCTTCGTCTACCAGCAAGCCCGCCAGCCGTGCTGGCAGCCACACAAACAATGCCAGACCGATCACCAACGAGACTGCCAGGGTGCCATACATGGCCGCACTCGAGATTTTTTCGTCCTCTTCTCCAGCCAGTTCGCCACTGCGCGAAAGCGACTTATAGGAGATACTCATGGCATCCCATAGGGCAACAACCCCACGGATCAGGGGCAGCCGTGCCCAGGGGTACTTTTTGGTCAGGGCTACTTCTTCGTGGCGCTCCACATGGATCTGGCCGCTGGGCAGCCGCACTGCCAGCGCCCAGGCATCCGCAGCCTTCATCATGACCCCCTCGAGGGCCGCACTGCCTCCTAGAGCTGCTTGATTTAGAAAAAACCCCATTCTTCGAAAAAGACCTAAACCTTGCGCTAGAAACTTCATCCGAATCATCTTAGCCCATCGGCGCAGCTACACGACAGAGCGGAATGAGAATAAACGCTTTGGTCTTGCCTCCACCAGACCTCGAGGGCTTCAACGCCAAGCACCAGGTTTTTGGGTACAGAAAGTAGCCTTTCCCACGCAATCCAGGTCACACCGCAAAAACTGACCCACTGGTCAGTCCTCACTCATTTTGTGTTATAGTTCGCAAGCTATGGAACTAACACTCAAGTCTGCACGGCGCTTGGTAGACGAGATACCTGTACCGCTGGCGGTGGTGGGGGTATGGGGGGGCGAGTTGAGCGAGGAAGGGCAAAAACTGGATCACAAACATCGAAAAGTACTCTCCAAAATGATGGAAGAGCTTTATTTCAAGGGCGAGTTTGGCGAGACCCTGCTGATCCCCCTGGGTTCTCGCCGCACCGATGAGGAAGGCCCCGGATTCGCCTTGCTGTTTGGCCTGGGCAAAAAACGTGGGATCAGCCTGGAGACCGTTCGTAAAGCTGGGGCTAAGCTGGTACAGGCCATTGCCAAATTGGGTTTCAAAGAAGCGGTTACCGAGACCTTTCTGTCCGACAAATTTGGCAAGCAAGAAGCCAGCTACGCGCTGGCCGAAGGGGCTTTGCTGGGGGGATATACCTGGCAAAAGTACAAAACCAGTGGCTCCGCCAGCAAACGGGGCGAAAAGCTGCGCCTGTGGCTGGCGCGTTCCTCGGGGCCTGCGGTGGATCGGGCTGAGATTGTGGCAGAAGCAGTCAACTATGCCCGCGAACTGGTCAACGAGCCCCCCAATGTTCTGAACCCGGTAGAACTGGCCCGGCGCACGCGCGAAATGGCTCAGGAATTGGGGCTCGGTGTGGAGATTTGGGACGAGGCACAGATTAAACAAGCGGGGATGGGTGCATTTTATGGGGTGGCCCAGGGTTCCGCCAATCCCCCGCGCTTCATCCAACTGATCTACAAACCGCAAAACCCTTCTGACCAGGTGGTCGCGCTGGTGGGTAAAGGGCTCACCTTCGACACCGGCGGCTACTCGCTCAAACCCTCCGAGAGCCAGATCACCATGAAGTGTGATATGGCCGGTGCGGCGGCTGTCCTGGGGGCCATGCGAGCCATTGCCAAGCTGCAACCCTCGGTGGAGGTGCGAGCCTATGTGGCGGCTGCCGAGAATATGATTTCTGGCAATGCCTACCGGGTCTCCGATGTGCTCACCAGCCTCTCGGGGAAGACCATCGAGATTCTCAATACCGATGCAGAAGGACGCCTGACCCTGGCCGATGCCATCACCTATGCCGATCAGCAGGGTGCAGACTCCATCGTGGAGCTATCTACCCTGACCGGGGCGTGCGTCGTCGCACTGGGAGACAAAGTGGCCGGACTCTTTGCCAACGATGTGCGATGGGGTCGTGAAGTGCAAGAAGCTGCCGAACGGGCTGGTGAGAAAGTCTGGCCGCTGCCCATGGAAGAGGAATACCTCGAGGCCCTCCAATCCAATACTGCCGATTTGAAAAACACCCACGGACGCAGCCGCTATGCTGGGGCTATCAATGCCGCACTGTTCCTGGGCGAGTTTACCAAGAAGCCACTGGTACACCTGGATATTGCAGGCCCGGCCTACACCGAGAAAAGCCACGATCTGGGGCAGGCCGGTGGCACCGGCTTTGGGGTTCGGACACTGGTCGAACTGGTAGGTCTAGAGCACTCTTCATGATCATTTAGCCTTTTACCAACTTGATGGCTGTGTCCTGCACAGCACAGTGGCCTCCCGGATGGGAGGCCACGTCTGTGAAGAGTGCGATATAGAAG
>JBBIUP010000234.1:0-3845 GCA_037440185.1 Meiothermus sp. | reverse complement strand
CGCTGCCCAAGACCCGCTCGGGCAAGATCATGCGGCGCTTGCTGCGGCAAGTGGCCTCGGGCGAGGAAATCAAAGGGGATACCAGTACCCTCGAGGATCGGGGAGTAGTGGAGCGGCTCAAATCCACACCGGCCCAGTGATGGCCCTCATCGCGGTTCCCACGAATACCCATCGCAGTTCCCGCAAACACTCCGCCCTCCGGCGGAGTGTTTTGTCCCACACGGCAAAAACCGCCGTATGGGACATTCGCGGAAACTGCTCCAGTACAACCCAAACCGTTGTACTGGGTATTCGTGGGAACCGCTCTCAGTCTTCGTCCGCCGCACTCACCGTTTCCCGCCGCCCGGCCTTCCACTCCAGCCCGGCCCAGATCAGATTTTCCAGGTCGCCGTCCAGCACATTCTCGGGGTCGTGGCGCATCTCGCCGGTGCGGTGATCCTTGATGTACTGCTTGTCCAGCACATAGCTCCTGATCTGGCTGCCCCACTCGATGGGGCGGGCCTCTCCGCGCAGCCGGGCCAGCTCTTCCTGCTTCTTCTTGTATTCGATCTCAAAGAGTTTGGAGCGCAGGATGTTCATGGCCATCTCTTTGTTTTTCTGCTGGCTGCGGGTGACCTGGCACTTGACGATGATGCCGGTGGGCAGGTGCACCACCCGTACGGCCGAGTCGGTGGTGTTGACTCCCTGGCCTCCTTTGCCCTGGGAGCGCATCACATCAATGCGTAGATCCTCAGGGGCAATCTGGATGTCCACCGATTCGTCTACTTCCGGCATCACCTCCAGGGCCGCAAAGCTGGTCTGGCGCTTGCCCTGGGCATTGAAAGGAGAGGGTCGTACCAGGCGGTGTACGCCCGCTTCGGGGGAGATCAGCCCGAAGGCGTTTTCGCCCCGAACGATAAACTGTGCATAATCAATGCCGGCTTCGGCTCCGGGCTCGAGGTCAATCAGCTCCAGTGTAAAGCCGTGGCGCTCGGCAAAGCGGGTATACATGCGGTAGAGCATCTGGGCCCAGTCGCAGGCCTCGGTACCGCCCGCGCCGGGCTTGATGGTCACGATGGCCGCGTTTTCGGCGTAGGGGAAGGAGAGCAGGGTCTGGTGGTAGAGGTCTTCTAGCTCGCGCCCGGCTCGAGCGAGCTCGGGCTGCATCTGCTCTCTTTCCTCGGGCAAAAGCTCCGGCCACAGCTCCAGAAGCCCTTGCAGGTCGGACTCCAGGCGTTTATAGCCTTCGACTACCTTGCGTAACCGGGCCGACTCCTGCGAAACCTTGCGGGCCTTGGCGGGGTCACTCCAGAGGTTGGGGTCGCTAATCTGATGCTCGAGCTCTCCTAGGCGGGCTTCCTTGCCAGCGATGTCAAAGATACCCCCGAAGGGCCTCGAGTCGGTGTTGGAGGGTGGCCAAGTCCATAGCACCTGAGTGTAGGGTTTCTGGGCGCAACCGTCAAATGGTGCGGGTTCTCATCGCGTTTCCCACAATTACACTGCACGCTGTGCAGCGTAATTTACCCAGTACAACCGAAACCGTTGTACTGGGTATTCGTGGGAACCGCTCTCAGGAATAACCCAGCCCAAACAGACTTACTCCGGGGCTCCTATCTGCGCTGAATCTGGAGCCGCCATGGCAGCTCAGACCCGCGCCCCTCAAGAGCTGGGCGATGAAGTTGACCGCCTGATGGCTGAAGGGCGCTGGCCTCCCCAGGAATTCGGCGTCTTGGCACCGAATTCACTGTCGAGTATGGCCCCTCAGAACCCGCGCTAGATCCTGTATCAATCCGCCGCCAGGGCCAGCTCGGGCAACTGTACGCCTACACTGGCACCGAGGCTGCGCAGGCGGTTTTCGATATCGTCGTAGCCGCGCTCGATGTACTTCATGCCAGCAATGTGGCTCTCGCCTTCGGCAGCCAGGGCCGCGATAATCAACCCCCCCCCTGCGCGAATGTCACGGGCCTCTACTGCTGCGCCGGTCAGTTGGCGGCCCTGAATCATCAGGGTGCGCTCTTTCAGGGTCACTTCGGCCCCCATACGGGCCAGCTCACTGGCATGGGTGAAGCGGTCGGGGTAGATGCGATCCGAGACCAGCGAGGTGCCATGCACGGTAGTCAGGTAGGCCGCAGCGGGGGGCTGCAAATCGGTAATGAAGCCAGGATACTCGCGGGCTTCGATGTTGAAAGGCTGTGGGGTAGAGGTGGCTTCCAGGCGCACCCAATCCTTGCCGGTGGTGATGGTGTGGCCCGACTGGATTAACTTGTCCAAGACCGCATCCATGTGGAAGGGCTCGACGTTGCTCAAGGTAATCGAGCCCCTGGTGGCGGCGGCAGCAAATAGGTAGGTTCCGGCCTCGATGCGGTCGGGGATCACGCTGTAGTGACCGCCACCCAGGTGGGGCTTGCCCTTGATGTGCAGGATGCTGCTGCCAATGCCTTTGATCTCGGCCCCCATCATGGTGAGGAAATTGCACAAGTCCACAATTTCAGGTTCCTGAGGGGTGTTAACCAGCACTGCTTCGCCACCCAGGGCCGCGGCCATCAGGGCTTGCTCGGTGCCTCCCAGGGTGGGAAGGTCGTAGACTACCCGGCCCGAGGCAGATTTGTGGCGGCGGGCTGTGTAGGCCACGCCGAGGTCGGTAATTTCGGTGGTGACCTCGAAACCCAGGCCCCGCAGGGCTTTGATGTGTTGGTCTACTGGGCGTTCGGCAAAATTGCAGCCACCGGGCAGGGGCACGGTTCCCTCGCCCGCCCGGGCTGCCAAGGCACCCAGTACGTTGAAGCTGGCCCGCATCTTGCTAACCAGCTCAAAGGGGGCGTGGGTGGAGAGGATTTCAGGGGTGTGGAGGTGGAGGGTGCGGCCTTCCCAGGCATGTCGGGTGCCGATGTGGCCCAGGAGTTCTAACAAAACGTCAATATCGCGCAGGCGGGGTACTTCGGTCAGGGTAATGGGTTCCGCTGTAAGGATGCTGGCGGTCATGAGCTTGAGTGCTGAATTTTTCGCTGGAAAAATACGAAGCTCACCGCTTAACGGGATTCCACCACGAATAGTTAAGGTTCGATCCATACTAGAAGTCATCTCCTGGTTCCTGCCGAGTATTATTGCACAAGTTACACATGATACTCACTATGAGCATAGTAAGTTAGAATCATATTGTCAAGCACAGATGTAACGTGCTAAAGTTTAGTCAGAAACGCATACGAGTATTACTCCGTTACCATACTCGTACTGCCGCAAAATATATATGCCCAAAAAGGAAAAAAAGCGGTTGCAGGTTGTTATCAGCGATGATCAGGATGCGCTCTTGACCAAGCTGGCTTATGAGCTTTCCAGCCCCGAGCAACTGGTCTCCAAGTCGGAGGTGGTTCGTCTGGCTATCGAAAAACTGGCCGATGGGATGGAGGAAGGCCAGCAAAAGACCGAGCTCAAGGAACTTCTGAAGAAACTCGAGGCCGAGGAAGAAGCGTAAGCGCAGGGGTGAGGCGTAGGCGGAGGATTGACGGCTCCCCCTGGCATTTACAGAAGTTTGGGGGTGTGGGGGGCTGCAAGGCAAGTTGGTCAGCTATCTCGAAGCGACGACCCCGTGATGAAGAGCTGCAGCCAGCGTGTCTGGCCTGATTGCGCACTGGGGTTCTCATGCCCAGCGATACAGGGCAGTTCCTGCCAGCTTTTGCAGCAAGCCTTGAAAGACCTTGACCGGGCCTATCTCTTCAGCAAGCGTGCGCGGTTCCCCAAGGTGCTCACACTCAAGGACAGGGCTTGGGCGTGCGAGCTTGACGCTGTGCAGGATAGAGACCTCGGCGCGACCTGGAGCGGTTCCCACGAATACCCAGAGCAGTTCCCGCGAATGTCCCATACGGCGG
>JBBIUP010000233.1:0-3876 GCA_037440185.1 Meiothermus sp. | reverse complement strand
GCTCGTCCCCGTATGCCAGCGCTGCAGCGACTTGACCGCCAACTCGGACTGTCGGGCACGCCCAATGGCTTCCAGGCTCCACCTGGCACCTTCCAGCGTGGTGATGAAGGGCTTGCCGGTCTCGACAGCGCGGCGCAGTTCGGGGTCGGGGGTGAGCGCGATCAACAAGTCGTAATCGCTATCAGAGACTTCGAAACCCGCGCCGACCCAATCGGCTTCCAGGCCCTCGGTTCCAATGATTCGCACCTTCCCACTCAAAGGTAGCTTCTGGCCCACCCCCAATTCGGCTCGAAAATAGGCCAGATAGGGGTCGGTATCAATGCCCATGCTCTCGCCGGTGGAGCGCATTTCCGGTCCCAGCACCGGGATCACACCAGGGAACTTAAGCCAGGGAATAAGCACTTCCTTGACCGAGTAAAAGCCAGGGGTGGGGTCTTGGGTAAAGCCCAGGTCGTCCAGGGTTTTGCCTACTGCGATGAGAGCAGCATACTTTGCCAGCGGGTGTCCGATGGCTTTGGAGACAAAAGGCACTGTGCGGGAGGCACGGGGGTTGGCTTCCAAAATATAGACCGTCCCATTCTTGAGTGCGTATTGCACATTGATCAAGCCCTTCACTCCGACCGCTAGGGCTAGTTTGCGGGTGTAGGACTTGACGGTCTCGAGTTGCTCGGGGGTGAGGGAGATGGGCGGTAAGATGGTGGCCGAATCGCCCGAATGCACCCCGGCCCGCTCGATATGCTCCATGATGCCCGCCACCACCACCTGGCTACCATCACAAAGCGCGTCTACATCGAGCTCGAGGGCATTGTCCAGGTACTGGTCTAGCAGGATTGAGGGGCGTTCGGAAAGGGCTGCGTAGATGCCATTCAGATACCAGCGCAGTTCATCGGCGTTGTGGACGACCTGCATGGCCCGCCCCCCCAGCACATAACTAGGCCGGGCCATCAGGGGATAGCCAATGGTTTCGGCCAGCTTGAGGGCTTCTTCGGGGTTGCGGGCGACGCTGCCTTTGGGCTGGGGGATGCCCAACTCAGTGCAGAGCTTGTTGAACTCGGCGCGGTCTTCAGCCTTGTGGATCGCTTCCCAACTCGTTCCAAGCAGTTGCACCCCGGCATCGGAGAGCCTTTTGGCCAGTTTCAAGGGGGTCTGGCCACCCAAGGTGGCAATCGCGCCGATGGGCTTCTCGTGGTCGGTGAGATTGAGTACGTCTTCCAGGGTGAGGGGCTCGAAGTAGAGGCGGTCGGCGGTGTCGTAGTCCGTGGAGACGGTCTCGGGGTTGGAGTTGACCATAATGGTCTCATAGCCCCGTGCCCCGGCTTCGCCGGGCCGCTCAGGCGGTATCACCGCTTCACGCAAGGCCCAGACTGCGTGCACGGTGGCATAGTCGAACTCCACCCCTTGTCCGATACGGATGGGGCCACTGCCCAGGATTACCACTTTTTGCTTGCTGGTCTGGCGAACCTCATCCTCCAACTCGTAGGCGCTGTAGTGGTAGGGGGTATAGGCCTCGAACTCGGCAGCACAGGTGTCTACGGTTTTGTAGACCGGCCTGGAGCCTGCCGCCAGTCGCTGCTTCCGGGCTACCGTCTCCGAAACCCCAACCAGTTCGCCCACTTGCGCGTCGGATAGACCCAAGCTCTTAACAAAACGCCAGTCCTCGGCATCTTCCAGGCGGTTATTCTCGGTCTCGAGGTCGTGCTCGGCATCAATCACTTCTTTGAGCTGGGTCAGGAACCAGGGCTCGATTTTGGTTTTGTCGTAGAGGTTATCTACCTGTTCACCCCGCCGCAGCAGTTCCAGGATTGCATAAATTCGCGTGGGGCTGGGGTAGAGTCGAGCTTCCAATTCCTCGGTGGTATAAGTAGAGAACTCCGAGCGCACATCGGCCTCGAGGCTCCTGAGGGCCTTGCCGAAGGATTCCTTGAAGGTGCGGCCAATCGCCATCACCTCACCCACACTCTTCATCTGGGTGCCCAGCTTGTCACTGAAACCGCCGGGATTCACATTGGGCAGGGTGTTGAACTTCTCGAAGGCAAAGCGGGGAATTTTGGTTACCACGTAATCAATGGTGGGCTCGAAGCTGGCCGGGGTTTTCTGGGTGATGTCGTTGGGGATTTCATCCAGCCGGTAGCCTACGGCCAGCAGGGCTGCAATCTTGGCGATGGGGAAGCCAGTAGCCTTGGAGGCCAGGGCGCTGGAGCGCGAAACGCGGGGGTTCATCTCAATCACGATCATCCGCCCGCTTTTGGGGTCAATGGCGAACTGGATATTGGAGCCACCGGTCTCCACGCCTATCTCGCGGATGATGGCGATGGCTGCATCGCGCATTTTCTGGTATTCCACATCGGAGAGGGTCTGGGCCGGTGCGACCGTGATGGAGTCGCCGGTATGGACGCCCATAGGATCAACATTCTCGATGGAGGTGATGATCACCACCGTATCGTTCTTGTCGCGCATGACCTCGAGCTCGTACTCTTTCCAGCCCACGATGGATTCTTCTACCAGTGCGGAGTGGGTGGGGGAGAGCGAGAGCCCCCGCGTGAGGGTCTCGATGAATTCGGCCTCGTTTTCGGCAATCCCGCCCCCGGTGCCGCCGAGGGTAAAGCTGGGCCGCACCACCACCGGATAGCCGGTCACTTCGCGGGCAAAGGCCAGGCCCTCCTCGAGGCTGTGCACCATCTTACCCCTGGGCACGTCCACTCCAATCTTGAGCATGGCCTTCTGGAATTCCTCGCGGTCTTCGCCTTTCTTGATGGCGGTGGCGTTGGCCCCAATTAGCTCTACGCCGTACTTCTCCAAGATGCCTTGCTCGAAAAGGGCCATCGAAAGGTTGAGCGCGGTCTGACCGCCCAGGGTGGGCAAAAGCGCGTCGGGGCGCTCCTGGGCAATCACCTTCTCCAAGAACTCAGGTGTGAGAGGCTCTAAATACGTCCCCTCCGAAAGCTCCGGGTCGGTCATGATGGTAGCGGGATTGGAGTTCACCAGCACTACCTGGTAGCCCACGCTGCGCAGGGCCTTGACGGCCTGGGTTCCCGAATAGTCAAATTCAGCCGCCTGGCCGATGGTGATGGGGCCGGAGCCGATAATCAAGATCTTTTTTAGGTCGGTGCGAGCAGGCATACCAAGGGGAGAGAATATCACTTATTCGAGCGCGTGGCTACCCAGTTTTGCATAGTGTTGCGTTTTTGGGTATAAACACGCACTGACCAGCATGGATGGCAGCCAACCGCTTTTGTTGAGAGTGCCTCTACTCGGTTGGTTTTCCACCAGGCCAGGATGGGTGGCAGGATTACTTTAGCATTGACCAGAAGTGCTAATCTCTTATTAGTAGTCATTCGCAATAAGACTACCCCGATCCTGTTTGACAAAAGGAGTTGAATATGCCAAAGACCGCGCAATCCATGATCTCGAGCAAACTCACCCAGAAACTCAAAGAACAGATTGGTCACGAACTCGGTGCGCACCAGCAATATCTAGCTATTGGAACCTATTTTGCCCAGCAGAGCCTGGACAGGTGGGCGGCATTGTTCTACAAGCAGGCCGCGGAAGAAAAGGAACACGCCATGAAGATCGTGCAATTCCTCACTGATAGCGGAGAAGTGGCCCACTTCCCGGCTATTGCGGCAGCCTCCACGAGCTTCAAAAGTGCTGCCGATGCGGTTTCGCAAGCCCTTCAGTGGGAGCGCACCGTAACCGGGCAATTCCAGTCCATGGCTAAAATTGCTCTTTCTGGGGGCGATTTTGTTGGCTTTCAGTTCTTGCAGTGGTTCCTGGAAGAACAGGTCGAGGAAGTGAGCAGCATGGAGAAGTACCTGGCCCTGGTCGAGAGCGGTATCAACCTCTTTCAGGCCGAGGAATTGTTGGAAATTGAAGCGT
>JBBIUP010000232.1:0-3884 GCA_037440185.1 Meiothermus sp. | reverse complement strand
GCATGGGGTGTTCTTTTTGAAAAATACTGTGAGTTGGCTGAGCTTGTCGAAGCCAACGCCTCATTAGCCGGTGCTGACATCAACCTCTTCTTGTTCCCTTCGACAGGCTCAGGGAACACCCGTTAGTCCGCTTTTCGCTTGGCGGTTCGGGCCAGCTTTAGCAGGTCTTGCAGACGGCCTTCGATCAGAGCTTTCTTCTTGGCTCGGCTCCAACCCTGCAGCTGTTTTTCTCGAGGGAAATCATCGTCCACACGCTCGAAGAACTCGGCGTAGGCCAGCTTTACTGGTAGCCGTGAGCGAGTATGGCTGGCCCCAAGGCCGTTCTGGTGCTCCCACAGACGTTTGATTAGCCGTACTACCTGTGTAGTAGCTGCCATCGTCACACTCGAGGATGTACAAATATGCCATAGCTCAGAAGGGCTGGTTCCAGCCGTGCACAGTCTCCAAACTCTGCGCCACCGCCAGCAGCAGGTCTTCGCGCAGCGGCCCGCCCACCAACTGCACGCCCGCCGGCAAGCCGTCCGAGCCCACGAACAGCGGCAGCGAGATGGCGGGCTGGCCCGTCACATTCCACACCGCCGTGTAGGGCGTGAATGCCTCGGCACGCTTGAAGGCAGCCTGGGGGTCGGGCGAGTTGGTCTGGATGGTGCCAATGGCAATGGGACGCTCGGCCAGGGCGGGCGTAAGCAAAAGGTCGTAGGACTGGAAAAAGCCGATCAGGCTACGGGCGTAGGTCTTGAGCGATTCCAGAACGCCCATGTAGGCTACCGCCGGGGTCTTGAGGCCCAGCTCGGTGAAATACCAGGTGAGGGCCTCCACATCGGCGGGCTGTGGCTGGCGCCCTTGCAGGCTGGCCCCCCAAACCGTGTTGGAGGCCACCCCTGCTGCCCACAGGGTAGTGAACTGGTCTATCAAGCGGGGGCTGACCCAGTCAGGTGGCAGGGCCCACTCCACGGTATGGCCCATCTGCTCCAGCATGGCTGCCGCCCTCCAGACCGCTTTCAGGCTGATGGGGTCGGGATCGTTGCCGATGGTGGGCGAAGCCGTCAGAGCTGCGATACGCAAGGGCTTGACCGGCTGCTTGGCAGCTACGGCGTAGGACTGTTGCGGGGCAGGTGCCCAGGTCGAGTCGCCCACCTCGTAGCCCGAGAGGATGTCCAGCAGGTGGGCACTATCTGCCACGCTGCGGCTGACCACACCCTGGGTAGACAGGAAATTGTCACCCAAAAAGGGGCCAGCGGAGATGCGACCCCTGGATGGCTTCAGCCCCACCAACCCGCAGCAGGCTGCGGGAATACGGATGGAACCCCCGCCGTCGCTGGCATGGGCTACCGACAAAACCCCCACTGCTACCGCCGCTGCCGCCCCGCCCGACGAACCACCGGGGGTGCGCGTGGGGTTCCAGGGGTTGCGGGTAGGGCCGTGTAGAACGCTCTCGGTAACCGGGACAATACCGAACTCCGGTGAGGTGCTTTGGCCCAGCAGCACGAAACCTGCCTCCCGCAAGCGGCGCACCGTGTACGCATCGGCAAGGGCCTTGTGGCTGGCGAAGAGCCTGGAACCAAAAGTCCAGGGTTGCCCCGCGACTGGCGTGAGTTCTTTGATGAGCATCGGCACACCTGCGAAAGGCCGCGGATCGCCGGGTTGAACCGCTTTTGCCGATGCCAATGCACCCTCGACATCCAAAAAAGCGAGGGCGTTTAGTTCTCGAGTGGCTTCAATCTGAACCAGGCTGGCCTCCATCAATTGCACTGCCGAAATCTCACCAGAGTGAATCAGGGCAGCTTGCTCGGAGGCCGATTTGGACAGCAGCGGGTTTTCAGTGAATAGATCGGCGTTCATAGGTTGGAACACATCCTACCGCGAGGTTTTTTTGAATCGGCGTGGTTTAAGCTGCGCCATAGTAAGTTTGTCAAATCCTGGAGGCCCATCTTTCAATTTGCATCTTCCAGGGCGCAGTACCCCGATGCATGCCAGGCGGGTTTAAGCGACAAACCTACCGTGGAAACACTTAGCAGCCTGCCCTTCAGTAAATAGTGCTGTTTTGTATACTGTATACACTTTATGACCAGAACCAGTGCAGAACTTGTAATCTGCGGTGCAGGCATTGCTGGCATCGCGGCGGCCTATCACCTGGCGGTGAAAAAGGGCTTGAAGGATGTGGTGATCATTGAGCAGGGCGACCCCCTCTCGCTCACCTCGGACAAGTCCACTGAGGCCTACCGCAACTGGTGGCCCGACCGTTCGATGATCGCCCTCATGAACCGTAGCATCGAGCTGCTCGAGGAAATAGCCCACGAATCTTCCAACCGCATTAACCTGAACCGGCGGGGCTATCTCTACGCGACCGCCGATGGAGCAAAGATTCCCCTGATCATCGAAACTGCCGAGGACACTGCCAAAGAGGGAGCGGGAGAATTGCGAGTTCATGCCAGCAGCACCAGCAACTACCAGCCCTCCCCTTCCTGGGGCTTCGACTTCAACCTGGGTGGAGCTGACCTGATTACCAATCCCAACCTGATTCGACCACACTTTCCCTACCTTGCACCAAACACCCTGGCGGTACTGCATGCCCGCCGCGCCGGCTGGCTTGGGGCACAGCAGCTTGGCATGTACATGCTGGAAAAAGCCCGCGAATATGGGGTTCGACTGGTTCGGGGTCAGGTGGTCGGGGTAGAGGTTACGAGTGGAGCAGTTCGGTCTGTACAGATCAAATGCGAAGAGGGTGCCTTGCAAATCGAAACACCGGTCTTCGTCAACGCTGCTGGGCCGATGCAAAAACAGGTGGGCCAGATGCTGGGGGTAGAACTTCCAGTCTTTGCCGAGCAGCATCTCAAGCTGAGTTTCAGCGAAACCCTGGGTGTGGTGCCCCGCGAGGCCCCCATGCTGATCTGGATGGACGAGGTGGAACTGCCCTGGAGCCCCGAAGAGCGCGAGATACTGACCGAAGACACATCCACCCGCTGGCTGTTGCAGAAGTTTCCTTCGGGGGTGCATTGTAGACCCGACGGGCATGGGGATAGCACCACCCTGATCGTGTTGTACAACTACCATACAGAGCCCGTTGCACCCACTTTCCCAATTGCCCAGGAGCCCAACTACGCTGACATCGCTCTGCGCGGAATGTCGGTGATGGTTCCAGGCCTGCAGCAATATTTCAAGAAAGCCCGCAAACCCTGGATAGACGGAGGCTACTACATCAAAACCCAGGAGAACCGCCCGCTAATTGGCCCGCTGCCAGTGCAGGGAGCCTATCTAATCGGAGCCCTATCGGGCTTCGGCGTGATGGCTGCTTGCGCGGCAGGAGAGTTGCTGGCAGCCTACGTAACCGGCTCAGAGCTGCCCGACTATGCACCCGCCTTCCACCTCTCACGCTATCAAGACCCGGCGTATCAAAAGCTCCTGCAAAGCTGGGACGATGGTGCCCAGCTATAGGCAAGGGAGCAGGCAAGGGCTCAAAACCCGGTCAAAAATAACATTTCCGCTTTTTGCTTTCAGCCTTTGGCCCTTGGCTTCAGGCCACCCAGCATCAGCATTGAGCAGGAATTTCAACACGACGCTTCAGTGCTTGACCATGATGTGCCGAGCCACGGTATAGTCTTCCAGCGCATACATGCTCATATCCTTGCCGTAGCCCGATTGCTTGACCCCCCCGTGGGGCATCTCGTTAACCAGCATGAAGTGGGTATTGATCCAGGTACAGCCATATTGGAGGCGGCTGGCCATGCGCATGGCCTTCCCCACGTCCTGCGTCCAGACCGAACTGGCCAGACCGTAGTCGGAGTCGTTGGCCCAGGCAATAGCCTGGTCGGGGTCGGTGAAGCGCGTCACCGAGACCACCGGCCCAAACACCTCGCGGCGCACAATCTCGTCGGATTGCAAGG
>JBBIUP010000231.1:0-3904 GCA_037440185.1 Meiothermus sp. | reverse complement strand
GCCGGTGTGGCACGTCAGTGGACGCAGTTTCTGGCTGGGAACATGCTCAAGTATTTCTCCAGCTACAATTCTGGAGGCGGCAGTGGCGGTATTTCCGAGCAGCGCACCCTGCACCTTTGCTCTGATGGCAGCTTTGCCTATCTCGACGAAAGCCTCACCACCATCAATGTTCCAGGTGCTTCGGCCTCGAGCGGTGGCAATGGCCGGGCTTTGGGGCGGTGGCGTATCGAGTCGGCCACCCAGAACAGTGCAGTGCTGCTGCTGAACGTGGATGGCGGCGGGGTTGAGCGCTTGCGGGTCGAATACGATGGCGAGAAAACCTTTCTCAACGGACAGCGTTGGTTTCGAGTCCAGAGCGATACCTGCCGCTGACGCTTGTTGAGGACTGTTTGCGTTTCCCAAAACCACTCCGCTATCCGGTGGAGTGGTTTCCTACCCACATTTGGGCAGTTGCGGGAATCGGTCTGACAGTGTTTTCCACAAATTAGCCGTACAGTCAAATTACGATCTGTACGACTTAATCTGCGCTCCTGTAGAGAAAGAAGCCGTACAGTGTCCGGAAAAACCTACTGCCGTACGGAAAGAAGCTGTGTACAACTCGGCAACACCTACTGCCGTACGGAAGGATGCCGTGCATTGCTCGGCAACACCTACTGCCGTACGGAAGGATGCCGTGCATTGCTCGGCAACACCTACTGCCGTACGGGAGCGTAAAGGTGGGAAGCGCTTTGACTGTTCAAAAAACCCACTGATGAACAATTGAGCAAGGTTGTCCGTTATGTTTGGACGTTATGCAGTCGTTTCGCGTCCAAGCAGCTTTAGGATAGGTGGTAACGTTCTGGAGCATTAATTCCCGATTGCTGCGGCTTTTTATTCTTCACGCTGGGGTTATGTGGGCTTGCGTAAAGTGGGTCAGAGTGATGTGACCACCGCATGAAACACCCCAAGACTTCCCCTGCCGAAATCCTGGATCGCTTTGCGCGAGAGGTGTTGTATGGCGAGGTTATAGGCAGCGCCAGTGATTGTGGGGCTGTGCGCCTGGGAGCGGATGCAGAAGCCAAAATCTCGGTGGAGGAGGAGGTTTTGCGGTTTGCTCCCCTGGATACCCCTGGTTGGGGCCGCCAGGGAATAGCCTATGGCCCCTTTGCCCGAAGGGCCGGACTGGCCTTTGGGGTTTTCATGCTCAACGGACATAACAACTCGCAAACCTACGGCGCAGACCCTAGCTCTCTGCCACGACGCCTGGTAAGCAGCCAGGAGGACACCGCCCTAAGAATTCCCTTCAAGTCGCATTTTTATGCCCAGCCCATACGGGAAAATCTGGCGGTAGGCTGGTTCGATCAACCCGTACCAAACAACCCCCTCGAGTCTGGCCAAGCCCTGGTAATGCAGGGGCACCCAAACGAGAATGGCCTGCTGTGTGCTGCCAAGGTGCGGGGTTTGCACCATCTGTTGCTGGGCGTTCAGAACAATCCAATCTATCTGGTCTCGGTACTGCGCGAGAAGGGTGTGGCTTTTTATGCCGGTTCGCTCGAGGGCAGCCGTCACCTGCCAGCCCTGCCCAAGCTGCGGCCCCTAACCATAGACCCCTACAGCCTGACTACCAAGGACTTGTACGCTGGGGTTCACCAATCCATCCTGGGCGAGATGGGGCACCGGGTAGACACCCGCGTGTACGGGGTACGGGTGGCGCAGATACCGGAGTGGCAGGCTTATGGCACGGCCCTGATTGCCGATCCCCAACCTCAACTGGGGCGCAAGGCTGCCCACGGTGGGATATGGCAACTGCACGGCCCGTGTATGCTCTTGTGTCCGGAAGAAGCTGGGGGCTTGTTTCATGTGCGCCTGACCGCGCCTGCCAGCCTGATCTGGCGCTACCGCGACCCCCGGAATTACCTGGCTCTGGAACTGAACCCCTATGAAGTTCGCCTGCGGCTGCAATATGACCGCCAGCAATATGTGCTGGCGGCCCAACCCTATACCGGCATAGCCCAGCAACCCCACTGGGTGCAGGTGTTGGACGATGGACAAACCCTCACCATTACCCTGGATGGCAAACCCCTTTTTTCCGAACGCCCCATCCTCGAGCATCGCCTGGGGAACGAGATCGGTGTCGGACTGGTTGGGCAGGCCGCCGACTTTGAAGTCCATCCGCGTGAAGTGGCGTTGCCACCAGCGCTGGAACTGGGCCTGCCCTGGCAGGTTAAGGGTCAGCAAACAGTATTTGCACCCTACCTGAACCATGCTGCCGAAGATTTGTTGATTTCCTGGGAACCCACCCTGGGACGTGGAAAGCTGATGCCTGCTGAAGGGGGTTTGCGTATTGAAGCTACCAGAGTAGAGCGCACTCTCTACACCATGCCCTGGGACAGCACCCATCTGGCGGATCTGGAGGTCGAGATTCTCCCACCAGGCCAGTGTGTTGGACAAAACCAGCAAAGCCGGGCTGGGGTCTGCTTCTGGCAAGATGTCAAGCACCATCTGGTGGTGGCCTTGTGCCTCGACGATAGCGAAAGCTCGGTGGCTGCGATGCTGCGTTTTGCTGGCTACGAAGACCCCTACGACATGATCTGGAGCCGTGTGCCCGGCCTGCTCTACCACGGCGTACCCCTGCGTTTGCGGGTGGTTTGTGATGGTGCTCGGTTTCAGGTCTACCTCGATGATGAACCCGTGCTATACCGCGCCCTAAGCGATATTTATCCTGGTGCCGACCGCCTTTCCATCCGACGGGTGGGGCTTGCCCTTAGCGGTTATGGCGAAGATACCGGCAGTATTTTCCGCTCCTGGATTGCGCGAAAGTAGAAAGTAGTTGAGATATTCTTGCAGTGCTCTGATACGTTAGCCTGAACACTTTAGATGAGACGCTTGATGATCGAGAGGGCCTCGAGCAGATCCTCTTCACCAAAAGGTTTGGCAATGTGGGTGACTCGAGCATTCCTGACCCACAGCCCACGCGGGGGTTGCTCGGTAATCAGCCAGATGGGCAGGAAGCGCCCACTGGGCAAGGCCCGCAACTGGCGCACCTTGTCGGGGAGGTCGGTTCCTTCCAGCAAAATCCCCTGCACCCGGTTGTGTTCGAGGATGCGCTTGGCACTTTCCAGGTCGGGAGGCAGCATGACCCGGTAGCGGTGGCGCTCGAGGGTGACCAGCAAGAGCCGCCGGATCAGGTTAGAGTCGCTCAAGACCATCAGCAAAGGGTCTTGGGGGCGCACATCGGCTTCCATCAGCAAGCCCCGGCTTTTCAGTTCGTAGAGCAGATGGTAGACCTGTTCTTCGGGAAGATCGCATTCCAGCGCGACCGAGCGGGCTCGCTTGACCCCATCTATGGCTTCCAGCACCGTCCAGGTATCGGGTGAGAGGGCGTGGCGGGTGGGGTCGCCCGCGAGTTGCAACACGGTTTGGGGGTCTACCTTGCCCCGCATCCACTCGTCGAGGCGGCGTAAGGCTTCAATCAGAATGGCGCTGGTATCGGTTACGCCCGGCAACAGCACCTGTGAAGCGTCTACGGGTGGGGTCTCGGCTACCAGTTCGCCTTCCTGCTGGCCCAGGATGGTGGCCAGGGCCTCGAGAATTTGTGCGTGCAACACATCGTTTAGTTCGTCCTCAGTGACCATCTTTTGTTGCAACGCCAGAAAGCCCAGGGGGGTTCCAGGGTTCTCCTGCTGCTGGTATTTGACCAGTTCTTGTACCTGCTCTAAGGTCAGATAGTCGAAACGCACCAGATACTCGCCCAGGTGGGGGCCGGGGTGGGTCTGGATGTAGGCGATTTTGCCCTCGCGAATATGAATTCGGCCCTTCAGCTTGGGGCAGGTGAGGGCGATGACCGCATTTTTGCGGCCCCCCTCGAGGGTACGCAGCAGGTCTCCCAGCTCAATTTCACCCAATCTGGCCCGAATCACGGTGC
>JBBIUP010000230.1:0-3972 GCA_037440185.1 Meiothermus sp. | reverse complement strand
GATGTGGGCTGGTGTGTTGCTCACAGCCTTTACCAGAGCGTACACTCTGCCCTGTGGAACAAACCCTATTTCGTGGCCGACGTGACCGAAAGTTGGGCGAGAATATTGCCGTGCATCTCGAGGGCGTCACCAAGCGCTTTGGCGAACAAAAGGCAGTGGATAATATTACCCTCGATATTCGGGATGGTGAGTTTTTTAGCCTGTTGGGACCTTCGGGCTGTGGCAAGACGACCTTGCTGCGAATGATCGCGGGCTTCGATACGCCCGACGAGGGCCGGGTCATCATCGGCGGTAAAAACATGACCAGTGTGCCCCCCTATATGCGCCCGGTCAACACGGTGTTTCAAAACTATGCGCTCTTTCCCCACATGACCGTCGAGCAAAACATCGCCTTTGGCTTGCGCATGAAAAAAATGCCCAGGGACGAGATTGCCAAACGGGTGCAATGGGCGCTGGAACTTATCAACCTGCCGGGCTACGAAAGGCGCCGTACCGACCAGATGTCCGGGGGGCAACGCCAGCGCATTGCACTGGCCAGAGCCCTGGTCAACGAACCCGAAGTCTTGCTGCTCGACGAGCCGCTCTCGGCCCTCGACCTCAAGCTGCGCCAGGAACTGCGGGTGGATCTGATGAACCTGCAAGAGCGGCTGGGCATTACCTTTATCTTCGTGACCCACGACCAGGAAGAGGCTCTGGTGATGTCGGATCGCATCGCCGTCATGAACAAGGGCCGCATCGAGCAGTTAGGCCCTACCGAGGAGATCTACGAACTGCCGCAAACCGCCTTTGTAGCCAAATTTATCGGCGATTCCAACCTCATTCCGGCCAAGGCCTTGGAGCCGCGCAAGGTCAAGACCCCCATCGGCGAGTTCGAACTCGATAAAGAGGATGCCCTCACCCCAGGGCAAGAAGTTTTGCTCTCGATTCGTCCGGAAAAAGTTCGCCTCTTCCGCGAGAAACCCAACCTGCCCAACGCCTTTCGGGCCAGGGTGGACGACATCATCTACACCGGCTCGGAAAACCAGTACGTGTTGCTGGTAGATGGTCAGCGCCTGATGTGCGACACCCTCAACCAGGACATCCAGGAACCAGAGCACGAGGAGTTCACCTACGACGAAGAAGTCTGGGTGGCCCTTACGCCCGAGAAGCTGGTGGTGATCCAGGGTGGGGCCGAGGGGAGCAACCCCTATGCGTGAAGCCGCAACGCCCTGGGAACGCCTGCGCCAGATGCTCCTCACCATCGGGCCAGGAGCTTTCTGGCTGGTGCTGTTTGTACTGATTCCCACCCTCATCATGTTGGTAGCCTCGCTGATGAGCCGGGGTAGCCTGGGCCAGTTGGTAGAGCCCTTTGGCCTGCACAACTACATTCGCTTTTTTTTCGATCCACTGTTTGTTGAGATCATCGGTCGCAGTTTGTGGATTGGTTTCTGGGCCACGGTGTTTGTGATTTTGCTGGGCTACCCCCTGGCTTTCTATATTGCCCAGAGCCGCTACAAGGAAGTGCTGTTGATGTTGGTGGTGATTCCCTTCTTCACCAATTTCCTCATTCGGGTGTATGCCTGGATTGTGGTTTTTCAAAAGGAGGGTCTGGTCAATGGCTTCATTACTGCCTTTGGGCTACCCCCCGCCGATCTGCTCCCCTCCACCTTTGCGGTCTATGTCGCCACCGTTTATACCTATTTGCCCTTTTTCGTGTTACCGCTCTACGCTGCCGTCGAGCGCATAGACTGGAGCCAGCTCGAGGCCGCCTACGACCTGGGGGCCCGGCCAGTACGGGCCTTTTGGGAGGCCATTTTCCCCCAGACGGTTCCGGGCTTGTTCGCTGGGTTTTTGTTGGTTTTTATTCCGGCAGTCGGCACCTTTGTGATTGCCGACCTCTTGGGCGGGGGCAAGGTTACGCTGGTGGGCAACCTGATCCAGCTTCAGTTTGGCTCGGTGCAGAACTGGGCTTTTGGCAGCGCGGCGAGCATGGTGCTGATGGCTCTGGTGTTGTTTGGCTTGTGGCTCTACGCCCGCACTCAAGGCGAGAAAGGACTGGACAAACTCGTATGAAGCCCAGCGCTGAATGCCAAAGGTCCAAAGCGGTATGCGCTGGTGGCCCTGATCCCTTGGCCTGCTCTCAGCAATTCACCTTACTTCAACCCTGCCTATGCTGGAGGCCCACGTGAAGCGACTGCTCTCCCTTCACGCCTGGCTGGTATTTGCCTTTTTGTACTTGCCCATTGTGGTCATTGTGGCGCTTTCCTTTAACCAGAGCCGCTTTGGGGTGCGTTTCACTGGCCTTACCTTCGACTGGTACATTCGGCTTTTCAACAACGACCGCATTCTGGATTACCTTACCAATACCCTGATTGTCGCGGTGATTTCCACGATTGTTTCGACTATCCTGGGCACACTTCTGGCTATCGGCTTGGTACGCTTTCAGTTTCGCTTGCAAAACGCTTTGCGCTACTTGCTCTATGTGCCGGTAGTAGTACCGGATGTGGTGATGGGAATCTCGCTGCTGCTGCTTTTTGACGTGGTGCGCGATGCGGTCGGCTGGCCCCGGCTCTCGCTTTTTACCATCATTCTGGCCCATATCAGCTTCCAGATTGCCTACGTGACCCTGGTGGTGCGAGCGCGCCTGATGCTGCTGGATCCCACCCTGGAAGAAGCCGCCAAAGACCTGGGAGCCACGCCCTGGCACACCTTCCGCGAGGTGACGCTGCCCCTTATCATGCCGGGGGTGGTGGCGGGGGCGCTGCTGGCTTTCAGCCTCTCGCTCGACGACTTTGTGGTCACATTCTTCACTTCGGGGCCTGGCTCTACTACCTTGCCGCTCTACATCTACTCCTCGGTGAAGCTGGGGGTTAGCCCAGAAATACATGCCCTCTCGACATTGATGGTTGGGGCCACAATCTTGATTCTGGTTCTTGGGACACTGTTCTGGAGGAAGCGGGCTTGAACTAGAGGGCAGCCCAATGCCACAAAGCAGGAGGTACTTGACGTGGAGAGACTTTGGATCATCGGTTTTCTGGCTTTGCTAATGGTGGGTTGTGGGCAGCAGCAAAAAGAACTTCGCCTTTTGAACTGGTCGGACTATATGCCCCGTGAGGTGCTGGCGGAGTTCGAAAAACGCGAAGGGGTCAAGGTTGTCGAGGACACCTACGATTCTCCCGAGGCCATGCTCTCCAAGCTGCAAGCAGGCGGGGATAGCGAGTATGACGTACTAATCACTTCCGATTACACCATTGGTTCGCTGGTGCGGGCGGGGAGTCTGTTGGAACTGGACAAGTCCAAAATTCCCAACCTGAGCAACCTTGACCCGCAGTTCACCGACCCTGCCTTCGACCCTGGGGCCAAGCACAGCGTGGTCTACCAATGGGGAACCACCGGCCTGGCCTACCGCGAGGATCTGGTGAAGGGGCCGGTGGAAAGCTGGGCGGTGTTGTTTGACCCGGCCCAGCAGGTGGGAAACTTCTTGCTCCTGGACGAGATGCGCGAACAGGTGGGGGCAGCCCTCAAGTTCAGGGGTGAGTCGGTCAATTCCACCGACCCGGCTAAACTGGCCGAGGTACAGACCCTTTTGCTCGAGACCAAACGCCGCTCGCAGGGCTTTGCCGGCGGAACCAGCATCCGCGACCGCTTGATTGCCGGTGATATCGCGGTGGGGCCGGCCTACTCCGGCGATATTCTGGCTGCCCAGGCCGAGAACCCCCAGCTCAAATACGTTATTCCCACTGAAGGGGCCACGCTATGGACAGACAACCTGGTGGTGCTGCAAAAGAGCCCCAACCACCAACTGGCCTACAAGTTCATCAACTTCCTGCTAGAACCCGAGATTGCCGCGCAAATTTCCAACTCGATTGGCTATGCCACGCCGGTGGCGGCTGCGATGGGTCTGATTGAGGAAAAGGACAACCCTCTCATCTACCCCACCGAGGAGAAGCGAGCCCGCCTCGAGCTGCTCTCCGACCTAGGCGACCAGGCCGA
>JBBIUP010000229.1:0-3986 GCA_037440185.1 Meiothermus sp. | reverse complement strand
TATATTGACAAACCCCCAAACTATGGCTAGCTTCAAAGCACACTGGGAGGTTGCTTGCATGAAGTTTGTAGTTCGAGAGAGCTGTAGCCAATACATCCATCTGGCAAACAGCGCCAGGATGGGGAGAGCCGCGTGAACCCAGCCCTGCGTGAACTCGAGCGCCTCTTCCCACCGGGCCGCTTTCTGGTCAAACCAGGCGAACTGGCTCCCTACGAATCCGATGCCCTCACGGCGTTTCGGGCCAGGCCACTGGCCGTGGTGTTGCCCGAAACCCACGAAGAGGTCGTGCAGGCGGTGCGCTGGTGTGCCCGCCACCAGGTGCCTTATGTGGCCCGGGGCTCTGGCACCAGTCTTTCGGGGGGTTCCTTGCCTATTGATGGCGGGGTGGTGATCGGTCTCAACAAGATGAACAAACTGCTGCGACTCGACCCCCAGGAACGCATCGCCGTAGTACAGCCGGGCTTCATCAACCTCCAGGTCTCTTATGCAGCCGCGCCCTACAGCCTCTACTATGCCCCCGACCCCTCCTCCCAACCAGTCTCGACCATTGGCGGCAACCTGGCCTTCAACTCGGGCGGAGCCCACTGCCTCAAATACGGCATGACTTCCAACCATGTGCTGGCTGCCAGGGTAGTCCTGCCCACCAGCGAGGTAGTGGAACTGGGCAGCCAGAGCCTGGAAAATACCGGCCCAGACTGGCTGGGCTTGTTTGTGGGCAGCGAGGGGCTGATGGGCATAGCCACCGAAATCACCCTGCGCCTCCTGCCCAAGCCCGAGACCTACCACACGGTGCTGGCCGCTTACGGCTCGCTGGAAAAAGCCGGCGACGCAGTGGCAGCAGTGGTGGCTTCCGGGCTGCTGCCGGGTGCGATGGAAATTATGGATTCCCTGGCCATCGAAGCGGCGGAAGCCGCAGTCAAAGCCGGTTATCCGATGGAAGCCAGGGCGCTCCTGATCGTCGAACTCGAGGGGGAAACCCCCCAGGTGGAAGCCGAGGCCGGGCAGCTGGCAGCCGTGATCCACGCCTCAGGAGCCTACGAGGTGCGGGTGGCCCAAAACAGCGAAGAACGCATGAGAATCTGGAAGGGGCGCAAGGCTGCCTTCTCGGCAGTGGGGCGGCTCTCCCCAGACTACATCGTGCAGGACGGGGTAGTGCCACGCTCACAATTGGGCAAGGCCCTGGTGGAAATTGAAAAGCTCTCAGCCCAATATGGCCTGCGGGTCGCCAACGTCTTTCACGCAGGCGACGGCAACCTCCATCCGCTGATTCTGTACAACGGGCGGATCGCCGGCGAGCTGCACCGCGCCGAGGAACTGGCGGGAGAAATCCTCAAGTTGTGTGTGGGTCTGGGCGGCTCCATCACCGGTGAGCACGGCGTTGGTATGGAGAAAAAAGCCTACATGACCGAGATGTTTTCCCAAACCGATCTGGCCACCATGCGGCGCATCCGCCTGGCCCTCGACCCCCTCGAGCTATCGAATCGGGGCAAGATGTTCCCAGGAGGCGAAGCCCCTGCGCTCAGCCACCACGGGGTGCATCCATTGGAAAAGACCGGGGTGATCTCACGTGAGTAGGGTTTTGAGTCCCCTCCCTAAGCGCGAACTACGGCCCCCTTCGGTCTTTGCTGCGCCTCCTGCGGGAAGAAAATGACCCCTACAGCGCTCTACCCCACCAGCCCCGCCGAAGTACAAGAAGCCGTCTGTACCCACAGCCGGGTTCTGCCCAGGGGGGGTGGTAGTAAACCAGCGCTCTCCACTCCCAATGAAGGCCAGACCGTGCTGGACGTGACCGGCCTTTCGGGGGTACTGGAATACAACCCTGGCGAGTATGTCTTCGTTGCCAGGGCCGGAACCAGACTGGCCGAAGTGGAGGCCATGCTGGCCCAAAACCGACAGTACCTGCCTTTCGACCCACCTTTCGTGGAACAGGGTGCGACCCTGGGGGGCACGGTAGCGGCAGGGCTTTCCGGCCCCATGCGCCAACGCTATGGCGGGGTGCGCGACTTCATCCTGGGGGTGCAGTTCGTAGATGGCGAGGGCCGACTGGTACGGGGTGGCGGCAAGGTAGTCAAGAATGCTGCCGGGTTCGACCTGCCCAAGCTAATGGTGGGCAGCCTGGGGCGGCTGGGCATCCTGACCGAGGTGGCTTTCAAGGTCTTTCCCTTTCCTAAAGCCAGCGCAACCCTCGAGGTGGCCTTTCCAAGCCTAGAAGCCGCTTTGGAAGCCCTTTACAAACTGGCGGGTTCACCCATCGAACTCTATGCGCTGGACATTGAAGCACCATCCACCCTGATTTTGCGCCTGGGTGGACTGGCCGAAGCCCTCCCGGCACGGCTGGAACGGTTGCAATCCTTTCTGGGCCTGCAGGGTGAACTCTTGCAGGGGGAGGCCGAAACCACGTACTGGCGCAATCTGAACCACCTGGGCAGTTTGGGGGAGGGGCTTCTGGTCAAAGTGGCTCTCACAGCCAGCCATATCCCGGCTTTAGATAAGGCTCTGGGCACAGCCCCCCGGCGCTATATGAGCGCGGGTAACCTGCTGTATCTGGGCTGGAACAACGAACTAGACCGATTGGATACCCTGTTGAAGTCTCAGAACTTATCTGGCCTGGTTCTAAAGGGCTCTACGCATCAGCCCCAGATTGGAATAGACTTGGGGCAAGTCTTTGGCCACCAAGTAACCGTCACTCTCGACCCACAGGGAAAGTTTGCCGCAAAAAACTAGAGGAAAGAGTTCAGAATCTAAACCTCCTCTCCTGGCCCAAACGCCCACAGGAACCCTATGCAGCACAAGATAAATGTCGAACAGCTTGGCCCTCAGGGCGAAATCATGGCCCATGCCATCGAGGCTTGCGTACACTGTGGATTTTGCCTGCCCGCCTGCCCCACCTATCAGGTCTTGGGCGAGGAGATGGACTCCCCAAGGGGGCGCATCTTTCTGATGAAAGAGGTGCTGGAAGGCAACCTAAAGATGGAAGAAGCCCAACCCTATCTGGACAAATGCCTGGGCTGCGTGGGCTGCGTCACGGCCTGTCCCAGTGGGGTGCCCTACGGCGAACTGATCTCGACCTATCGTGGCTGGAGCGAGCCCAAGCGCCACCGCTCCCCTTTTCAGAAGCTCTTCCGCATCGGTATCCAGGAGACCCTCCCCTACCCCGGACGCTTCCGGGCCGCCGCCACCCTGGGCAGGCTGGGCAAACTCATGAAGCCGCTCTTGCCTCCTATACTGCAAGCCCCGCTCGACCTGCTGCCCGACCAACTACCCGTAAGCCAGCCCTTGCCCGAGGTGATACCGGCAGAGGGTGAGCGTCGGGCCAGGGTGGCTTTTCTGGCTGGTTGCGCCCAGCAGGTTTTGCAGCCCAATTTCAACCGCGCTACCCTGCGGGTGCTGACGCGAAACGGTGTGGAGGTGGTAATTCCCCAAAGCCAGGGCTGCTGCGGTGCCCTGGCCATGCACACCGGCGAACGTGGACGGGCCTTGCACTTTGCCCGCAACAACCTCAAAGCTTTTGCTGGCGATTACCACGCGATTATTACCAACGCAGCAGGCTGTGGCTCGGGCCTCAAGGAGTATCACCTGCTCTTCCACGGCGAACCAGAACAAGCCCAGGCCGACCAACTGGTTGCCAAGGTCAAGGATGTTTCGGTCTTTCTAAGCGAGTTGGGTCTGAAGGAAGTACCTCCTCTCAACACACCCCTCAAAGTGGCCTATCACGATGCCTGCCATCTGGCCCACGCCCAGCAGGTGCGTGCAGAACCGCGCCAACTGCTCTGCCGCATCCCCGGAGTGGAGTTGGTGGAGATCGCCGAGGGCGAACTGTGTTGTGGCTCGGCAGGAACCTACAACCTCGAGCAGCCCGAAATCGCCGCTTCCTTGGGCGAGCGCAAAGCTCGCAACATCATTGCGACAGGTGCGCAATTGGTCGTAACCGGAAACATCGGCTGTTTCACCCAGATCCAGACCCACCTGCGCAGACTGGGCAAGGA
>JBBIUP010000228.1:0-4014 GCA_037440185.1 Meiothermus sp. | reverse complement strand
CTCCTTTTGCTCTACCACCTTCCGGGCCAGGGTCTTGTTCATCACCCCCGCGTCTCACTCTTCTATCACGAGTTCTGCCGCCTCTCGGGCAAGCTGGGCCACTCTGGCATCCATTACCTTGAGGGCGAGCGTTCCAAGTGCACCCGCGATTGCAGCTATACTGGCTGGGCACGATATGGGCCCGATGGGAGAAATACAAGCAGCTAATGAGGCTTTTGCAGTGGTAACCGCTGCAGTAGCAACAACAACCTCGATATACCTGGCTTGTTCATTCAGTTTTGCCGCGTCCAAATTGCGTAATAGATCTGGAGGAACCTGGCAATTCGACGCTGTGGAAGTAGCCGGCTCGATATTCGACAGACCATATAGACTTCCCTGCTCGATTACTGCGCCCGACCGGTGCGAAAGAATGCGACGAGATCGCAGATCGAGCATAAGCAGGGTGGCTTTACTGGCCAGCAAGTCAGTGAAAATGAAGTCGTAGGTATCGGGGCTGGGGTTGATTATCTGGATCAGACCGGCCATGACCAACCACGGCGATTCATACAGGTGATATTACTACAGCGTAAGGAATCTAACCTTGGCGTCGTTGAGCTTACTATTTGATGTTTTTCCCTCCAAATACAAACTTTACCGCCCTCTCACCCCGGCCCAACCTTGGTCCCTTGCCTTTGAGCAAAGATTCACCCAAGGCTATCTACTCACCTAAAACCGCTAATATGGGGTTATGAAACCTTGGCTGGGTCTTACCCTGCTGGCCCTAGCAGGCTGCATCCCTGAACCGGGACAGGCTAACTATCGGGCAGCCGAAATTCAGGTGCTGTTCGCCGAGAACAGTGAGCGCTGGACTTACTTTTATGGTGAACCTCAGGTCATCCGGCTAGGCGAGCGCAGCCTGGCCCTCACCAAAGGCCCTACCGCCAGCCCGCTGGCCGTACCAGAGGCCCTGCTGGTCGGGGGCGAGGCGCTATACCGTGAGATTAGCCCCGCCCTACCCCGCATAGCCCAAACCACCCGTACCTTCCCCGGTTTGCAGTTTGTGGTACGCACCAGCCGCAACGTACAAAGTGCCTGGCTGTTCGACGGAGGCTGGTCTCGGCTGGGCAATGTCTTTGCCAGCAATGCCGCGCAAGTGGTAGAAAACAGCCCTGGTTCACCCCGGCTAGCCTCCCTCTCGGAGGCCGAGAACGCAGCAGTGCTACGGGAAATTCTGGGTCGCCGGGGGGGTCGCCCAGTCGTGCTGTATGAGCTCGAGCCCCCTCTGGTACCCAACCGCTTTGAGCCTAGCCCCAGCCAGAGCCGGGTGGCGGCCCTGGCCGTGCAGTACGGCCTCGAGACGGAGGTTGCTTTGACCCAGCCCAACCCCCAACCCCAGAACCCCCGTGTGATGCAGCAGGGCAGCCAGTCCGCGTATACCAACGAAGGCGCGAGCGCCTTTATGGCCAGCAACCAGGGCCAGCTTCAATCCATCTGGCGTCTGGCCACCGGCAACCAGCTCCCCCAGCCCGCTACCCCCTCGGTAGATTTCAACCTTAACCGGGTCGTGGCTTTCTTCTGGGGGCAAAAACCCACCGGCGGTTACGGTATCCAACTGTTGAACACCCAGCTGTCGGGCAGTACCCTGCGGGTCACCCTGCGCCTCGTGAGCCCCGCGCCGGGCGCGATCCTGACCCAGGCCCTGACCAGCCCCTTTGTGATGCTCGAGGTGCCGGGCCGATTCACTCGAGTTGAGTTCGTGGATGGCAGCGGGCGGGTGCTAGCCAGTGCGGGGAACTGAAAGTCAACCCGGCTTAATGATGTTGCTGTTTCGGCGCCCCCTTCGACAAGCTCAGGGGACGTCTACTGCCGGGAATTGCTGCATGGCTGTTGCCAACTTGATTGGCAGAGCAATGCTCCTCAAACGTGCAGGAGATTCCCATCACTCCTTCTCCCCTGCCCCCTTGCCCGCCTGCTCCCTCCTCCCACGGAAGACCATCTTGAAGGGAATTTCGCGTAGGCCCAGGTCTTCACCAATGCGGTTGCGCAAGAAGCCCTCGAAAGCCCGCGTGACAAACTCGGGGTAGTTGCAGAAGAAGACAAAGGTGGGGGGGGCCACCTCGGGCTGGGTCAGGAAAAAGAGCTTGAGGGGCTTGCCCTTGAAGTTGGGCAGCATGGTCTGTGTGCTCCACAGCGAAAGCCAGCGGTTGAGCTCGGCGGTCTCGAAACGCACTCGAGCCAACTCGTAGAGCCGAGCCGTTTCCGATAAGAGCTTGTGCAGGTTCTGTTTGGTGACCGAAGACACGTAGAGAATGGGCAGGTGCTGGATATGCGAGAGTTTGAGCCCCAAATCGGCCCGCACCCGCTTGGCCTCCTCCTTGCTCTCGATCAAGTCCCACTTGCTGATGGTCACGATCACTGGCTTGCCTGCGTCCAGGGCCTCGTTGGCCAGCTTCATCTCGTGATCGCCCAGTTCTCTGGGGTCTACTACCAGCAAAACCACGTCGGCATCGAGGATGGCCTGATGTGCGCGTCCAATAGCCTGTTCTTCTACCCCGGTTTCGGGGCGTTTACGGATACCGGCTGTGTCTACCAACAAAAACTTGTTGCCAGCATAGTCAAACTCCACATCAATGGAGTCGCGGGTGGTACCCGGTAGTTCGGAAACAATGACCCGCTCCTCTCCCAGAATGGCATTCAGCAAACTGGACTTACCGGCATTGGGGCGGCCCACAATCGCCAGCCGGATCGGCACCACCTCAGGTTCACTTTCGCTTTCGCGTACAGGCAACAGCACCCATATACGCTCGAGTAAGTCGTCGAAACCACGCCCGTGAGCCGCACTGGTGGGCAGGGCCTCACCAAAGCCCAGGGCGTAAAAATCGCCCAGGTAGGCTTCGTGTTTGGGATCGTCAATTTTGGTAGCCACCACCTGCACCGGTTTGCCCTGACGGCGCAAAAAGTCGGCGACCTCGAGGTCGGCAGTGGCAATATCGCTGCGTCCATCCACCGCAAAGAGCACCAGATCAGCATCGGCGATGGCCCGTTCGACTTTTTGCTTAATTTTCTTTTCCCACACATCCCCCGACCACAAACCCCCGGTATCTATCAGCTTGAAGCGGCCCTGCTCACTTTCCACAATGCCCTCTTTGAGGTCGCGGGTAACCCCCGGCACATCGGCCACCACCGCAAACTGGCTCCCGGCCTTGGCATATTTCTCGGGTGCGGTACGCAATCCCAATAGTTTGTTGAACAGGCTCGACTTGCCCACATTGGGGCGACCTACGATCACTACTCGATACATAGCTCCACTCGCATTCGGTTTAGAAACCCCTCACAGGGGCGGCTGTCCAGGAAGGGCACGAACCTACGTTACATGAGCCCCAAAACAGCATCCTTGATGTTACCATGCACTTGTTGTATGGAACCGAAGGTTTGTTTAGTGGTGGGTATGGGACGGGGCATCGGGCTAAGCGTGGCCCGGCGCTTTGGTCGGGAGGGGTATCGGCTGGGCTTGGTTGCCCGCAGCGAAACCAGCCTGCAAAACTACGCAGGCGCACTGGAACTTGACGGCTGCACGGTCAAAACCTTCCCTACCGACGTAACCCGCACGCAGCAACTTATTTCTGCCGTTCGGGAAACCGAAAAGCAGCTTGGTTCAATTGGGGTCTTGATTTACAACGCCCATGCTTCCCAGGGCAGCCGGGCTTCTGAACTGAGCGTGGAGGCCCTCGAGCAAACCCTCCAGGTCAACCTCTATGGCGCTCTGGTAACGGCCCAACTGGTAATCCCCGGCATGCTCTCGCGCCGGAAGGGCACCCTTCTGTTTACCGGGGGCGGCCTGGCCCTGAATCCTCACCCCGACCGAGCCGCGCTCTCGATTGGCAAAGCCTCGCTGAGGGCATTGGTGGGCTCTTTGAGCAAAGAGCTGTACCACGAAGGCATCCATGCCGCTACCGTGACCATTGCGGGCCAGGTCAAGCGCAACACCCCCTTCGACCCCGACCTGATCGCCGAAAAGTTCTGGGAGCTGCACGC
>JBBIUP010000227.1:0-4044 GCA_037440185.1 Meiothermus sp. | reverse complement strand
GAAGAGGCCCTGCCCAAAATTCAGCAACTGCTGACCAAGCCCCCCCTCCCCAGCAGACCCTGGTGGTCACGTTTTGCCCAGCCCAAACCACAGGCGTCCGAAAACAAGCCCATAGCCCAGGCAACCCAACACCAGAAACAACGCCACCCCTAGAGGAAAGTCCATCCGATCGGCAACCATCGCGGCCAGGCAGGCCACCCCTAGCCAGAGCGCACCCCAAAAAGCCTTTCGCACCGGCTCGAGCCGGGGCTGCCTGGCATGTGAGCGGAATTGGAGCCCAACCACCAACAACAGCAGGCCCCAAAAACCGCTCACGGCCCAGGCCATCCACGGCGGCAAGCCCGTCAGATCCGGCAAGGCCAGCCAGGCCAGGCCCAGATGGAACAACTGAAGCGCCAGGACCAGCCCACTAACCTGCAGCAGCCCCCGCCGCCGCAAAGCCAGGGGGGCTTCTTCATGCAAAAGTTCCGCCCAGTACAACTTCATGTGTCGCCATCGGGCCCTAATAGCGCGGGCATCTTACCGGGTGGCTGCCCGGCGGGCCCACCACTGCCAGCCGATGGCCAGGGCCATGAGCCCGGCTCCGATGATCTCGGTGTTGGGATTGTTTGGCATCAGCAAAAAGGCTGCGGCCAGATACAGCAACCGCTGCAACCCGTTGGCATTGCCCAACAAGTACCCCAGCGTGGCCGCCGAGAAGGCCGTAAGCCCCAACAAGGCCGTCAGGATGATGCGCCCGCCCTCCCATACACTCTCCACCCCAATCATCAACAAACCGGGGTTGAAGAAGACCATATAGGCCAGCAAGGCCGTTCGCAGCTCATAGACGAAGCCCTGAACGCCGGTTTTGAAGGGATCGCCCTTGGCAATCGCAGAGGCCGCGTAAGCAGCCAGTGCCACCGGCGGGGTCGAGTCGGCCATGATGCCGAAGTAAAAGGCAAACATGTGGGCCACGATTTTCAGAACGGGAACCTCAATGCCCGAGAAAGTCAGGGAGCCATAGTCCATGCCGCTTTGTTCGGCAATTTTGGTAACGACTGGAACCACCAGGCTGGCCATCACCACATAGTTGGCGGTGGTGGGAAGGCCCATTCCCAGCACCAGACTGATGAGCTGGGCCATGAACAACGCCACCAGCAGGTTGCCCCCCGAAAGGGTTTGCAGCAAGTCGGTCAGTCCAAACCCAATGTTGGTGATGAGCACCACCGCAATGATGATGCCGGCCAGGCCGGTCGCGATGGCAATACCCACCATGTTGCGGGCTCCGTTGGCGAAACCCTCTACCACAATCTGAGCAAAAGAGCGCAAGCCACTGGCAATCCCCTGCCCACCGCGCTGAGCACGGTATAGCTCTTGCAACAGTGCCACCCCAATCATCAAGAAAATGGTGTTGAGCGCGGCCCGTTCGGGCGACATCTCGATAATGAGCAAGGCATACAACAGATAGGCCAGGGGAAACACATAGTGCACACCAGCCCGCAGGGTGGGCCAGAACTTGGGTAGCTCGTCCTTGGGCAACCCCTTGAGACCCAGCTTGACCGCCTCCAAATCCACCAGAATGAACAACGTGGTGTAGGCCAGGAGTGCAGGTACAATGGCCATCAGCACCAAGGCCGAGTACGGCACGCCCAAAAAGTCGGCCATGATGAAAGCCGCTGCCCCCATCACCGGCGGCATCAACTGCCCGTTGGAACTGGCAGCCACCTCGACCGCCCCGGCTTTCTCGGCAGAATACCCCGCCCGCCGCATGGCCGGGATGGTGAAGGTGCCACTGGTGACCACATTGGAAATTGAAGAACCAGAGACCACCCCGGTAAGTGCGGAGGAGACAATTGAAGCCTTGGCCGGCCCGCCTCGCACCCCGCCCAACACGCTAAAAGCTAGATCGGTAAACCATTTTCCCGCCCCGGCCCGCTCGAGAATGGCCCCAAACAGCACAAACACAAACACGGTACGGGCCGCTACCCCGATGGGCGTACCCCAGATGCTATCCGAGGCATTCATGAACAGTTGGCTTACCAGTGAGCGCCACTGTACCCCCGCATGCAACTGGCCCAAAGCGCCTGGCAATTGACCCTGGAAAAACCCTTGAGGGCCGATCAGGGCAAAGAGCATGAACACGATGGAGATAATGGGCATGGCTGGCCCCAGCGAACGCCAACCCGCCAGCAGCAGGAGCAGGATGGTCAGGCTTCCCACCATCAGGTCGGTCTGGTTGGCCAGTCCGCCGCGAATCTCGATCATGTCCTTGTACTGCCACATCACATAGCCTGCCGAGAGGGTTGCGGTTATTCCAAGAATCCAGTCAAACAAGGGGATGCGGTCGCGGCGGCTGCGGCGATTGAAGGGGTATACCAGAAATACCAGGGCAAAAGCAAAAGCCAGGTGCGTAGCACGGAAAAACAACGCATCAAGCGAACCTACCCAGGTGGCCCAGACCTGAAATACACTCCATCCCACCGCCAAGCCAAGAATCAACCAGCGCGACCAGTTGGTGGGTTTACGCCCCCCCAATTCGGTCTCTCCCACCAGTTGCTGGGCTTGATCGGCTTCTGGAATATCCTTACTCATCCACAACCTCCTGCAAGAACCCCTCGAGATTGAAGCTTTTGGGCCATGCGATTTGCATAGTTTTACACCGAAATCGGTTCTGCGTCTATTTTTTCTCCGCTTATCGCGCACTTCACAGACGTTGCTGCCCGTCCGGGCGGCAACGGTCTGGTCTGGGACAGAGGATTCTTGACCCCGGAGGGCTCCATCTTTGTGAAGAGCGCTCTATGCACCTCAGAACAACACCGCCTGAGTCACTTTCATAATAAAAGGGGCCGACCCATCAAGCCGGCCCCACAGATTTCTACCCTCTACCGGAGGATTCGCTTCTCACGGTAGAAGCGCTCGGCACCGGGGTGCAGTGGGATCGGGAGGTTGCGAGCCGCGTTGTTGACATTGAAGAAACGTTGCAGGTTGGGGTGGATGCCCCGGAATTCCGCGCTGTCAAAGGTGGCCTTGAGCATGTTGTACACCACATCCGCGCTCAGGCTCTCGGAGGCAATCCACATCGAAAGCACCGCCACCGAAGGGGTGGTCACATCCACTCCGCGATAAATCCCACCTTCGATGTTGAACGCGCGGTAGAAGGGGTACTTTTTAGCCAGTTCCTGCACCCGGCGGTACTCCACCTCAACGAGCTGGATGCGGATGGTCTGGGCCGCCTGGCCAATAACCGAAGCCCCCAGGCCGCCCGTAAAGAAGAAGGCATCGGCGCGTCCGTCTTGCAGCAGTGCCAGGGCGTTGTTGGGGTTGACCCGGATGGCTTCGCGCAGGTCGTTCAGGCCAAGCCCGTAGGCCTCGAGCACCTGGCGGGCGTTTTGCTCGGTACCCGAGCCCACATCGCCAATCACCACCCGCTTACCCCGCAGATCGGCTACCGTATTGATACCAGCGCCACTACGGGCCACCACGTGCACCACTTCAGGGTAGAGGATGCCGACCGCCCGGATGTTCTTTACCGGCTTACCATCAAAAGCAGCGATGCCCGTGCCGTTAAACGCATAGAACGCGATGTCGTTCTGGGCGAGGCCCATCTGGAGTTCGCCCGAGGCAATGGCGTTGATATTGAACACCGAACCGCCAGTGGAACGTGCATTGGCCCGCACGCCGATGTTGGCATCGTTGACCAACTTGGCAATCCCGGTTGCGACCGGAAAATAGACCCCGGTTGTGCCCCCAGAACCAATGGTAACGAAGGTTTGTGCAAAGGCAGAGCCCGCCAGTGCAAGTGAGGCCAGCAGCAACAACGATTTTTTCATCCGTATCTCCTCCTTGTACCAACCGGCTTGATTATTTCCCAGTGCTGGGGTCGCGTCAACCTTTAAGTCTGGCTTCAGACCATGCAGTAAGGTTAGCTCAAGTTGCTACCCATCCAGGTGATGCAGGAAGAATAAAGGCCACCATGAACATGAACTGGGCTGTTCTATTGGCCTACTGCACAATAGAGCGGTTCCCACGAATACCCAGAGCAGTTCCCGCGAATGTCCCATACGG
>JBBIUP010000226.1:0-4064 GCA_037440185.1 Meiothermus sp. | reverse complement strand
CCGGACATTAGAGGGGCTAAATCCATCTCAGAAATTAAGTTACCAGAGCACTAGCGACCCCTGGCAGATGGGGGGGCTTGCCGTACCTCCACCACCCGCCCGTCCTCAGCGGGTGTGAGGTGTACCTGCACCGCGTCGGGGAAGATCGTGGGCTGGCCCCACTCGATTAGTACCAGCCGGGCTTCGGGTAGGTAATCTTCCAAGCCCAGGTGGTACAGTTCCTCCTGGTCGGCCATGCGGTAGGCGTCAATGTGGACTATCAGACCCTGTGGGGTGGGGTATTCGTGAATCAAGGTGTAGGTGGGACTGGTCACTTCGCCTTTGAACCCCAGTGCCTCGGCGATAAATTTCACCAGGGTGGTCTTACCCGCTCCCATTGGCCCGATCAACAGCACCAAGGAGCCATTGGGCAAGGTCTGCGCGAGTTGTTGGGCGAAGGCACGTGTGTCCTCGAGGCTTTCCAGGTGCACGCTTCCTAGCTTACCGCAAGGGTTTGTGACCCTCTCCAGAGGCAAGGGACAAAAGGCTCAATCTTCAACTGGGCGCGCTCTAACGCTTGGTAAGCCGCCTTTATGTTTTGGACGTAAGGTGTCATAATAGCGCGGTTATGTCTTCAAATAAAACTGCCTCTATATCATTCATCTTGATTTCTGTGCTGATTAATGTAATGGGGTTGGGGCTGGTCATCCCGGTGCTGCCCAAACTGATCGAGACCCTCGCGGGAAGTGTGGAGGCAGGGGCCCAGCTCAATGGCATCTTTTTTGCGGTTTATGCGGTGATGCAGTTTGTCTTTGGCCCCATTCTGGGCATGCTCTCCGATCGCTATGGGCGTCGCCCGGTATTGCTGGCCTCGCTGGTAGGTACCGGAATAGATTATTTGATTGCGGCCCTGACACAGTCTATCTGGGTGCTGTTTCTGGCTCGAGTGATTGCCGGAGCCCTGGGAGCCAGCCTTTCTACCGCCAATGCCTATATTGCCGATATCTCTAAACCAGAAGAGCGCGCCCGCAACTTTGGTCTGATCGGGGCTAGCTTCGGGATGGGCTTTGTGTTGGGGCCGGTGGTGGGAGGGGTGTTGGGCAATATTGACCTGCGCTTGCCCTTCTACTTTGCTGCGGGGCTGGCCTTTCTCAACTTTCTGTATGGCTATTTTGTGTTGCCGGAGTCGCTCAAACCCGAAAACCGCAGCACCCAGGCCAGATCACTCAACCCCTTTACCGCCCTCACGATTCTGGGCAAGACCCCTATTCTGCGCGGCCTGATCTTCAGTCTCTCGCTCATTTTTCTGGCTTTTGGAGCCTTGCAAAGTGTATGGGTGCTGTATACGGCCTACAAATTTGGCTGGAAACCGCTGGAAGTTGGCTTTTCACTGTTTCTGGTGGGGCTGGGTGGGGTTATCGTACAAGCAGCGCTGGTCAAGCCGATGGTGACTCGCCTGGGAGAGCGCAGGGCGCTGATCCTGGGGCAGAGCGTGGGGATTTTCTCCTTCACCTTGTATGGCCTGGCGACCCAGGGCTGGATGATGTACGCCATTATCGCCCTGGCTGCTCTTAGCAACCTGGGCCAACCTCTGATTCAATCGTTCTTGACCCGCGAAGTCTCGCCCCAAGAACAAGGAACCTTACAAGGGGCCCTGGCCGGAGCACAGAGCCTCACGGTGGCTGCGGGGGGTTTGCTGGGGGGATTCCTCTTCTCTGCGGTGGCAAAACCCGGGATTGCCCCCTGGCTGGTGGGCCTGCCCTTCTTGGTGGGGGCTTTGTTGTATCTAATGGCGGTCAGCAATACCGTCCGGTTGTTCCGCAGCACCCCACAGACCAAGCCCACGGCATGAATTGAGCGAGGATGATACCGCGCTTGGGAAAGAAGTCTCCCGAAGGGAGGTTATACCAACTCTGCGCGTGAGGGGCGCTAAACGCGCAGAGTTGGTAGAAGACCGATCCCATCGTCTTTACCGCTCAGGTTTATGGTTTTTGGAGCGAGGCTCGAGTGTAGGCCAACCGAAAACCAAGGCGTTCGAGGTTGTGTGCCGACTGGCTGCCGGGCACCGCTGTCACGGCGGCTAACCCGCAGCCTGAGGCTTGGGCAAGGGTCAAGCGGGTTTGTACCAGGGCCCGCTGGATGCCGTGTCCTCGGTAGACGGGTGCTGTACCGGTTCCATTCAGAAAAGCCACCCCCTCGCGGGTTCGCATGGCCGCTACCGCCACTGGCTTTCCGTTGGCGATGGCCACGAAACTCTGGGCCTGGGGGCGCTCGAGTGCAACCCGCTGAAACAGTTCACCCAGTGAGCGATCACCCCAGGCGTTCTGGCTGGCCTCGAGCCACTCTTCCAAGCCCGCCACCAACCGAATCTCTATGTCCTCGGGCATCTGTACCTCGATTGGGTGAAGCTCCTGTACGTAGACGTTCATGAACGAGGTCGTGCGGTAGCCGCGCTCACCCAGCAGTCTGAGGTTTTGTGAGAGACCAAGTGGACAGAAGCTGAGGCACGCCAGCAAGCCGAACTGGGCGAAACGTTCCTCAGCCTGGTTTAGATCGGCCCCACTGAGCGCATCGAATTCCGCAGCGTGAATCCAGTTGACGGGGTAGTCCGGCCCCAGCAGCACACCCCAGCCTTGTCCGACAGCAAACACTTCGGCAGGGAACTTAGATTCAATTTTCTTCAGGGTGTGAGCGTAATCGGCAGCGTTGAGGGCACCGATGCGCTCGAGGTGCTGTGCTAGCTTAAGGTCAACCTTCATACCTGATAGCGCACATAGGCGTTCTCGTGCGGCGGCCCGTCGGAAATCCACAGCTCCTGTGTCCCCAGGTTCATGATGACCGAGGCTACGGTGCGGTAGGGTTCGCCCAGGTCGTATTCCTCCTGGCTGGCGGTGCGGCAGACCGCATAAGGTGCGCCATCCCGGTCGGACAGGGCCGCTTTCAGGTCTTCCAGGTCGGGTTTTTCCACTTCACCCAGCCGGAGGCTCAGGCGTTGGGCCCGGTGGCTGGAGCGGTCAAGCCACTCGATGGGCGGAACCTCGATGCCAAAGCGCTCGGGTGCGATGTAGTGGTTGGCGTGCACCAGTTGACGCTCTTCCTCCCAGATTCCAATTCCCATAGGCGACACTTCCAAATCCACTGCCCGCCCACCCTGCCCCAGCAAAAAGTTACCCGAAGCGGTACGGGGATTGGCGATGATGACGGCTTTGGCTTGCGATAGGGTTTTCTGCCGCAGGGCCTCGAAGGTACGCAGGTGGAAAGGCTTACCCAACCCGGCCCAATGGTCGCCCACCGAGACCAGCCCATTAATGCACAGGCCCAGGCCGTGGGAGTTAAGGCCAATCTTGCCGCCAAAAATTCCGGCTTCGGTAAAGGCCAGTAACCGAGTTCCGTCGGGCTCATTGATGTGTTGCAAGGCCCCCTGTACCCCTTCCATCCAGTCCCAGTTTTGCCCCATCCAGAGGTGACCATCGGCGCTGTGGCCAGGCAATAGAGCAAAAGCCGTGCAGCCGTTGGGGGCTTCGTGGGCCAGATAAACCGGGGCCGTGTCCTGGGCGAATTGGTAGTACACGATCTCGTAGCGCACGTTGAGGGTAGCGATATCTACCAGGGGTTGCCCCGACCCCGCCGCGATGCCTTCGATGCCCTCTGCATAGGCTGGATTCTGTTGTTGGATGGCTCCAAAATACCGTCCCCCCCGGCTGCGGGCTTCGGTAGGCAGTAGTTTGCACTCGACCTCGAAGCGGCGGAAATAGACCTCGAGGTTATGGGCGATGCGGTCTGCCAGGGCGGTTCCTTGCGCAATGCCTTGGTCGTAGGGAGAACCCGAAAGTCGGAGGTAGGGCAGCATGTGTTCCTATTATGGCTCATACCAGAAGCCTTTTCTTCAGAACTCAATAGGGGTACACGGTAAATCAAGTTATGACCCGTTGCACTAGCGCTCAGTTCGGAATGGGGTAAGCCTCATCCGATTCGCGTAACGCCCCCGAAAAAACCACCAGACTAACAAGGATTTCTATAAACCCTGGTTCAGGATCTTAATACTCAGAACTTGCACCTAGAGCGGTTCTCGGAAAGAACCCGGC
>JBBIUP010000225.1:2030-4076 GCA_037440185.1 Meiothermus sp. | reverse complement strand
TTGGCCACCGCCGCCGCGCAGGAAAGGGGGTGTCCGGAGTAGGTGAGGCCGCCCCACAGCATGTTCTTCTCGAAGTACTCGGCTATGGGAGCGCTCACGATCACCGCGCCCAGCGGCATGTACCCGCTGGTGAGGCCCTTGGCGGCGGTGATGATGTCGGGCTTTATACGATAGTGCTGGGTCGCCAACCACTTGCCGGTGCGCCCGAAGCCGCTCATCACCTCGTCGGTGATCAGCAGGATGCCGTACTTGTCGCACAGCGCCCGCAGCTTGGGGTAGTAGTCGTCGGGTGGCACCAGCACCCCGTTGGAGCCGGTGATGCCCTCGACCAAAATTGCGGCGATGGTGTGCGGCCCCTCCATCTGGATAATCTCTTCGATATGGCTCACGCACTCGCGCTTGCAGGAGTCGGGGGTCTTGCCAAATGGACACCGATAGCAGTAGGGATCGAAGGCCCGCACGATGCCCGGAACGCCCGGCTCCACCGGCCAGCGCCGGGGATCGCCGGAGGCAGTCATGCTGCCCATGGTAGCCCCGTGATAGCTGCGGTAACGGGTGATGATCTTGTCGCGCCCGGTGTAGAGCCGGGCCATCTTCATGGCGTTCTCGTTGGCCTCGGAGCCACCCAGGGTGTAGAAGGCCTTGGCTAAGCCCGTGACCTCGGCCAGCTTTTTGCCCAGCACACCCCTGGGCTCGGTGGCGAAGCTGGGGCCGGCGAAACAGAGTTCGTCCACCTGACGTTTGATGGCCTCGAGCACCTTGGGATGCTGGTGCCCCACATTGATGTTGATGAGCTGACTGCTAAAGTCAATCCACTTGTTGCCGTCGCCGTCCCAAAACCACACGCCCTTGGAGTGCGTCATGTGGATGGGGTTGGACGTGCTCTGAACCGACCACGAAAACATGCTGTAGTCGCGGTTCTCCTGGACAATTTCCTTGGATGAACGTTTCATGGGAGGGCCTCCATTTTGAAGCGTAATGACCCAATGGTAGACCCAAAACCCCAGCGGATGCAATGGACAAAGTGTAAAAGACTGCGAGACACCTCTGAGACAAATCCTGGTTTCGCCGCTCTACACAAGCCTCTGTGAAGAGCTTTGAATCAGGGGTGTTTTTTGAATCAACTGCGACGGGTTGGATTGGCGGTGAGCTTGAGTTCGATCTTGAGGGTCTGGACACCCCTCCGCACCGTCAGGGTTACGTTGTCGCCCACTTCTTTGCTGCGGATGTAGCGCTGGAGCTGGGTAACGTCGTTGAAGGTTCGGCCATCGGCCTCGAGGATTACATCGAAATCGTAGACTTCCTGACCGTTTTCTCGGCGGATCGCAAAACCCCGCAGCCCAGCCCGCTCGGCAGCTCCCCCGCGCAACAGTCCCCGGATCAAGACCCCTTCTTTGGGAATGCGCAAGGTCGTGGCGGTTTCATCATCTATCTGGAAAAGCTGCACCCCAATATAGGGCACATCGCGTTTGCGGCCTGACTGAAGTTGCGTAATCACATCGCCCAGGCCTAGCAGCGGAGACAGATAGCTCTCAAATACCCCGTTGGGCTGACCAATCGCCACCACCACTGCAACCACCCGCCCAGCTTGGTTAACCACCGGGCCACCCGAGTCGCCGGGGGCTAAGGGGATGGTGGTGGAGATGGCGATGGAGTTGAAAAAAGGGAAAATATCGCGCTCGACGGTATTGACCAGCCCGTAACGTGGTGCAATAAAATCGCCCCTCGAGTTCCCTACAGCCAGCAAGGGCTCTCCCATGCGGGGGCCCTGGCCGGTCTCGAGCCCCAAGAAGGGCACTGGCCCATTCACCCTGGCCCGTAAAACGGCGATGTCGCGGAACTCATCGTAGCCCACCAGTTCGGCCGGAAACGATTCGTTCCTGGCGTTAACTACCCTAAAACTGCGGGTGTCTTCAATCACATGGTAGGCGGTCATGACCAGCCCATCGGCACTGATAAAAAAGCCGGAGCCAGTGCCTTCTGGAACGGTTTCGATACGCACGGCAGCCGGGAGGGCGCGGGTATAGACCTGCTCGAGGGCGGTTC
>JBBIUP010000225.1:0-1930 GCA_037440185.1 Meiothermus sp. | reverse complement strand
GCCTGGGACAGCGCATTGCCCCAAGGCCCCCAGACCTTACCCATCTCGGGGATATTGGGCATGGGTGAACCCAGCGCGATGGTGGCCGAAAAACCAGCCACAACCGGATCGTTGCGCAGTTGCTGTACGGCCTGCTTGGAAACCGGTAGACGGCCTCCAGCCTTGTTAAAGGCCACCTGGTTTTGAGTGGTAACCAGCAGCTTGGCGAAGTTAGCGGCAGCAGTCTTGTTGCGGGAGTAGGCGTTCATGGCCACCCCCTGCACCCCCACAAAAGGACGCCACTGCTGACCACCAGGCGGGTTGGGCATGGGCGCGATGCCGAAGTCAATGTTGGCTTTTTTGTAGTCGCCAATCGCCCAGGGGCCGTTGAGGATCATGGCCAGGGCACCTTCTTTGAAGGCACTGTCAGCCACGCCGTAGTCCACCCCCTCGGGAATCAGGCGGTAGCGGTAGCGCAGGTCCTTGATGAAGCTCACTGCACGGTTGCCCGCGTCGCCCCCCAGGCGGGTCTGGCTGGCATCTACCCCCTGGGCGGTACGGCCAAACACCGAGGCTCCGTAAGCTGTAAACCAACCATAGTTGAAGTAGGCATTGCCCAGATCGTAGAGGAAGCCGAAGGAATTGCCCTTGGTGTTGTCCTGGGCAATCTTGAGAAACTCATCCCAGGTTTTGGGGGCTTCCCTGACCAGTTTTTTGTTGTAGATCAGGGCTACCGACTCGGCAAACATGGGCAACGCAAAGAGTTGGTTGCGGAAGGTGAGGGCGTCTACTGCCACATCCGAGAGGCTCTGCACGTAGCTGCTGGTAGCGTACTTACCCATGGGCTCCAACACGCCCGCTGCGGCCATGGCACCTACCCAGTCGTGAGGGATGCTTACCACCAGATCGGCAGCCTGACCCTGGGGCGCCCCCAGGATGAACTTATTCTGGATATCGCCAAAAGGCACTTCGACAATATCCACTTGGGTTCTGCTGCTCCTGGTAAAGCTGGCAGCGGTTTGCTTGAGCCAGGCCAGCTCGGGGCCACCATAGTGCGTCCAGACGGTGAGCCTGCCCTGGGCCATCGCCGAGCCCATCAAACCAAGGGCAGCTACGGCTGCAATCAAGAGACCTTTTTTCATGTCCTCCTCCTAGTTTCAAGCCATACCCTAGACCGTTGACCAGGACATGGCTTGCTTTGAACCTCGACAGCAGTCTTTGGCAGCGTTTCCATAATGTTCCGAACGTCATTTTTGACCATCTGCCCTCTGCGTCAAATGGTATCTTACTACAATCTTTGGCCAAGTAAAGAGTCTGGAATCACCCCAAGACACAGTTAAGGATCGTATCAATATTTGTGTGTCAGATTGGTTTTTAATGAGTCTGCAGTGAAGGTGTTGAGAAACCACATCAAGGACAATTGTCCGGAGCTACCAAAAAACTACCCATCGGCATCCCCGGTATCAAAGCAAGGCATCGGTTGCCAGCAGGTTGTGCAGGGGCTTTTGCCCACACAGCAAAAATGCTGCGTGGATTATTTGTGCAGGCAACTTACTTCCTGGGTGGCTGGCTGGGGCGCAAATCGAGCTGGCTGGGGGTAATGCGGGAATCGCTTTGCAGCAGGTAAAGCACCGCCTGGGCAATATCCTGAGGTTGAATTTTCCAGAGGGCACCGATGGCGTTCCCGGCAAAGGCAGTATCTACTGAACCAGGTAAGATGCTGGTAACACGAATACCGTAGTAGCGCAGATCGAGCATGGAGGCTTCGGAAAAGCCCAACAAACCGAATTTACTGGCGTTATAGGCAGCGCCGTTGGCGAAAGAATTCTTTCCGGCCAGGGAACCGACATTAATGATGTAGCCCCCACCCCGCTTCTGCATCGCCGGTACGGCCGCCCTGGTTGCGAAAAAAGGCCCGGTCAGATTGGTTTGCAGTACTTGCTGCCACTCT
>JBBIUP010000224.1:0-4085 GCA_037440185.1 Meiothermus sp. | reverse complement strand
AACAGCGAGTTGTCGCCGTTGCCATTGTCCATATTGCTGTGGATGCGGGTGCCGTCCCAGGCAATCGCGAAGAAGCCCGTAGAGGTAGAGTTGCGCCCGACATACTCGAGGTCTACAAACTTGTTAAAGACCGGGTGTACGGGGCGGTTGTTGGAGGCGTTCAGCACCTCAAACTGTAGCTTGGTAACGGGGTGGGCCAGGTGGATCAGGAAGTAGGGGATGTCGCCGCCTTGCAGGGTGAAGGTGCTGGAGCCTGTTGAGCGGGTATAGGTAGTACCCACCAGCCGGGCCAGCCAGGGTAAGCCGAGCGGCGTGGGTGCAAGGGCTACAATGCTCTGGTAATCGCCCTTGAAGCCTGCGTAGGGCACACGGGCTACGGTTGCACCTTCGCTGTTGCGTACCACCACATAGCCGCCAAACTGGGCCAGGTTGGCCAGACCGGGGTTGGGGGTGACCGTCACGTTCACGCTGGCCGAGCCGCCCGGCCCCACCGTGATGCTGGGGCTGCCGAACGACACCGCCGACGGCGCGTTGAAATAGCCCAGGGTGAAGGTACCGGTGGTGGCGGGGGCGGCGGTGTGACTAAAGGTGTAGGTCTCGCTGCTGCCGCCCAGGTTGCGGACGGTGAGGGTGCGGGTGACCGAGCCGCTCTCGACCTCGCCCAGGGTGAGCTTGCCGGGGGTGACGCGGGTGGTGCTTTCGATGGCGTCCACAATCTGTACCATGCCCGCGCCCTGGCGGTGCACGATGTCCAGCAAACCGCTGCTTGGAGCTACAGAAAGACGCTTGGGGTCGGCAGTGTTTTGCAGGATGGTGCGCATCTCCGAAGCCGGGGTGCCGGGTTTGGCCTGGAGGTAGAGCGCCACCATACCGGCCACGTGCGGGCTCGACATAGAGGTGCCGCTGAGGGTGGCGAAGGCTCCTTTCTCGAGCGGATAGGTGGAGTAGATCAGGCCACCGGGTGCGCCCAGGTCGGGCTTGAGGGTCAGGTCGGGCGAGAGTCCTATGGAGCTGAAGCTGCTAATCAGGTTGGCGGTAGGGTTGGGTACAGAGAAGCCCTGGTTAGTCCAGGTTAGCGTAACGGAGCCTGCGGCGAGGCGGTTGTTGATTAATACGCCTTCGGTATCTGAGATGGCTACTACCGGAATGGCGATGGCAGGCGTACCAGACACCGATGGTGAGAAACGTCCAGGTACATTGTTGTACAGCACAACGGCTGCGGCTCCTGCTTGCTGTGCGTTAGAGGCTTTTTGGTAGAAGGTGCAGGTACCGCGCCGGATCAACACCGCACGGCCCGTCAGGCTGCCAGCAGGCAGCGGGCTGCAGGCATCGTTGGCGGTGGTGGGGGTACCGGTGCGGGCCAGCGGAAGGCTGCCGGAGGTAGGAGGGGTAGGGGCGCCGGTGGCAGGCCCATAATAGATAGGCTGGTTGTCAGGAGTAATGGTGAAAAGATTGAGGAACACGGCCACGTTGTCGTAGGAGGCTACGCCAATCACATCTTCACCCACGCCAGGAGCACCCAGCGAGAACGCACCGTTGGCTCCGTTGTTGCCGGCAGAGGCTACCACCACCACGCCTTTCTTAACCAGGCGGTTGGAAACCACTGCGGTGGGGAACTGGGGCCATTGGAAGGCGGCGCCCAGGCTCATGTTCACCACGTCCATGCCATCCTTGTAGGCCATTTCCAGGGCCGCAATGATGACATCGGCGCTGGAAGAACCGTCGCAGCCAAACACGCGGTAGGCCCCCAGTGTTACTTCAGGAGCTACGCCCCGAATAACACCATTGGCGCCGGTGATGCCTGCCACGTGGGTGCCGTGCCCGTTGCAGTCGTCGCCACCGGGGCGGGTGCCGGGGCCGGGCTGGGGGATGGGGGTGCTGTTGGTGGGGTCGCCCGCGTTGTAGGCATCGCCCACGAAGTCGAAGCCATAGCGTATGCGCCCAGCAAAGTCGGGGTGCTGTAGGTCAATGCCACTGTCAATGATACCGACCTTGATGCCGCGCCCGTTTAGCCCCAGCGTATTTTGAGCGATGTTTACCTGGGTCTGGGTGATGGCGGTGAACATGTCGGTTTCGCTACCCCCATCTACGGGCCGGGGCGCGGCAACGGTGAGCACCGGCCAGACCGCTTTCACGCCGGGAATACCCCGCAGCTTGGCAGCCTCGCTGGCACTGGCCTGCACCGAGAGGCCGTTCCAGAGCTCGCTGTACTCGAAGCGCTCGAGGAACTTCACGCCATTGGCCTGAGCCAGGGCGCGGAAGTTGTCTTTGTCGGCCTTGACCGAGGCATCACTGCCCCCTTCGATTTTGGGCCTGCCCGAGAGTTCCACCAGCCAGGCGGCGGGGGTTTCGTTCACCATCTCGGTGGCCCCAGTGTTCTGGGCACCTACGCCGGTGGCAAGCTCCTGTACAGGTTCAAACTGAGGCTGAACACGCTGGGAACCCGAGCAGGCAGCTAGGAAAACAGCAAGCCCGATCCCTAAAAACATCCATCTACGCACGGTAGACCTCCTTAGGATAGTTTCGACTGGACCCGATTACGGTCAAGTGGTATGAAACTGCAAACCAAGTTTCATTGTCAAGCAGTTACCGGTCTAATGCCTTATCCATGCGTTATCAGGGTTGTTAGTTGGACGTTATCCCAACAGTAATTTCTTGTTAATTTACCCAACCAGCCTACAGTAAAGCAGGGTTGCAAAGCACCCAGCTCAACACAAATTCTGTCCTATTCGTTTCGAACAGGTATCATGTCACGGTATGGCGAAGGACAAAGGCTTAATTCCGCAATCGCAAGATTTCAACGAGTGGTACAACGAAGTGGTACTCAAGGCCGATCTGGTGGACTATGGCCCGGTGCGCGGCACCATGGTGGTCAAGCCCTACGGCTTTGCCCTGTGGGAAAACATCCAGCACGAACTCGATCGGATGTTCAAGGAGACCGGTCACCAGAACACCTATTTTCCCCTGTTCATCCCCATCAGCTTTTTGCAAAAAGAAGCCGAGCACGTCGAAGGCTTTGCCCCCGAACTGGCGGTGGTGACCCAGGCCGGCGGCGAAACCCTGGAAGAGCCCCTGGCGGTGCGCCCCACCTCCGAGACCATCATTGGGCACATGTGGGCCAAGTGGATTCGCACCTACCGCGACCTGCCGCAACTGTTGAACCAGTGGAACAGCGTAGTGCGCTGGGAACTGCGTACCAAACTATTCCTGCGCACCACCGAGTTTTTGTGGCAGGAAGGCCACACCGCGCACGCCACTCAGGAAGAGGCTGAAGAAGAGACCCGGCGCATGTCGGGTGTGTATGCCACGGTGTTGCGCGACTGGTGTGCAATTCCGGGCTGGGAAGGCCCCAAAACCGAGTCGGAGAAGTTTGCAGGGGCGGTCTACTCCATCAGCTACGAGGCCATGATGCGCGACGGCAAGGCCCTACAATCGTGCACCTCGCACTACCTGGGCCAGAACTTTGCCAAGGCTTTTGACATTCAGTTTCAGGATAAAGACCAGCAAAACAAGCACGTCCACACCACCTCCTGGGGCTTCACCACCCGTGTGGTAGGGGCCATTGTGATGACCCACGGCGACGATAAGGGCCTCATCCTGCCGCCCCGGCTGGCACCGATTCAGGTGGTGATTGTGCCGATCTACAAGGCCGATACCCGCGAGGCCGTGATGCCAGCAGTGACACAGCTGGCCGACCACCTCAAGGCCGCGGGTATCCGGGTCTTCCTCGATGACCGCGACCAGCACAGCCCTGGTTTCAAGTTCAACGAGTGGGAACTGAAGGGCGTACCGCTGCGCCTCGAGATGGGGCCGCGCGATGTAGAAGCCGGAACTGCCGTACTGGCAAACCGCTTGGGCGGTAAAGAAACCGTTCAGCTATCTGAGCTGCTGGGCTTGATTCCAGCAAAACTCGAGCAGTTCCAACACGATCTGTACCAGCGCGCTCTGCAATTCCGCGACGAGCACACCTGGCAAGTGGACAGCTACGACGATTTCAAACAGAAAGTCGAGCTGGGTTTTGTCAAGGCTTTCCACTGTGGCGACAAGGAGTGCGAGAAGCAGATCAAGGCCGAGACCACCGCCAC
>JBBIUP010000223.1:0-4086 GCA_037440185.1 Meiothermus sp. | reverse complement strand
GGAAACCAAGTTGATCTCCTTCATTTTGCCTTGAAGAGAGGGGATGGAGCGGTTCCCACAATTACTCCGCACCGCGTGCGGAGTAATTGTGGGAACCGCGACAGGTTGTAAGGGTCGGGGATTGGGGAAAAACCCAACTCTCCGTCCCTTATGTAGGTTGCGACACCACGCCCCTTCATCCATCGCGCTAACCTCGAGACCATGAAAGCCATCTGGAACGGCCAAGTGATTGCGGAAAGTAGCGACACGGTGGTAGTGGAGGGCAACCATTACTTTCCTGCCGAATCGGTGAAGCCGGAATTTCTGCGGAACTCTGCCACCCACACCACCTGTCCCTGGAAGGGGGTGGCTAGCTACTATAGCCTTGAAGTAGGCGGGCAGACCAATACAGATGCTGCCTGGTATTACCCCGAACCCAAAGAAGCTGCCAGGCAGATCCAGGGTCGCATCGCTTTCTGGAAAGGCGTGAAGGTAGAGCAATAATAATGCTGTTCCCAACTAGGATAAAAAGGCCCGACACCTATCTGTGCACCCTTAGAGCGGCTGCCGCCAGTGGATGCGGTGACAAACTTACCGTGGAGCTACTTAGAATAAGGGTATGGAAGTCGTAGGCTTGCGCGGCGCACCCAGAGAAACCCTGTCTGCTTTTAAGGAAGCCCTCAAGGGCGTGAATTTTGCCGAAGCGGTGGTCAACTACCTTACCGACTGGCAGGATCAGCGGGCTAAAGCCCGTTTTGCTATCTTTGTGCGCGAGGGCACGCACCGGGTACTGAGCCTGGATGCTTTTGGCCCCAAATTTGGGACAGAGGGCGATACAGCACTAAAAGAAATTACCCTCTGGTTTATCGAGCGCGGCGTGACTGACTTTAAGGAAGCTGTGGTTGCCCCTTCCGAATATGCGGCGCTGTTTGAACTCGACGAGGAAGAAGCCAACAAACTGATTGTTGCCAGTGCCAATCCCACCGACCCTATGCTCTACATCAAACGGGAATTCACCAGCCGAACGTAATACCAACCATTATCGCGTTTCCCGCCATTACGGCACACACGGTGCACCGTAATGTACGCCGCATAGCAAAAAACCGCTATACGGCGTATTTGTGGGAGGCCTCTATGTCAATACCTTGCACAACAACCAGTAGATCGAACGGCAGACCTGGCGCTTGGTGGCCCGGGTAGCCAGGCGAGCGGCCATCCCCTCTTGCCGCTTGCCATCACGGTAGGCTCGGGTCTCGGGGTCGCACCTGAGGCGGTTCCAGGTGACGAGTTCGATGGCGCGGTTGAGCCGCCGGTTTCCCCCAGGGTTGACCTTGCCCCGCCGGTTATGGGCTGAGGAGTGATCCTTGGGCGCTACCCCTGCGTAGCTAGCAAAGGCGGCCTCGCTGCACGTAACGCCGTGCTTCCAAGCTTCCCACGGTATAATCCACCCACTTTTTCTATGAAGCTGGGTTTCAGCCCCCTCACCGCCGGCCTGAACTACCGCCAGTCTTTCGACCTGGCCGCAGAGCTTGGGCTTTTTCTGGAGATTGCCTACGACCACCATGAGATAGATCCCCGGCTGCCGGGGGCCAGGGAGCTGGCCGAGATGGGCCGCGCTGCCGGGGTGGGCTTTAGCTTGCATCTACCCTTTGTGGACTGGAACCTGGCCTCGCTGGTGCCGCAGGTGCAGCGGCTCTCGCAGGAACGCACCCAGCAGGCCATTCAATTTGGGGCCCAGATCGGCGCGACCTGTGGGGTGCTGCACACTGGTATGGTTCCGCTGCGGCTGCCCGAGGCGGTGGCCCATGCCCATCAGCAAGTACACCAAGCGCTCGAGCAATTGGAACTGGCCATTCCGGTAGCTCTGGAAAACCTGGGCCTGAGCAGGGCCGATTTGCTGGAAACACCCGCCGAACTGCTGGCCCTGCTAGACGCCCACCCGCAGTACGGCTACTGCCTGGACGTGGGGCACGCCCTGATCCAACGCGGTTCCGGCGGCCCCCAGGAATACCACCAGCTGCTCCATGACCGCCTAACGCATTTTCACCTGCACGACAACCAGGGGCACCGGGACGAACACCTGCCCTGCGGAATGGGGTTGGTGGACTGGGCCTGGCTACGGGGGGTGTTGCACCCATTCATTGGAACGGTAGCCCTCGAGGTGACGGGTGGAGCGGAGGGCGTGCGGCAGAGTGTAGCCCTGCTCCGGGAAGGTGGGGGGTAAGGGCTGCCCCCTCCACCCCGTAGCGTAGTTTCTCAAAATCAGTCCAGATTACTATTGGAACACAAAAGGTTTTTATTGTTACAATCGGGGCCAGGGACATTTGCCCTGGTCGAAAATTTCTATATTCAAATCCAGGGGCATGGTGCCCCCAATTTCTGGTAGTCTTTGGAACAGTGCCAGACCGATTTTGGGAGGTCTGACTAGGAGGAACCCAGCAATGCCGATTGAGCGCATCGAAGTCTATCTGGATGGCGGCACCCAGCCCGTACAGGTGCTGACCCAACCCCCCTTCAAAGTTTCCTACGATACCCGCTCGTTGACCGATGGTGAGCACCAGCTCAGGGTGGTAACGCACTATACCAACGGTGCCAGGGAAGTGAAGGAGATCCCCTTTAAGGTCGCCAATACCCCCGGTGTACTGGTGCAGGGTCTCGAGGAAGGCAAGGAAGTCTCGGGCACCCTGGATGTAACATTGCGGGTAGCCGATGCCGATGTCAAGCCTGTGCGCGAGCGCTTCCCTGGGCTGGCTGCGGCCATCGCTACGGCTGCCATCCTGGGTGGGGTTTGGCTGTTCTTTGCGGCCTCCGGCGTTACCAACAAGACCCTCGAGGAAGTCGCCAAGCCCCCCGCCACCAAGGAAGCCGGGGCGCCTGGTGGGGCAGCAGGCCCGGTTGCAGCTGTGGATGAGGCCCTCAAAGCCAAAGGAGAGGCCGTCTACACCGCTAGTTGTGCAGGTTGCCACCAGGCCACTGGCAAAGGACTGCCCGGTGTATTCCCAGCCCTGGACGGTGGCGCCAACGCGGGCAATGCCGAATACACCATCAACATCCTGATCAAAGGCAAGGGCGGTATGCCCGGTTTTGCCCAACTCTCCGACGAAGAGCTGGCTGGGGTCGCCACCTATATCAAAAACAGTTGGAGCAACAAGTTTGGTGGCATTTCGCCCGAACAAATCAAGGCTGCTCGCTAGGATCTACCCAGGAGGGATGAATGTATCGGAATGACACCATAGTTCCCTATTTCGCCCTGGTGTTCTCGGCGGCACTGTTCTTGATGGCCTACCTCAACGACCGTATGCGGGTGGTACACGAGGCAGGCGTGGTGCCGCACCTCACGGTGGGCAACATCGGGCTGATGGCCTTCGCCATGGTGCTTTTCATATACGGTTTTATCGGGCTGATGAGCAACTGGCTCGAGGGCTCCGAGTTGCGCCCCGGCAATCATCACCCCGAACCCAGCAGCCTGCCGATGGTGGCAGGGGTGGTACTCTCGATTCTGTTGGTGCTGCTTTCGGGCTTCTTTGTGCGCACCCTGGTGTTTGCCAATAATCCTGAAATCGGCTACTACAATGCCTCTACCCTGCAGGCTGGGGTATTCGCCAGCATGATGCTGGTGTTGGCCCTGCTGATCGCCATCTACAAAAAATACTTTATGCAGGAAGAGATCCTGGCCGAAGACGAAAAGGGCGAGTTCCCCTGGTAACAACCCCGAATCTCATTCAACATAAATCGCCAAACCCCCTACAGATTCGGAAAAGACCAGAACAGAGCAGAAATTGGAGGAGTAAGAATGGCTGATCATGAAGCCACAGCCCATCACCACGACCACCACCCCGAAGACCCGCAGGCCCATGCCACCCGCCGGGCGGTGTTGCAGGCAGCCATCGGGGTGAGCGCGGGTGCTGCGGTGCTTTCAACTTTGTGGGTGGGTGCGGGCCTGGTGCCCCGCGAGGAAAAGATTCCCAGCAAAGAGCCGGTGGCCGTGGGCGATACCCTGGTCTTTGCCGCCGGCCCCAAGGTCGAGCAAGACATCACCCTGGACGACCTCCGGGCCGCCCAGGGCACTGCGTTACCCTTCATCATTGCTTTCCCCAAAAGCCCCGA
>JBBIUP010000222.1:0-4119 GCA_037440185.1 Meiothermus sp. | reverse complement strand
GCCACCAAAGCCACATAGAGGGTGATGAAAGCGGCCACCGAGCGCATCACGTCCTCGCCCAGGCTCTTGCTACCCAGACGCAGGGTCATGACCGCCTGGGGATGTAGCGAACGTATTAATTCCCGCCGCACAATGGCTCCCACGACCAACAAGCGAATTACCTTGATCCCACCGGCACCCGAGCCCGCACAACCCCCCACGAACATCGCCGCTACCAGAATGGCCTGGGCTGCTGGAACCCACAAAGCGAAATCAGTACTGGCGTAGCCGGTAGTGGTGATGATGGAAGTGACGTTGAAGAAAGCATGGCGGATGGCATCGCTCCAGGTATAGTTCATATCCTGGGTGTGGTGGGTCATCAAAAAGACAGCCAATGACGCGCTAAACACCAGAACAATGAGGGTATAGACCCGTAACTCCACATCTCTCAAAAGTGGACGGGGGTCTCGAGTGAAGAAGAGCCGGTACTGCAACACAAACCCCGCACCCCCCAAAAACATGAAAAGCGTTCCGAACCACTGGGCCAGGGGGCTGTACGCTTCGAAGCTACGAGGGTTGGGACTGAACCCGGCTGCGGGCAAGGTAGTGAGGGCGTTGCAGACCGCTTCAAAAGCCGGCACCCCTGCAATCCAGTAACACAAGGCTGCCGCCAGGGTGAGGGCCGTATAAACCTTGAGAATGCTCAGGGCGGCGGTGCGTAAACGGGGGGTAAAGGGTTCTTTTTGTATGCCCGTGCTCTCGGTGATAAAGAGCTGGCGGCCTGCTACAGCCAGATGTGCCAACAGGGCAACCACCAGCACCAGAATCCCCACGCCCCCGAACCACTGCATCAAACTGCGCCAGAAAAACAAGCTGTAGCCAAACTGTTCAAAATTGGCCAGCACAGTGGAACCGGTTGTAGTGAAGCCAGACATCGCTTCGAAAAGGGCGTCCAGGTAGTGCATTCCCCCAGAAATCCAGAACGGGATAGCCCCCAGAGCTGGAACCAGCAGCCAGATCAGCGCAATCGAAAGCAGGGCTTCGGCCCGCCCCGGCTCGTGTTTGGGGTCGCCCAGACTGCGAAACCACCAGCCCAGCCCCAGCCCGGCCACTGCGCCGGCAAGAAACCCCCAGGGCGATTCCCCCAGCACCAATGAGAGAACCTCGAGCCCCAGCATAACCGCGCCCAAAGCCAGGTAGACCACGCCCAGAAAATAGTAGGCAAAGCGCAGGTTCTGCAGCAGCCAGGGTTTCGGTTTTCTTTTCATAGGGATCAGGATCGTACAGCTAGATACACATGGGCTGATTTCGTCGTTACTGGTTCCATGTCCGTACCGACTGCGTCATGCCCGCAGTCGGCGCCATAGCTCGGGGGTGAACAATGACAACACGGCAATAAGCTCGATACGACCCGCCCACATCTGAAAGATCATCACGCCCTTGGAGATGGGGTGCAGGTCGCCATAATGGGCCATCGGCCCCACTGCGCCCAACCCCGGCCCTACGTTGCCGATAGCAGCCGCTGAAGCGGTAAAGGCCACCACAAAATCTTCCTCCAATACCCCTATTATCAGCGCCCCCGAGGCAAACAATCCCACATACAACGTAATGAAAGCCGAGACGGCCCTAAGTACATCTTCACCCACGGTTTTGTTGCCCACCCGCAGTGGCAGCACCGCCTGGGGGTGCAGGGCCCGTTGCAACTCCCGCCGCACCAGCGCCCCGATGACCAGCCAGCGAATGATCTTGATACTACCTCCTACGCTGCCTGCGCTTCCCCCTAAAAACATCAACATCACCAGCAGGGTTTGGGCTGGCACCACCCACAATGCGAAATCTGCCGAGGCGAAGCCGGTTCCAGTGACGATGGAAGCGGTTTGGAAAAAAGCGTGGCGAAGGGCGGGTTCCAGGTCGTAGTCGTGGCGCAAAAACAGGATAGCTGCCATCAAGAGCCCGACCACCAGCACAATCAGGGCATAGGCGCGAAACTCTGGGTCGCGCAGGGGAGCGGTGTATTCACGGCCAAAGATGGCCCGATATTGCAGCAAAAGGTTTACCCCCGTGAGGAACATGACCAATACAGCAATCCATTGGGTCAGGGGGCTGTAGGCTGCGAAGCTCTGGGGGTTGGGGCTGAAGCCTCCGGCGGAGACACTGGAAAAGGTGTTGGCGACAGCTTCAAACACCGGTACGCCGGTGAGCAAATAGGCGGTTAGGGTTAGGAGCGTGAGGAGCAAGTACACCCGCAGGATGTTGGTAGCGGTCTGGCGTAGCTTGGGGGTGAGTTGTTGTTTTTGTACCCCTGTTACCTCGGCAAAAAACATCTGCCGTCCGGCCAGAGCCAGGTGCGGCAGCACCACGATGAACAAAAGCAAAATGCCCATTCCGCCAAACCACTGGCTCATCGAGCGCCAGAAAAAGAGCCCGTAGCTGAACTGGTCGAAGTCGGTCAGAATGGTGGCTCCGGTGGTACTGAAACCCGAGGTGGCCTCGAACAGCGCATCCAGATAGCTAAGACCCCCCGAAATCCAGAACGGGATGGCTCCCAGGATGGGAACCAGAATCCAAAGCACTGCCACGGTCAACAAGGCTTCGGCCCGGCGGGGTTCGGCCTGGGGGCTTCCCAGTTGACGTAGCACCAGTCCCAGGCCCAATCCGATGGCTGCGCCCACGAAAAAACCCAGGGCATCTTTCCCCAGAAGCGAGTCGGCCAGCCCCAGCACCCCCATCACTCCGCCCAGGGCGAAGTAAACGGTTCCGGTCATATAGGTGGCGACCGGGATGGGATTGGCCCGGGCGGCCTTAGCGAACCTGGGCCAGGACTTCATCGGCCACCTGCCGGTCGGTGAGTACGAGTAGCTTGTCTCCAGCCGTGACGGCCAGCATGGGGGAGCGCAAATAGACCTTGATACCGCGCTCGAGGGCCACCGCCACCGCGCCCTTGGGCAGGGTCAGCTTCTCGAAGGGAGTCTCGCGGAAGTCGCTGGGCAGTTCGAATTCCAATAGCTCTACCTGGTCTTCGATCAGGGCCAGGTGGTCTACGTTGTCAGGAGCAATCCAGTCCACCACTTCGCGCACCGCTGCTGCGCGGGGGGTGAGGGGAATGTCAATGCCCACATGTTCGAAAAGGCGGCGGTTTTCCCCCCGGTTGACCCGGGTGATGACCTTGGCTACGCCCACCTGCTTGGCCAAGAGCGAGACCAGCAAGTTTTTTTCGTCGTTTTCGGTGACCGCTACCATCACGTCCACGTGATCGAGCCCTTCGGATTCCAGCAGTTCTAAGTCGGTGCCGTCCCCTTCCAGCACCAACGCACCCGGAAGGTGTTCGGCCAGCCAAGCACAACGGTCGGGGTTGTGGTCTATGATGGTGACCTCGAGGCGGTGCCTCAACAGTTCCTGCGTGACCATGTAGCCCACATTGCCGCCCCCCACCACCATCACCCGCCGCACCCGCTCGCGTGGCGCAAAGCAGGCCTGGATGGCGTCGAAGCCCTGGGGGGTGGTCATGAAGAAAATGCGGTCTTCGGCCTCGAGGGCCAACCTATTAAAGTTCGGGTCGGTGGCAGCATGAAACTCTCCTTCACGCAAAATTCCTGCCATAAAACTGCCGTTGGGCCAGTCCAGCAGGGCCAGTTCCTTGCCCGCATAGGGGCCGCCCTCCCGTACCTGGTATTCCACAAAGCGCAGCCGTCCTCCTGCCAACACCTCGGTATCCACTGCGCCCGGAATTCGGATCACTTCCACAATTTCTTTTGCCAGCGAGCGTTGGGGCCAGAACACCTGGTCAATGCGGGTGCCCAGAATCTCCACCGTGCGGGGATCGGTGAGGATATCCACATAGGATTGTTTACCCACAAAACACAGGGTTTCTTTGGCCCCCAGCCCCTTGGCCAACATGCAGGCAATCAAATTGACCTCGTCCCAGTTGGTAGTAGCCAGGAAGGTGTCGCAAAGGTCTACTTTGGCCTCACGCAGGGTTTCGGGGTCGGTGACACTGCCGATCACGACCTGTACATCCAACCCCCCCAGGCGTTCTTTGGCCTCGGGGTTGGTATCCACTACTACCAGGTCGTGTTGGGTGTGCAGGGCTTTGGCAATCTGCGAGCCGATCTCGCCGCCGCCGGCAACTACGATATACAT
>JBBIUP010000221.1:0-4123 GCA_037440185.1 Meiothermus sp. | reverse complement strand
GACGAGGCTTTGATGATGCGCTCCAAAAGGGCTTCGGGTTTTTGGGTGGGATAATTCAAGCGTTCGCTGCTTGTATTTGCTATGCGAGAAACGTCCGTCCAAATAGATTGAAGAGCAGTCCCTTCTTTTTCATCAAGATATACTTTTAGTCCATCTAGTCGAGGAGTTCCATCTTTCTTTGTTAAGATTCGGCCTTCTGCCCACCATTTCTCAAGTTGCTCTAAAGAATACCCCCAACCCCGATTTGCAGCAGGCATGGTTCCCCGCCACTCAAATTTTCCCGAATCACTGTCTGGGCGACTTCCTGTCAAATCCTGTCCCGTATACCATCGGCCTTTTTCATCTTGCTTGTATCTTGAAAGTTGTTCAGGGCTAAAATCCGTCTTGATTTCATTCCAAGTAAATTGGTCTGATTTTCTATAGAAAAAGATGACATCATGAACCCGTCCATACCTTCCTGCGGTGTTGTGAACGTTTGTTCGTTTCCATGATATCTCGTTAATGAACTTGTCAGCACCAAACACCTCATCCAATAAAACTTTGACATAATGTCCTGCGTTATCATCCATATGCACGTAAATACTCCCGTCCTCAGCCAGCAAATCGCGCAAAATTGCTAGTGTTTCGTACATCCATTGCAAAAAGCTGTCCAGCCCTTTGCCCCAGGTGTCGCGGTAGGCTTTTTGTTCCAGGATGCCGGGTTCTTTGGTGAAGCTTTGGGTTTCGGAGTCGTCGTCTTCGGGGTGGGCAGGCACGGTGGCGGTAAAGCTGAAGTTGGCCCCGGTGGCGAAGGGGGGGTCTATGTAAATCAGGTTCACCTTGCCCGCGAACTCTTCCAGCAGGCTGGGGAGCACGTATTTTTTGTCGCCCCAAATTAGGCGGTTGCGCCACTCGGTGTCGCGGCCTGCGCTGAAAAAATCCAGCATTCGCTGGCGCTCCTGGGCGCTTTCGTTGATGGTCTCGATGGTCTGGAAGGGTAGGGCAATGCGGACGGGCGCAACCTTTTTGCCGTCTTTATATTTTCCATCCCAAATAAGCTCTGGCATCCAGGAGATTCTACCCAAAACCCTCACCCTCCCCCAGCGGGAGAGGGAAAGTGATAGGAGAGCTCTGCCCCTGGGGAGATGGGTTGGGATGAGGGGCAGATGGCCACCCGGCCCTGAGGTATGCTCTTTTAGATGATCCTCGACCCCACCGAACTCGAGCTGCGCCAAGACCCCCTGGGCTTTTTTATCCATCTCTCGCGCACCAGCCCCGACATCACCACCTTCCATTTCGCCTCCGGTAAGGAAATCGTGTTTCTCAACCACCCCGACCTGATCCGAGAAGTACTGATCGAGCGGGCCGAGCAGTTCCACAAATCCGACATGACCCGCTCCTTTGCCGGGGGCATGGGCAACGGTATTTTGCTCTCCGAGGGCGAGTTCTGGAAACAGCAGATCCGCCTGATGCGCCCGGCCTTCCACTACAAGCGCCTCCAGAGCTATGCCGAGGTGATGAGCCGGTTTACGCTGGAGATGCTCGAACACTGGCAAAACAGCGAGATTCGGCACATTGACGAAGACATGAACGCCCTCACGCTGCGGGTGGTGGCCAAGTGCATGTTCGATGTGGAAGCCGGTGAAGACCGCGAGATCATGCACCGGGCCATCATGCTGGGACAGAAGGTGGTGGGGCAGATGGTCTATGGTTGGCTCAACCTGCCCGACTGGCACCCCGCCATGAACCGCGACGGCATCCGGGTGGTGCGGGCCTTGAACGAGATGGTGAGCCGCCATATCGCCGGCAGGCGTGCGCGTGGCGACCTGGGCGACGACCTGCTCTCGATGCTGCTGGAAGCCCAAAACCAGCCCGATGTGCAGCTTTCCGATCGGCAGTTGCGCGACGAGGTGCTCACCGTCATTACGGCGGGCTTGGAAACCACCGCCAACGCCCTGATCTGGACGTGGTATCTGCTCGACCAGAACCCAGCCGCCAAGGCCCGGCTCAAGGCCGAAGTAGATGGCTTGGGCAAGTTACCCGGCTTAGAGGATGTGCAGCGACTGCCCTACCTCGACCAGGTGTTCAAGGAGAGCCTGCGCATGTACCCGCCGGTGTGGATTATCGGGCGCGAGAACGTGGAAGCGCTGGAGGTGGGCGGGATGCCTCTGCCTCCCAAGGCCCAGATCGTGATGAGCCAGTGGGCCGCCCACCGCGACCCCCGCTTCTTCGAGCGCCCCGACGAGTTCCGGCCCGAGCGCTGGACCCCGGAGTTCGAAAAGTCGCTGCCGCGCGGCGCTTATTTCCCCTTCAGCCTGGGGCCCAGGGTGTGCACCGGTCAGGGCTTTGCCGCCGTGGAATACAAGCTGATTGTAGCGACGGTGCTGCAAAAGTTTGATTTGGAACGCACCCGCCCCACCCCCATCCGCCCCGAGCCCAACTTCACCCTCTGTGCCCACGGCGGGCTGCCGATGCGGGTGAGGGCACGGAAATAGCAGGGGGCACCGGGCTCGCCCTGAGGAGCAGGGGCAAAGGCGATGCGCGATGAGCCAAAGACCGAAGGCAACAGTCTTTTTCTCTCCCCTGCTCTCCTCAACCCAACCGGCACCACAGCAACTGGCTCTGCCCGCCGGCCAGCAACCAGTAGCCCAACACCTGCTCACCCCTGGCCCCGATGAGCTTGAACGCCTCCACATTGGAGCCGCCCTGCGAGAGGTTACCCTTGGCCTCGAGCTTCCACCCCGCTTTAGTGATGGCCCCGTTGAAGCTTTCGATCAGCTTGCTGTAGTCGCCTGCGGTGTTCACTTTGCCAAAAGCCCACCCCTCGAAAAGCTGACAGCGCTTGCCTTCGGTCACCGACAAGGCCCGCAACACCCGCTCTTCGGGTGTCCGAAGAGCAGTAGCTCCTTCAAGCGGCAATGGCTGACCCAGTACCCTGGAAGAGGTTTGGGCCAGTGCAACTGCCAGCAAAAGCAGCAAAACCAGCATTCCCCATCTCATTGGAGGCCTCCGGTAGACTTTACCTGGCGTACGTTCACCTCGTCCAGCAGGGCCGCCAGCACCCGCTGCTGGGTAGTCTCGCGGATTTGCCTGGCCCGCTCGGGGTTCAGTTCGCTCAACACCGCAAAGGCCGTCGAGCCCTGAATCTCCAGAAGAGGGTCGCCATTGCCTTTGCGCACCAACTGATCCATATTCTCGTCAAACACAATCTCGGCAATTTTAGCCACCATTTCGGGCTGTTCCTTGCCCACATATTCGTTGAGCAAAATGAGGGCTATATCTTGCCGGGCCTTGCGGCTGGGATCGGATAGCTGCTCAATCATGCTCTGGATAAAGTTGCGGGTCTCGATGGAATCGGCAATGCGCTGGCTCCCCACATTCAAAAACCAGCCCAGTACCACCGGAATCGCTACGATAGATATTTTGCTTAGAAAGTCCCAAAAGCCAGCCATAGGCCCTCCTTCTGTTTACTCCATGGTAGAGCAGCATGGGTTGGATGAGGGCAAGGCTAAATAGGCCTTACGCAAACCGCTATAGCAGTATGCGACCGATTCTCAATTCTGGCCAGACCCCATAATCTGAATGAACGTGGCTTCAATTTGGCTACCAACCTCAATACCTTGATGGGCAAACCAGCCTCTGGCAACCTCGAGGCGCCCCCGGTAGGCCACCTTGGGAAAATAGCTCGGGCAGCGGATGTCGCAGGGGTCAATATCCAGCATCTGCAATATCGCCCCATTGCGGTCGAAAAAAGCCACCGAGACGGACGATGGATAGTCCCTGGCCTCGAGGGGCCGGTCGGTAATCTGCGGGTATAACCATAGCAGCCCGCCATTTTCGGGAGGTATATTGCCCGGCAGCCGCGCCGTGTTGGGCTGCAGGGCAGTGTCCACCACGTCCACGGTCAGGGTAACCGGCTGGGCGTTGGGTGCAGTTAGGGTGATGCGCTCCTGACTGAGTATAGGCCCGGATGCAGCCACAGGGCGCTGGGCCGAAGCCACCAGCAAAATGGTAGGGCTCGCGCCCAAGAGCAGCAGTAGCAATACCAGAACAATAGAGCTTTGATATTGCCTCATGGCTTTAATTTGAGTACCCGGCCCGGCGGAGGGAATAGGATACAGCCCACCAACGGATGCGCCCGGTT
>JBBIUP010000220.1:0-4137 GCA_037440185.1 Meiothermus sp. | reverse complement strand
TTAGCTCATCTTCAAGCTCGAGGCTCGGCTCGAGTACCTCAGCGTGGTTCTTAAGAATGGAAGCTGCCACCTCGAGCTTGGCGCGGGGTTCGATGGTCGGGTTTGCTTTCCACTCCCGCAAAATCTGCAAATACGCCTCAGCGTGTTCGCCAAGTTCTTCGAGCAAGGTTATGTTGCTTGCTCTGATTTGCTCGAGTTTGATGCGGGTCTTCTTGTTCTCGCCCATGTTTTAGCCTTTGGCTACCCGCTACCCGCTCACTCCGGCTTTACCAGCACCGCCCCCTCCCGTGCACTGCTCACCAGCGCCGCGTACCGCGCGAACAGCCCGGCCTTGTAGTGGGGTTTGGGAGCTTTCCAGGCTTTGGCGCGCCTGGCGAGTTCGGCGGCGGAGACCTCGAGGTTCAACACGCCCTTGTCGCAGTCAATCGAGATGAGGTCGCCCTCTTTGATCAGTGCGATGGGGCCGCCCACCTGGGCCTCGGGAGCCACATGCCCGATCATCAAGCCTTTGGTTCCGCCTGAGAAGCGCCCATCCGTTACCAGAGCTACCGATGGCCCCAGACCCTCGCCCACCAGCGCCGAGGTCACCGAGAGCATCTCCGGCATTCCGGGGGCACCCCTGGGGCCTTCGTAGCGGATCACCACCACGTCGCCGGGCTTGATCTGCTTCTTCAGCACAGCCTTCATCGCGCCCTGCTCGCCGTCGAAGACCCTGGCAGGCCCCCGGTGAACTTTAGTCTCGGTTCCGGCCAGTTTCAGCACCGCGCCCTCCGGGGCCAGCGAGCCCTTGAGCACCCGCAGACCGCCCTCCGACTTAAAGGCTTTCTCGGCTTTCACCACCACCTTCTGGCCCTTGGTCTCCTTGGCCTTGCGGGTCTCCTGCCAGAGGGTCTTGCCGGTGACGGTCATCTGGTCGCCATCAATCAGCCCACCTTCAATCAAACGGCGGATGATCAGGGGGATGCCGCCGGCCTCGTAGAGTTCCCAGGCGGTGTACTGGCCCCAGGGGCGCATATCGGCGATGACCGGGGTCTTGCGGGATATCTTGTCGAACTCCTCGAGCGTAAGCTTGATCCCGGCCTCTTTGGCAATTGCCAGCAAGTGCAACACCGCGTTGGTCGAGCCACCCGTAGCCGCCACCGCTGCAATCGCATTGGTAAAGCTCTTCTTGGTCAGGAAGCTCTTGGGGGTGCGGCCCGCCTTGATGGCATCGGCCAGCACCTTCATGGCTTTGCGCCCGGCTTCTTTTTTCTCCGGGGCCACAGCGGGGATGGCGTTGTAGCCGACCGGGGAGAAGCCCATCACTTCCAAGACCATCGCCATGGTGTTGGCGGTGTACTGCCCGCCGCAAGCCCCGGCTCCAGGGATGGCGGTGCGCTCGACGGCTTCTAGTTGCTGGTCGTCAATCTTGCCTGCTGCGTGCTGGCCCACTGCCTCGAAGACCGAGACCACGGTTTGGGCTTTGCCGTTCAGGTAGCCTGGTGCGATGGAGCCGCCGTACAAAACCAAACTGGGCACATCGGCGCGAATCACGCCCATCATGCCGCCGGGGTTCGTTTTGTCACAGGCCACCAGCGCAACCATTCCGTCGTAGAGGTAGCCCTGGGCGATCAGCTCGATGCTATCGGCGATCACCTCGCGGCTGACCAGCGAGGCCCGCATCCCCACCGTACCCATGCTGATGCCGTCGGAGATGGCCGGTGCGCCGAACTCGAAAGTCTGGAAGCCCGCTTGCTTGGCCCCGATCTTCAGGTCGGCGGCCAGGTCGCGCAGGTGGAAGTTGCAGGGCATCCCTTCCGTCCAGGTATTCACAATCCCCACCCAGGGAATCTTGAATTCCTCGTCGCCAATTCCAACGGCACGGAGCATGGCACGGGCCGGGGATTGTTGCGGGCCTTTTTTGATGATGTCGCTTCGCATGTAAACCTCGCTAAGTGCTTCCAAAGTATGTTCGTCGCCGTATCAAACTCGGTGTACCCTTAGGTACTGCGCCCCAACCAGATGGCTGGGTAGATGCGCCTCCAAGATTTGACAAACTTAGTATGGCGCAGCTCAATAGCGAATAGCTCATAGCCTTTTTGCTATCGTGAAGCCATCGGCTATCGGCGTCCAGGCTATCTTACCGCTAAACCACGTTGCTATTCAAAAGCCCTGTAGGCTTCGATCTTTTGGGCCAGACGCTGGGCCAGGTAGGGGCTGGCTGGGCTAAGTTCGCGCAGGATGATTTCGGCCTCGGCCCGGTAGAGGGCTATCTTCTGGGGTGTCCAGTAATGGGGCGGGGTCTGGAGGTTGGTGATGCGATCGGCCAGTTTGACCATCCAGACTTCTTTGGGTTGGGTTTGGATGCGCTGCAAGCTGTCCCGCATGGCCTGATCTTTGGTCAAATGGGCATTCTTGGTCAAAGCCTGCACGCCCCCAGCAACCTTGCTGCCGAAGGCCCCTTGCAACTGGGCAAAGGTGGTGGAGGTGTCCTCGAGGGTGTCGTGCCGCAGTGCGCATTGAACTGCAAGATTGGGATTTGTTGTGCCATCAAGAGCCGCCATCACTTCCATGCAAACCTGTACTACATGAATCACGTAAGGCAGGTTGTTGCCAGGAATGGTTTGTTCCTGGTGGGCTTTGGCGGCAAAGTCCAGCGCTGCGAGGTACGCTTCTTGAGACCAACTGGGCATGGCTCTAGCTTATGGTTTTTCCCGTAAGTCCGAGTATTGAACGGTGGTTCCGTGGTACTGGCTGGGATTGTCGCTGAGCAGTTTGACCAGGGTTTGGGCCACTTCCTGGGGGCTGTGCAGTTCACCGCGCTCGAGGTAGCCCCCAAAGCGCTTGCGCAAGGCGGGGCCGCCGCTTCCCTCGGCGCTGCGGTGGTGGGCCTGCATGGCGGTGTCCACGTGGCCAGGCCGATATACAAAACAGGTGATGCCAGGGTGCTCCAAGGCCAGTTGCATTGCCAGGTATTCTTCGCCGGCCTTGGTCGCGCCGTATACGCCGGAACCAGGAAAATGGAGTTCCGCTGCCCCAGAGCCCAAAAAAACAGCAAGCCCACCGCCCCTGCGCAGCAAGTTGGGGTAGGCATAGCGGGCCAGCAGATAGCTGGCTTTCAGGTTGACTGCGATCAGTTCGTCAAAGTGTGCTTCAGACAACTCGGTCACGAACGGCCCCGAGTGCAGAACTGAGGCGTTGTGGACGAACCCGGCGAAGTCGCCCAGCACCTTGGCGGCCTTCACCATGAACTGCACAGTCTGATCCTGGGCCGCATCGCCGACAATAGCCCGCACCTGCACCCCCAGGGTTTTGCACTCGCTCGCAACCAATTCCAGGGTTTCGGGGTTTCGCGCGTTCAACACCAGGTTGACCCCAGCGTGGGCTAGCTCGAGTGCTAAGGCTTTGCCGATGCCCCGGCTGGCCCCGGTCAGGATCAGGGTCTGCTTGCGTAAATCCATCAAAGGTCGTTCTGGGTGGCAATTTTGCCGTGGAATTTGCGCGGGCTGCCCTCCAGAATACGAATAAGGGCCTTGGCGGACTGCTCGGGGGTGAGTACACGTCCTTGCGACTTGTAGCCCTTGAACAAAGGGCGTAGGGTCTCGCTGCCCCCACCCTGGGCCTCACGTAGTTGCTTTTGCATGTCGGTTTCAACGATGCCGGGGCGGTAGGTAAAGCAAGTAACCTCGGGGGCCTCCACCGCCAGTTGCCGGGCCAGGTGCTCCTCGGCGGCTTTGGCGATGGCATAGATGCCCATCCCGGTAATATTGTGCTCGGCCACGCCCGAGCCCAGAAACACCGCGACGCTGCCCGGCTGGCGGATCAGGTGCGGATAAGCAAAACGGGCCAACTGGTAGCCCCCCTTGACGTTGGACTCCATGATTTCGTCGTATTGCGGTTCGATCAGCTCGTAGGCCAGTGGCCCTGCATTCAGGATGCCAGCATTGTGAATGAAGCCGGCAAAGTTCCCGATTTGCAGCGCGGCACCGACCAAAGCTTCGGCCACGGTGCTGTGGGCAGCGCTCCCGGCCACCGATTCGCAGCGCACGCCCAGTTCGCGCACCTCGTCGCGTACGAACTCGAGGGCCGTCTGATTGCGGGCACCAATGACCAGATTGGCCCCTGTTTTGGCGAGTTCCAGGGCCAGGGCTTCGCCAA
>JBBIUP010000219.1:1396-4145 GCA_037440185.1 Meiothermus sp. | reverse complement strand
GCAATCAGGGTAATGGCCACCAGCGAAAGCAGCACCCCCAAGGTCTGGCCTTGGCTCAAGCGTTCGCGCAGCAAGCCCCAGGCCAGGAGGGCAGTAAAGGCCGGATACAGCGAGGAAATTACCGCAGCCACATCCAGTCGGCCCGCCTGGGCCGCTACCAGAAAGAACACATTCCCCCCGGCATCCAACAGGCCCGCCAAGCCCACCAGCCCCAGGGTAGCGGTCAGCCCAGTCTCCCGGCGTAACAACCCCATCCGCCAGACCAGCCAGAGCATCAGGGTGGTTGCCACCAGCTTGGCCAGAGCCGAGGGCCAGAACAAACCTTCCACCTGGTGAATGAGTGTGAAGTAGCCGCCAAAACCCAGCCCTGCCAGAAAAGCGTAGATCAGCCCCTGGGAAGGGCCAGCGGCTCCTTCGGGGCGGGCCGCCAGCCAGACTCCCAGCAAGCCCACGGCGAAACCCAGCAGTTGCAAAGCAGCAGGCAGGCCCTCGAGGAAAAACCCCACCAGGGCAGCCAGCGCAGCCCCCACCACCCCCGAGATAGGTGCCGCTAGGCCCATCTGCCCAGCCTGGAAGGCCCGGTACAAAAACACCAAGCCCACACATCCAGCAAATCCGGCCGCGATGCTCCAGGGGATGTCTTGGGGTTGAAACACTTCTGTGCGCAGCAAGGCCAGCAGTGTAAAAAGCAACAACCCCGTGGCGTGTACTAGCAGGGCAATCAGGTAGGGGTTGAGCCTGCGCGAGGCCACCCCACCGCTGAAATCGCCTGCGCCCCAGGAAGCCGCCGAGAGCAGCGCAAACGCAACCGCGGCCAGTTCAGGGCTCACGACGGACTCCGTAGGAGTGCTTCCAAGGTCATCCGATACCCCATGAACATGCATGCTTCCGGCTGCCAAACAAACCTTTAGCGTTGAGCAGGCGAGAGCCAGGCGATGAAGCCATTCACCACATCATCATTTCCAATCAGGTCGGGCTGGCGCACCACCGCCTCGAGGAAAGCCCGCACCACCGCTTCGTCGGCCCTTTGCAGCAGCTCGGCAATGCTGTTGCCGCTGTAGGGGCCGCTGGTGAGTTTGCGGCTCAGGTTGGGGATTTGCTGGGCCCTGGGGGCTACCTCGCGCAAGGCGGCCTGGACTTGCTGGATTGCCAGGGCCTCGCCGTCCGGCAAGAGCATCTGCGCACCGCTCAGCAGGGGCGCGTTGCTAAGGTTGCGCAGCCCGATGCCTGCGGTGTAGAGCTGGCGGGTCAGGCTGGGCTTACCTGTGGTGAGCTCGAGGCGAGTTTTGGCTGAACCGTAGAGCACCTCGAGGGTGTAGGTACCCTCGTGCGGCAGGCGCACCGCCGCCGCGGTCTGCACGATACCGGTGGTCAGGGGGCGAACCGCCACAGCCTTATTGGAATTTTGCAGCACCTGACCCTGGGCATCCAGCAAACGGGTGACGATGGTTCCCGAAGCGATATAGGGAAAACCTTCGATTCTGACCTGGGGAAAAACCGCCTCGCCCGCCGCAAAGGGACGGGCCTCGAGGTCATCCGCCCGCAGCATCAAGCGTTGCAGCGAAACCTCAACTTTGGCTTGCTGCATTTGGGTGACGGCCTGCTGGGCCCAGGCCACCAGCGGGCTTTGGGGATTGTTCTGCGCGAAGCGCTGGTAGTGGCTCCTGGCCTGCTCACTCAAACCGGCTCGCTCGGCTAGATAGCCCTTCCAGAATTCCAGCCGGGGCTCGCCCGCCTCCTGCAAATCCTTTAGGGCGGCCTGAAATTCCTGGCCCTCATCCACCCGCAGAGCCAGGTTGTAGGCTTCCCTGGTGCCCAGATGGTCGCCGTAGAGAGCCCGCACCAGCCCCAGGTTGTAGGCTGGAATGGCGTATTCCTCGCGGGCCTGCGCCTCCAGCTTTAGCGAGCGCAACGATGCGCTCACCGAGCGGGCGTAGTCACCTAACAAATAATTCGCCCAGCCCAGGTTAGTCCAGTAAAGGTTTTTCTCGGGCAGTAGCGCCACCGCTCGTTCCAACGCTTTTTTAGCCAATTGTGCGTTGTTCTCGTCGAAAGCCGCGAAGCTCAGTTCCTCCCAGGCCAGGGGCATTTCGGGGGCGATCTCGGTCAGATTGCGGGCCAGCGCAGCCCACCGCCGATCCTCCAAACCCCGAAACAACAGCAAGGCGGTGAGCCGCTCGTAGACCTTGCCTTCGGCCAGTTTGCGGGCCGCGTTCAAAGCCTCCACGCGGCGGCGCTCGGAAAAATCCACCAGGGCCTGATAGGCCAGGGGAAGTTTGTTCTGTCGCACCTGGTTCCAGAAATCGTGCAGTTCTCTGGGCAGTTGCTCGGTAATCAACAGCGAGGCCACCCCATCGTCGCGCAGGGCTGTTGCTGCCCGATAATAGGGAATGGGCAGGGGGGTGCCCTGCACGCCCAGATCGCCCTGGGCCAGCCGCGCCAGGTCGTTTTCCCGTGCGGGCTCGAGTTTCCACCCTCCCGCTTTCACCCCCACCTGCGCCGCCGTCCAGTACATCGCCAGCTCGGGCCGACTGAAGCGTGCACTGCGAATGCTGCGCTCATCGGCCAGAAACACCCGCACCCACCCCTGGCGATCCACCACGCCGACCAAAAGCCAGGTAGCTCCGCTAATTTCTCGAGCCAGCCGCGCGCCCCCGGCCGTGCTCAGCGAACCCGCCGCCAGGTCGTAGCTGCCCTGCCAGGGCATGTCCGGCAACAAAATCGCCGCCAATGAGGGCGGGGCCACCCC
>JBBIUP010000219.1:0-1296 GCA_037440185.1 Meiothermus sp. | reverse complement strand
CATGGGGTTATCTTACCCATGGTTTGTGCTCTTTACCGAAAGCCATCCTACTTGGGTGTGGTGCAAGATGGGGCAACCGTAAGCATTTGGCAGGGGATATATCTGATGGTGGTACTGATCCGATCATCCTCGGCCCGACCCAACAAATGAGCTTTCCGGCCTTGAGGCTAGAGCCTTGGGCGTTTAGCCTATAGCTAGTGCGTCTGTTGCGGTTGCGGCAAAAAAACTTTCGGAACCTCTCCACCCCGCTCTTCATCCCTACGGCGGGTCTGACCACCATCGTGGGCGGGAATGCCCAGGGCAAGACCAATCTGCTCGAGGCCATCGAGCTTGCCTTGGGCGGCGAACTGCGCAATGGTATGACCGAGCGCATCACCTTTGGCGAGAGCGAAGCCTGGGTACACGCCGAGATCGAAACCCAGTTTGGCAACAGTCGCCTGGAGGTCAGGCTGAGCCGCGAAGGCCGCGAACACAAGCTCAACGAAACCCCGGCCTCGCTGCGCGAACTCGCCCAACTCCCCGGTGCGGTGCTCCTGGGCCCCGACGATCTGGAATTGGTATTGGGGCCGCCGGAGGAACGCCGCCGCTTTCTGGATGTGCTGCTCTCGCGCTTCTCGGCTCGCTACCGCTCGATACTGAACCAGTACAGCCGGGCTTTGCAGCAGCGCAACGCCGTCTTAAAAAGCAGCTTTCGCCCGCTCACCCCTCGTGGGAGAGGGGGTGAGCGGGAGGGCAAGCCAGGTTCAATCCAAGCCTCGATTGGCATTTGGAACCACGAGTTGGTCAAGTACGGCAGCGAGATATTGAGCTTGCGTCGCCGGATGCTTGCCAAGCTGACCCCACTGGCCCGCGAGGCCTACCGCGAACTCGCGCCGGGCGATCTGAGCCTGGAGTTATCTGAGACTGTAGGCCCCGAGCGCTTCTTGGGGGTGCTGGAGGACAACCTGCAAGACGACCTCCAGCGCGGCGTGACCAGCGCGGGCCCCCACCGCGACGATCTGACCATCTTGCTTTCAGGGCGCGAGGCGGCCAGGTTTGGCAGCCGGGGTGAGTGCCGCAGCATCGCGCTGGCCTTGCGCCTGGCCGAGCACCGCCTGCTGTGGCAACACTACGAAGAAGCCCCGCTGCTGCTGGTGGACGAATGGAACAGCGAACTCGATACCCGCCGACGCGAAGCCTTACTGGCCTATGCCCAAAGCCTGCCCCAGGCCATTCTGGCTGGGTTGGAAACCCCTGGTGGCGGGGCCGTGGTGGAGATTGAAGCAGGGGTTTGGGGCTGAATAGATCGGGGTCATA
>JBBIUP010000218.1:0-4157 GCA_037440185.1 Meiothermus sp. | reverse complement strand
CTAAGTGGTTGAGAGGGCCAGGAAATCGAGCGCATGTCGGGTGGTTTTGTGGCTGTGCTCTAACAGGTGGGCAAGGCCGGGGCCGGCCAGGTAGCTACCGGTAAGGAACAGGCCAGGGGCGTGTACCAGCTCCCGCTCGAGGTCGGCTACCCGGCGGTCATGACCCTGGGTGAAGTGCGGTCTCGAGTGAGGCTGTCGGAAGACCCAGGCCGCCCGCGGACGGGCCCTGGTTTGTAGGTGCTTTTCCGCTTCGAGTTGGGCCAGCCGAGAGAGCTCGCCGTCGGCGGAGCGGGCGGTTTCTCCAGCAAACTGTACCTGTGCTAACATCATTTCTTCGCTGGGGCAGATCACCTTGAGGGCCGTACAGGCATAACCCTCCCCTTTGGCGAAAAAGTACTCTCCTGGTTCATCGGCCAGTTCGACCGAACGATAGAGCAGATACACTTTTGCGCTGTGCTGGTAGGGAAAATGGTTGAGCAGCGTGGTCATCTGGGGGGCTGAGGGGCGAAATACCCTGGCAGCCTGTGGTGCCGGGAGTGCCACGATGACCGCTTCGGCCTCGACCTTGCCGCCGCGCACATGAACCTGCCAACCCCTAGAATCGTGGGTCACCGCCCAGGCTTCGTGATGGGGTAGCAACCGGGCTTTTTGGAGCAGGTGGGTGCTCAGGGCTTCGATCAGACCACCCATCCCGCTTTCAAGGTGAAATCTGCCGTCGTTGGTTAGTTGGCGGCTGCCGGCGAGTAGGCCCCCCTGGCGCTCGAGCTGGAGCAAGCGGCTAAACGCGGTGGAGGCCGATACCTCCTCTGCCGGGCCACCCAGCACTGCACTCAGATAAGGCTCCAGCACCTCCCAGACTTCAGGCCCGAGCCTGCGACGCAAAAAAGCTCCTAACAACTCGCCCTTGACCAATGCAGTGCCCGTGAAACGTTCGGTATTAAGCCGCCATTTGACATTGCGGCTAAAAGGCATCTCGGCAATTTGATGTAATCCATGCCCTGAGAACAGATTCAGACTGTGCGGTAAAACCCAGTCCCGGCCGCCTTGCCGAACGATCCGCCGATGATTTGGCCACGGTTGTGGATGAAGCCCCAGTTGGCTGCAGAGGTTGAGCAGTATGCTGGGGGTGTCGTCGAAAAACTCCTCGCCCAGCTCGAGGGGAATGGAGTCCAGACGGGCGGTTTTCGTGTTCCCTCCAAAACCGTTGGTGGCCTCGAGGACGCTTACCTCCAATCCCGCCTCTGTGGCCCAATAAGCTGCCGCTAGCCCCGACAGACCCCCGCCAATAATTGCGATGTTGCTCATAAGGGGTTCCCGTGTATGTTTTGGGTGACCAGCGGATCGGCCACCCCTCGGGAATTGCGTCCTTGACGCAGCCACACCGATAAGCGGTTAAATCTTACCCGGGCACCAGGTGTGACCTTACGGGCTGCTGGGCATAGAACGTTATCGCGGTTCCCTCCATTACGGCACACCCGGTGCACCGTAATGTACGCTGCAAAGCAAAAAAAGCTATATGGCATATTCGTGGGAATCGCTCTAGGGCTACCCATCTCTAACCCGCACACACACAAGGGCCGTTTCAGCGTGCAGGCCCAGCTTGCTGTAATGACACCCATATACAGCGATTCTATCCTGTGCATGGCGCTTGGAGACAAGGGTGGTGTTATGTTGCACAGTTTGTTGAACCCTCAGCCTTGCCAGAGTGATTGCGGGCGGTCTGCCAAAGCTGAAAACCCTTTTGATCTACCTGCGGGCAAAAATGCAATGGGGATGGGATTGTCCAACCCAGGACGTGTTAGCATAGCTTCACACGCAGTTCCGGAACCAGTCGAAGCTTTGGGCTTGGGTGGGAAATGGGCTGTTGCAGAGGTGTAATGATGAAGCCAAAAGAAGTACTTGTCCTGTTGTTGCTGGTGCTAACTTCGTTGGCAATGGCCCAGACCGATCCAGTAGTGGCAACGGTGGGAAAATCTTCCATCACCAAGAGCCAGTTTGATCTTCAGTTTCGCTTGTTTGTGCGCGATGCCCTGCAGCAACGTGGCCAACCCTACAGCCCCGATGCTGAGGAAGCCTTTGCCCAGTTCAGGCCGCAGTATCTAGAGCGCATGGCTCGAGATCAGGCGATCATTCTGGCTGCCGAAGGTGCCGGCTTTGCTGCCAAAGACGCTGCGATTGATGAGGCCATTGAAGAAGTGAAGGCTCAGTTTGAAAACCAAGAGGCGCTCAACAAGGCGCTCGACGAAGCTGGTATTCCTGGTCTAGGGGCCTATCGTCGGTTGGTCTATGAAGCCCTGACCTACAATAGCTACCTCGAAAACCTGATCAAGCGATTGCAGACCAGCGACTCCGCCCTGCGCATGTTGTACCTGGTCTCCAAACCCCAATTTGCGGTTCCGATACGCTACTGTTCTTCGCACATCCTGGTGGGAACGGCCCAGGAAGCCAATCAAGTGATCATGCGGCTGGGCAGAGGTGAGAAATTTGCCAACCTGGCCCAGGAACTCTCACAAGACCCTGGCAGTAAGAATGAAGGGGGCGATTTGGGCTGCGAACCCAGAGGCACTTTTGTCGCGCCTTTTGAACTGGCCCTAGCCGCCCTGAAGCCTGGTGAAAGTTCCAGGATCCCAGTTAGAACGGAGTTCGGCTTCCATGTGATTTTGCTTTCTAAAGTTGAAGCGGCTGGATTCCAGCCCTTCGATCAGGTCAAGGGAGGGCTGGAGCAGGCTGTCAAGAATGCTGCGCTGCAAAAAGTGCTCGATAACATCGTGAGCCGCACCCCCACCAAGCTATTCCCAGAAAACTTACAGACCAAATAGCCCAGGATCGCAAAATTGCTGTTTCTACAGTACCCCACATGACGTTTTGGGTCGTGTGGGGTCATGCGTTGACATAGAGCGTGCCCTATTGGCCCAGCCGCAACTCGGGCAAGCCCTGTACCAGATGCTCGTCGTGGGTAGCGATGATCACGGCCGTGCCAAGATCTTTGGCCAGACTCAGCATCAGCTGCAAAACTTTCTCTGCATTGCGCCGATCCAGGCTGCCCGTTGGCTCATCGGCCAGCAGGAGCTTGGGGCGGTTATAGAGGGCTCTGGCAACCGCGATGCGCTGCCGTTCACCCCCGGAGAGCGCCTTGGGGCGTAGATGGGCTCGGTTTAGCAGCCCTACCCGATTCAGCAACTCTTGCCCCCAGGCAGGGTCTATTTTATCGGCCAGATACCCCGGAACCAGGATGTTCTCCAGCGCGGTCAGCTCGGCTTGCAGGTAGTGGTGCTGAAAGATCAGGCCGGTGAACAACAGCCGCCTTCGCGCCAGCACTTCTTCGCTCAGGCCACGGATGCTCTGCCCCTCCCACTGCACGTCCCCCGCTTGAATGGCCAGCAGACCTGCCAAAAGGTGCAGCAAGGTGGTTTTTCCGCTGCCAGATGGCCCCAGAATAACCCGTACATCTCCTCGCTCCACAGTAAAACAGAGGTTCTGGAAGAGTTCGACCTCGCCATAGCCAAAACCCAGGTGCAAAACTTCCAACACCGAACTGTTACCTGCTATTGGCAAACCGTTACGCACCCTTGTAAAGTGTACTTGATGTTGGCCGACACGCAGGTGCTTGCAAAAACCCCGCTCTTTCAAGGGGTGCCGCCTCAGGCGCTCGAGGTGGCCAGAGAGGCTTTTGTGACCCGCAGCTATCCAGCGGGGAAACAAATCTTTGAGTCAGGGGACATGGGAGCTGCCCTTTACATTATCCAGAGTGGACAAGTACGCATTTACCGAACCTACCTGGATGGTCGTGAGCGGATGTTTGCCTACCTTGGCCACGGCGAGGTGTTTGGCGAGATGAGCCTGCTCGATGACCAACCCCGCAGTGCCTCCGCCGAGACCACCGTGGAGTCGGTGTTGCTGGTCTTGTACCAAGATGCCTACTGGAGTCTGGTACGCAAATGGCCGGAAATTTTGCACAACCTGGCTACCATCCTGGCAAGGCGACTGCGCGAGGCCGACCTAGAGCTGGAAGTCCTTTCCTTTGAAGAGGCCCGTGGCCGGGTGGCTTACGCTCTGACCAAATTGCGCAAGCAGCGCTATGGCGATGGGGTCAAGATGAAGCTGACCCACCAGGAACTTGCCCAGCTCTCCGGAACCAGCCGTGAAACCGTGACCCG
>JBBIUP010000217.1:0-4159 GCA_037440185.1 Meiothermus sp. | reverse complement strand
GACGGCCGATCTCTCCCCAGAGGTACTCGAGGTAGGCCTGGGCCAGGGCCCGGGTGCGCCATTCCTCACACCAGGCCACTGGGTTTCCCGCCCGCTGGCACAGCGGCGTAGCAAACAATCCCCCCTGGGCCAGCGCGGCGCCCAGGTTATTGCCGGGGGTTCCCCAAGAAGCATAAGAGGCCAGATCGCGGTAGATGTCCAGCGCCACCAGATACCGCACCAGCGAAGGATCGCCCCGGTTAACCCGGGCAATATCGGCCACCGCTACCGGTGCTTCGCGCAAGCCTCGCGTTACCGTCAGAATGCCTCGCCTGGGATCGCTGCCGCTGTAGACCACGAGCACCAGATCGGGCCGGTTTTCCACCGCAACGGCCCCTGCCGAAGCCAGCAGACGTGAAATAGATGCTTGCAGGGGAATCCCCTCGTAGCGCGTGACCTGCTGGGCGGCCTGGGGGTTGTCGTAGAGCACCCGCACCCGCATCCCTGGATTCAGGGCCCGCAACAACAAAACCTGCCCCGCTTCGTCGGCCCCAGGCCGTGTAGGAATGGGGAGGGTGGCGGCTTCGGCCACCGCCGGTGAGCCCGGCAAGGCATCATCCCAGGGCGCTTCGACGTACACATAGCCATCACCCAGGTTGCGCAACAGGGCCAGATTTCGTGCACGGTGGGTAGCATCGGGATGGCGTGGAATCACCCCGAAAGCCAACACCTGCCCGCCTGTACGCACCCGCCAGCGGGACAATTCTTCCAGGCGGCGCTGAGCCTCTTCCAGCGCGAGGGTAGAAATGCGGCTCTGCACCAGACCGCCATACACCAGCGCATCCAGGCTGGCAATCAGGGTACGGCCCGGCTGTTCTTGCAGCCAGCTCGACAGCGCCTGCAGGTTTGCCCCCTCGCGCCCCTGGTAGACCGCCCGAGGCGGGCAACGCACCATCTGCCAGGTGCAGGGCGACCAGTTGGGGGGTCGGTCATCGAGGGGTATATACAGCGTTCCACCGGGGAAAGCCCACGTGGGGGGTAAAAAGATCAAAACAAGAAGCAAAATCCATCGCATCAGATCATGTTATGCCGGGTTGATGAGGAAGATGGCGAGAGTCTGAAGGTATTTTCTGATAGATTCAAAAAAAGCCAGATATACCGATAGAAGCCAGATAATTTTGAAAAGAGCCGGGGCCGGATACAAGGATATTTCACACCTCGTCACAGATTTATCAGACGTATGAGCTATAATACGTTACAGGTCGGTGGCAAAACCTCGACCAAAACCCCTAAATCACAACCTGTGGCAGAATCAGGGAGAATCCACAACCTGATAAACTTGAGCAGAAACCCAAACTGGTCACGACCCTATGGTGATGTGGATAGATTAAGGTGAATCTATATGGAATTTGAGCGCCAAGCCCAATTGGAAGCCGAGGCTCTGTCGCGCCGTGTTTTGATCCACGACATTCTACGCCGTTTGCGCGGTGAGTCCAATGATCTGCTGCCCTATAGTGCTGTCACGGAGTTGCGGCCTAAAGGGGAGTCGTACAAGGGGCTGCAAACCATTGAAGTGGACAAAATTATCGGCACGGTGGATCGCTACGGTGACTTCGATGCCGAATTCATGCCCAAGGAACCTTACACCCTGGATCGCTGGACCAAGCTGCGCCACGCCCAGCTCGAGGGCACCGAGTTTCCCCCCATTGATGTCTACAAGGTGGGCGATATTTATTTCGTCAAGGATGGCAACCACCGCACCGCGCTGGCCAAAGCCCAGGGCCAGCACTTCATTGACGCCTACGTCATTGAGCTGGATGTACCTGTAGACCTGGGTTCGGACGATACCCTCAAAGATGTGATTTTGAAGGGTGAGTACGCGCAGTTTCTCGAGCAGACCCGACTGTCCGTGCTACGCCCCAACCACGAGCCCATCTTGTTTAGCAAAGCCGGTCGCTACGATGTATTGCTCGACCACATCCGCACCCACCAGTATTTTATGGGCCTCAATCAAAAGCGCTCGATTAGCTGGGAAGAAGCTGTCACCGACTGGTACGACACCCTCTACCTGCCCACGGTGCTGGAAATCCGCGAAAACGGGGTGATGAAGAACTTCCCCGACCGCAACGAAGCCGACTTGTATCTATGGATTTCCGACCACCGCTACTACCTTTCCCGCTCCATTGGCCACGACATCGGCCCCGAAGAAGCCACCCTCTCGGTGCAGCGCACCGTCCAGAAAGGGCCGATCGGCAAGTTGTTGGATTGGTTTGCCAGGCTCTTTGCAAGACAAAGTCCACAGCCTGGTTGAGTACTGGGGTTGCAGGGTCAGGGTCTCGTAGTGGCTGCTGCGAACACCCTGTACAACGGTTTTTTGATAAAACTCCACACGGCGAGCAGAGTAATTGTGTGACCCCGGTCACAACAACCACAAGGGGTGTTTTGCGGCTCCCTGCCTCTCGCATCAAAACCTTGAAGATGATCAAACCATCCTTATGAAGTTGTTGGTCTTTTTTGCACACACAACCCTTCATAGCGGAGCATTCAGGCAAACCGCGATAGAATCGCTGGGTGGAAAGCCTGTGTATCGAAACCGAACATTTGCGCCTCGAGATTGCTCCCCAGGTTGGGGCCAGTATTGCAGCTTTTGAGGTCAGACGAGGGAGCGAATGGGTTGCGATTATGCGACCTACACCGCGACCCTTGCCGGAGAAATCGTCTAATTACTCGAGCTTCACCCTGGCCCCCTACTCCAATCGCATCAAGGCCGCCCGCTTCGAGTTTGAGGGCTATACCTACCAGCTAAAGCCCAACACCCCCGAAGGCAACGCCCAGCATGGCGATGTGCGGGGCCGCCCCTGGCAGGTTTTTCATGGGGCCAATTCGGCAGCCTGTACCTTCGATAGCCGCTTCTTTGAGGACATGAATTGGCCCTGGCCTTTCTCGCTGGCCGTGTTGTATCGGCTGGAAGGTTCCACCCTGGAAACCACCCTGGAACTGGTCAACCAGGGCCAAAGCCCCATGCCCGCAGGCTTCGGGCTCCACCCCTATTTTGTGCGGCATCTGGGGGAGGCTGCTTTGCAATTTGGGGCCAGAGGCTACTACCAGACCGATGCCGGTTTTATCCCCAACGAGGGCATGCAGCCAATTTCGAACGAGTTGGACTTTTTCAGCGCACGCCCCGTGGGGACGCAGCCGCTCAACCACGTATACGGGGGTTGGGATGGGCGAGCCGTACTCGAGTGGGAGGGCTCCCATCTTCAACTGCTGCTCGAGGCCGACCCAGTGTTCGAGCACCTGGTGGTCTTCACCGCTCCCGATGGGACGCTGGCCCTCGAGCCCGTGACCAACGCCACCGATGGCTTCAACCTGTACGCCCGCGGTATCCAGGGTACTGGGGTGCGGGTCTTGCAGCCTGAAGAGAGCCTGGCCGGTAAAGTGCGAATGACTATCGCAGAACTTTGAGCCGGTTGGGGGTCTGGATAAAAGCCCGCAGTCCGGGTAAATCGGATTGCTCCAGGCGGATATGCTCCAAACCAGGCTTTTGTAGCAGGGTGGCTGGTTCTGGCTGGGGATGAAAAAACATCAGCTCGAGCGATGCGTAGCGTTCCAAAGCCTCGGTGCGGGCCACCCGGCGCAAGCGCTACCGGTCAGCAGGCGCGGCGCTCCAGCCAAGCGATCGAGCGCAAACCAGCGCGGGCCACCCGGCGCAGGAGCCTCGGGGTCAATGGCGATGATTTCCAAATAAGAACCGTTGTCCAGATTTAGCAAACAGTTGTGCGTGCCCATCAGCGGGTGTTTGCCCCCAGTACTTCTAACAAGTCCTGAACGCACTCGAGACCCTGCTCGAGCCGTCCCGCCACCACCACAATGTGATCCAGCCGGGCCACGCGATCCTTCTCCCCTTGGCCGGGGTTCACCCTCCTGGCTCATCCCGCCGCGACCTTGTTGCCCTTTTCATCGTAGCGGTAGAAACCCCGCCCGTTTTTGCGCCCCAAGAGCCCCGCTTGCACCATCTTGCGCAGCAGCGGCGAAGGCCGGTATTTATCGCCCAGACCCCGGTGCAAGACCTCCATGATGGAGAGGCAGGTGTCCAGACCAATAAAATCGGCCAGGGTCAGCGGCCCCATGGGGTGGTTCATGCCCAGCTTCATCACCTGGTCAATGGCCTCCGGCGTAG
>JBBIUP010000216.1:0-4172 GCA_037440185.1 Meiothermus sp. | reverse complement strand
CGATAAGCCGGTATGAATCTTACCTGGGTGCAACTTTACTGACCACGACGAGGAAGTCGTCCCACCGCTCCGGTAGACGTTCACCTACCTCGCTAAAGCGCTGGCGTTGTTGTTGGTAGAAGCGTTCTGCGGCACCCAAGTTTTTGTCTTGTTGCAGGGCCCTTAAGGCCAGAGCAAGGGCTTCATGGTCGTAGGGGTCGGCCTCGAGCAAAATCCGGGCCAGTCGCAGTGCTTCGTCAGGCCTGGCCTGGGTGGCTTGTTGGCGCAGACCGTGGTACAGCGACTCGCCCACCGAGGCATCCCAGCCCGCGCCAATTCCCTGCAGGTAAGGGCCGCGCCAGAGTTGAGGATGACCGGTTTGCATAAACGCTTCGGCGTCGGATTCGACTGCCCCCAGCGCGTAGCCGAGGCTGGTTCGGGTAATGGCCAGGTGGCCCAGGGCGGTGCGCAGCCGATAGACCAGTTGTTTGAGGGCCGAGGCGGCTTTTTCCTCGTCCATCTCGGGGTAGAGGGTGTCGTAGAGCTCGAGTTGTTCGACCTCGCTGCGTCCAGCGATCCGGGCTTCCAGCAACAATGCCAGCAACTCCTTGCCCTTTCTGGCTTCGTATTTGATGGGCTGGCCCTGAATGCGTAACAGCAGTGGCCCCAACACTTCCAACCGCACCTCGCTTTCTTCGGGCTGGACAAGGGGTTGGGCAGTGCTAGGGAAGTAGCGCCGCACAATATTGACCCAGTTGCGATTGCCCATGGCCTCGAAGGAGGCAATGCGGGCGGTGGCAGCCTTGCGGTTGCCCTGGATGCGGTCGAGTTCGAGGGCCATGCGGTGGGCGAAAGGGTTGTGGCCCAACTCGCGCATCTGGCCTACCGCCTCGCTGATGGTACTTTGGGCGGCCTCTAGCTGACCCTGCTTTTCCAGCGCTAACCCCCATACCCACAAGGCGAATACTCCGATGCGGGTTTCACCCAATCCGGCGGCCAGTTGCTCCAGCTCTTCGACCAGTTTGAAGGCCTGCGGTGGCTGCCCATGGACGGCCTCGGCCCAGGCCACGAAGGCCAGGGTCTCGGCCAGGATGGGGGGGCTGCCGGTCTGGCGGGCATGGAATTCGGCGCTCTGGGCATATTTGAGCGCTAGTGCCCCGCCGTGGAGAGGTGCCCACTCAAGGTAGAGCCGTACCAGACCCTGCCCCACGATGCTCAACCCCCGGTGGTTGGCGATGCGCTCGAGCACGCTCCGGCTTTCCAGCAGCACTTCCTCGGCCCGTTCGTACTCGCCCAACTCGAGCAAATACAGCCCCAAGTTGGCCTGCCCCTCGGCAAACTTGCGTCCATCGCCCTGTTGGCTGACGACGAGCAAGTAGGCTTCCAAGTCGGCGATGGCCTGGGAATAGCGTCCCCAACGATAAAAGCCCAACGCCCGGCTGTAGCGGGCCAGCGCCTTGCGGTTTTGCAGGGTGGCATAGGCCGGGTGGTTGGGCGGGGTCTGCTCAAAGCCCTCGATGGCTTCACTCAGAACCCGCACGGCTTCGGCAAAATCGCCCTCGTCGAGGAGAATCTGGGCATACAGGCTCTTGAGCCAGGCCGCATCCAGGGAGTGGCTGTGAGCGATAGTCTGGGTGATGAAATCTTTGGCCTCAGCAAAGCGGCCCAGGCGAAACAGGCTGCGGCCCAGGTAGTAGGTGGCGGTGGCGCTGGCCTCGGCCTGCATCTGGGGGTGTTGGTTCCACCAGACCACGGCCCCAGCAAAGTCGTCGCGGGCTGCCCGGGCTTGCAGGATGGCCTCGTAAAGGCGTTGATCTGTTTCCGTGAGGCGCAGCAGGGCTTGTTCGGCCTCGCTGCCTCGGCCCAGTTCCGACAGGATCTCGGCGTATAAAAGCACGCCTTGGGGATGCGAAGGGTTGCTGCTCAGGGCCAACTCGCTGGCCTCCAAGGCTGCCGGGAGGTCAAAATCGCGCAAGATCTGGGCGGCTTCCAGGGCCAGGATGGTTCGCTTGGGCTCCTGGCTCAACTGGGCCGCCTGAGCCAGAAAATTGGCCTTGTCCCGTTCGCTGGGGGTGCGGGCGGTGGCTTGCTCGAGCAGCTCTATAGCCCGATGAGGCGGTAGGTGGGCCTCGGCAATAAACAAAGCCGCCCGCTCGGGGTGTCTGGATTCCAGGGCCTGGATGACCTTTTGAGCCAGGGCTTGCCGATCCAGGGGTGGAATTTCGCGGCGAACGACCTCGGTAAAAAGCGGGTGGACAAACGATCCGGCTACCAACAGCCCGGCTTGCTCGAGATACAGAATGGCCTCTTGAAGCGCCTTGGAATCGAGGCCGCTTACCTCGGCCCACAGTGCCTCAGAGCTTTCTCCTTCTCCCAGCAAGGCTCTGGTCTGAAGCGCCCTCAGGCTTTGGGGCTCGAGGTTGCTGCGGGCCATCAACTGCAAGACCAGCGCTTCGATGCTGGTGGGCATCAGCTCGGTGGGGGGCTCACGCCAGCGCCAGCGCTGCCCATCGCTCCAGAGGTAGCCCAGGCGGGTGAGGTGGCGAAAATACTCCAGGGTGAAGAGGGGATTGCCCTGGGCTCGCTGGTAGATCCATTGCACCGCAGCGGGAGGCAGGGTTGCGCCAGTCTGGGTGTGGAGCAACAGGGCTGAAGCCTCGAGGGAGTGCACCCCCAGCGGGTAGGGTTCCAGCGGTTCGGGGGGTGGGGTGCGGGTGGTAAAAAGCAATCCCACCCCGCGCACTCGGCTTACTTCCTGGGCCAGCTCGAGCCACAGGGCTTGCTGTTCGGGGCGGGCTTCGTGCAGGTCTTCGATCAAAAGAACGAAAGGGGCCAATGCGCCCAGCGTGGCCGCCAGCGTATCGGCGGCTTGGGCCAGGCCAAGCTCGCCCTCCCGGAGGCGTTCGAGGCCCTGCTGTACCCACAGCGGCCTCGAGTCCGAAAAAGGCAACGCTGCTACCAGTTGGGCGTGGCTATCACTGGCCTGTACCGTCAGGTTGCGGCAGGGTACCTGCTGCATAACCTGCTGGGCCAGCCAGCTTTTGCCTACCCCGGCCTCACCCCAAATCGCCAGCGCCAGCCCACTGCGTTTGGAAAGCACCAATCCCAGGCGCTTGACCAGCGCGGTCTGAAGGTCTTCGGGGGCCTTGGCGCTCATCATGGTTCTTAATCCTATCCAACTGGAGGCGTTTGGTGGTGTTATAAGGAAACCTTGGACAGCCTTTCGTTATACACCGCGAGGTATCCCGGTTGCTGCGGGTGCTGAAAGCACCGAAGCAGTTAAGAGAAGGTCTACCTGCTCACCGGTTTCTGGACTGCTCCGCATCCGACCGATACTTGCAATTATGCGGCATCCTTTTTGCAGTGATGGATCTGGATCTCTTATGGTGGCGAGCTTGTCTATCTGATCGCCCTCTTCGCCCAACCTTGTACCCATAGTCCCACCATGCAAAATTATCCGTCAGGGATTCATGCCTTGATATTCTCTTCATCCCTCGTTACTCTTTCGTTACCAAGCCCAGCCCAAACTCAACCCAGCACTGAGATGCGGGTGAGACGCAAGGTGGAGATACTTCGGAAGAGGAGTCCAGCGATGAAACACTTCAAACAGGTTTTGTTGACAGCTTCAATGGTCTGCGGAATCGCACTGGCACAGGTCGAGCTCAAGCCCAACCAACAATATCAGGGCGGTACACAGGTCAAGTCCTCTACCCTGGGTATTGGTTTTGCCCTGCCCAAAGGCTGGCTGGGAGCCTACAAAGAAGAAGGGGAACAGGCGGTGCTGGTGCTGGGTTCCAACAGTGTGGAAGGGGTCGGATTGGTGATTTTCATGCGGAACCAGACCCCGGCTCAGGTGGTGGCTGGGTTGAACGAAGCCCAAGACCTGGGAGACAAAGTAGTACTGCAACTGGTGGGCTCGGTCAGAACGCAAGGCTCGAGGGTAACGGCCCGCTACCTCAACAACCTGTACGTGGGGCGGGCATTGGCCTTGCTGGGCTCGAGAAACCACGTAATTTACTTCTATGCAGGGCCACAAAAGAACGAAGCTCTGTATGGGCAACTTCTGGAAGGGCTCGCCAGCTCCACCAGGTTCCAGGCCCCCGTTGCTGCTCGACCCCAGCCCGCACCCCCGGCCCCTGCCGGTGTGGCACGTCAGTGGACGCAGTTTCTGGCTGGGAACATGCTCAAGTATT
>JBBIUP010000215.1:0-4178 GCA_037440185.1 Meiothermus sp. | reverse complement strand
TCATCGCCATTTATCTGCTGATTGTGCGGAGATTGGGGGCCTTCAATGCTTTGTAGTGGGCGCAGGTCTCAGGTTCAGGAGCGCGGCATTATCGCGGTTCCCACCATCACGTTGCACACCATGCAGCATGATGTACCCAGTACAACGGTTTGGGTTGTACTGGGTATTCGTGGGAACCGCTCTAGACTTGCGATTTGTGACCCGCGACACGGGAGGTACTCCCATGCCCAATAAGCCTTCGCTGGGCCTGCGCATTGCCTTCTATATCGGGATGCTTTTCCTACATTTCCCGATTGTCATCATCGTTTTGTATGCCTTTACCACCGAAGACCGCACCTACCAGTTCCCACCGCCAGGCCTGACCCTGCGCTGGTTTGGCGAGGCATTTCAGCGTCAGGACATGTGGGCTGCACTCTGGCTATCGCTGCAGGTAGCCGCGATGGCGACTGGGATTGCCCTGGTTCTGGGGACGATGGTCTCGGCAGCCATGTACCGCTTCCAGTTTTTGGGCAAAGACTTTATTACCGTTCTGCTGATTTTGCCCATTGCCCTGCCAGGCATCCTGACGGGAATTGCGCTGCTCACCACCTTCAAGCAGCTGGCACTTGAACCAGGTTTCTGGACGATTGTCATCGGGCACGCCACCTTCTGCATCGTGACGGTTTACAACAATGTGGTTGCTCGGTTCCGTCGCACGGGTTATTCACAGGTTGAAGCCTCGATGGATCTGGGTGCAGATTGGTTTACCACCTGGCGGATGGTGGTGTTGCCCAGCATCGCTACGGCTTTGCTGGCAGGCGGGATGCTCTCGTTTGCGTTGTCGTTTGATGAGGTGATTGTCACCACCTTTACCGCTGCCGACCAGAAGACCCTACCTATCTGGTTTTTGAATGAGTTGTTCCGCCCCCGAGAGCGGCCCATCACCAACGTGGTGGCGGTGTTTGTGATGCTTATAACCTTCTTGCCGATTGTGTTGGCCCAGTGGCTTACCCGCGATACAGACGATCTGCATGGGGGAGGAAAAACGGCATGAGGGTCGGTGTAGGGTGTGCGGTACAAGGGTAAGCGCAAAATGCCAGGAGTCTAATAAGCAAGAATTGTGGCAGAGGTCAAATCTAGTTGTGGAAAAGCCGGATACAACCAGCTCTACAAGAAGAAAGGAGAAACCAACCATGGCAACCAAAACACTGATTGGACAAAGCAAGATGCTGATTGATGGGGAATTTGTGGCTGGGGAAGGCACGCCTTTGGACATCCTGAACCCGGCCACCGGCGAGTTATTGCTGAAGCTGCCGGAGGCGTCGGTGGAGCAGGTCAAACAGGCGGTGGTAGCGGCTGAAAAAGCCTTCGATGCATGGTCACAAACCACTCCTAAAGACCGTTCACTGCTGCTTTTGAAATTGGCCGACAAAATTGACGAGCAGGCCGAGGAGTTTGCTCGGCTGGAATCGCTCAACTGTGGCAAACCCTACTTGGCGGCGCTGAATGATGAAATCCCGGCCATTTCGGACTGCTATCGTTTCTTTGCGGGGGCTGCTCGTTCCATGACGGGTGCGCTGGCTGGTGAATACCTGGCCGGCCATACCAGCATGATTCGCCGTGATCCCATTGGTGTGGTGGCGAGCATTGCACCCTGGAACTACCCGCTGATGATGGCGGCCTGGAAGCTAGCCCCGGCGTTGGCAGCCGGAAATACTGTGGTCATTAAGCCCAGCGAGCAGACCCCCTTAACCACCCTCAAGCTAGCTGAACTGCTGGCTGAGATTTTCCCGCCGGGGGTGGTGAATGTGGTGACTGGAGTGGGGGAGACGGTAGGTTCTTCGCTGATTCACCAACCTGCGGTGCGGATGATCTCGCTCACGGGCGATGTGGCGACAGGACGCAGGGTTCTGGAAGCGGCTTCGCAGAGCTTGAAGAGAACCCACCTCGAGCTAGGCGGTAAGGCCCCGGTGATCGTGATGGACGATGCCGACCTCGAGGCCGCCGTGCAGGGTATCAAAATTTTCGGCTACTACAACGCTGGGCAGGACTGTACCGCTGCCTGCCGGGTATATGCGGGCAAAAAAATCTATGACAGGTTTGTGGCCGAGCTAAGCGATGCGGTCAAGTCCATCAAGGTGGGTGTGCAGAATGAGGAAGCGGTGGAGATGGGGCCCCTCATTACCGAGCGGCAGCGGGCACGGGTGGCTAGCTTTGTAGAGCGAGCCAAGATGCAGAAGCACATCGAAGTGACCGCAGGGGGACACCCCACCGAGGGCACGGGCTTCTTCTACGAGCCCACCGTGGTGGCCGGAGCCTTGCAATCCGACGAGATTGTGCGCCGCGAGGTGTTTGGGCCGGTGGTCTCGGTCACGCGCTTCTCCGACCCCGACCAGGCCATCGCCTGGGCCAACGACTCCGACTACGGCCTGGCCAGTTCGGTCTGGACGCAGGACGTGGGCAAGGCCATGCGGATTGCCAGCCGCCTGCAGTACGGCGCTACCTGGATCAACACCCACTTCATGCTGGTCAACGAGATGCCCCACGGGGGGCTCAAGCAGTCCGGCTACGGCAAGGATATGAGCCTGTACGCGCTCGAGGACTACACTGTGGCGCGGCATATCATGGTCAGGCACTGAAGCGCCTTACGGCACACCAAAAGCCAGATGTAGAGTGGCCAGCAGGTGCGATGACCATGGAACTCACGAACCGTTACGCAGAGGCCCTCCAGCTTGCCTACGAGCTGCACAAACACCAGTACCGTAAGGGCACCGAGATTCCCTATCTCTCCCACCTGTTGGCGGTGAGTGCCCTTGTGATGGAACATGGGGGCGGCGAGGACGAGGCCATTGCGGCCCTGCTGCACGATGCGGTGGAGGACGCTGGTAAGGTGTTGCAGAGCGTGCGGGCAGTGCTGGGGGATCCGAGTATCTCCCAGAGCGAAGCGGGGGTGCGGGTGCTCGAGCACATCCGGCAGCGCTTCGGCGAGGCGGTGGCGCACATTGTCCAGGAGTGCAGCGATACCGAGACGGATCCCAAGCCGCCCTATCTGGAACGCAAGCAGGCCTACCTGCGTCACCTCACCAAGGCGACACCCCCCGCCCGACTGGTCTCGGCAGCCGATAAGCTGCACAACCTGCGGGCCATTGTGGCCGACTACCACACCCACGGGGAGGCGTTGTGGGTGCGCTTTGTTGGCGAGGCCAAGACCATCGAGGAAAAGCGCCGCCTGACCCTGTGGTATTACCGCGAGCTGGCCAGGGAGTTTGCGAGCGAGCGCGGCCCTGGGGTCATTGGTAGCGAGCTCGAGCGGCTTCTGGCGGGCTTAGATGGCGCGTCACCTTTGGGCTAAGCACACCCGCAAACAACCCACTTCAGCCCGTATACCCAGAGGCAGACACCTGCTCAAAGCTGGCCGGTATCGCCCCAGTCGCGCAGCCGTTGCTGGTAGGACGGATCCTGGTAACGCGACAGCAGGAAGGCCGGGGCGTAGCTGGGGAGGGGTGCGCCGGTTATGTGGGCAGCCAGAAGCTCCCCTGCGGCACAGGCCGCCATCACCCCAAAGCCCGATAGGGCCCCCAGCAGATAGGCGCCCTTTACCGGTAGCGGGCCAATTAGGGGGCAGTTTTCCTGGGTTTTGAGGTAGTAGCCTCCGTCAATCCAGGGTTTGGGGGTCTTGTCGAAATAGCGCCGCAGGCCGGGCACCATCACCGAGATTCCACGCAGGGCAACGTCGGCGTAATGAGGGTTCTGAGGGATGGGGAAGGTGGGTACCACTGGCTCGGTAGGGTGGTTGTACAGCACGATCAGGGTGGGGCTGGCCCCGTGGCCGTCGGGCCGGCCATGCACCCCCGAAGGAAGCCGTTCCAGCAGCCAATGGGTGGAGGCGTCCTCGGCCAGCAGGGCGCGCTCCTCGGGGCTCCAGGGCAGCTCGAGCTCGTCCAGCCAGATCAGCATGGGGGCCTCGCGGGGCACCACACCCAGGTGTTCGCTCTCACCGATGGGTTTGGCGATTTTCCGCCCGAAGCCCCACAACTTCCCACGCTGTGGGTGGTCTCGCCGGGCGGGCTGGATTCCAGCGGTTTTCCCTTTGGCGAGGTGGCCCGGCTGCTCTAGCGATACAATCACCGCATGGCAGTTCGCTTCGAGCACATCCAGGCCGCCCGCGAGGTGATTCGCAGTGTAATCGCCCCCACGCC
>JBBIUP010000214.1:0-4199 GCA_037440185.1 Meiothermus sp. | reverse complement strand
GTCGGCTGGGCTCCAACCGCGTGCAGCCGCTTCGAATTCGGCTGGCAAACTTTAGACTCAGCCAGAGCCAGCGGCGCGTCCTGAAGAAAAATCAGGATTTGCAGGCCCGGCTACAACTCGCTTTCGTCAATGCAGAGGTCGAGGCATTGTTCGAGCAGCACAAGACCCGCTTCACCCACAGTATTCCTGACGCGATTTTCAACTTCGTCTCACTCCGGCCCGCCAGCGTGCCCTGCCGCTGCCATAGCCTGACCTTGTACCACCAGGGCCGCTTGGTGGGCATCAGCTACCTGGACGAGGGGGAACGAGCCACCTCGAGCGTCTACCAGTGCTTCGAACCCGATCTCTCCAAACGCAGCCTGGGCATCCTGATGATGCTGCTCTCTATCCGCTTCTCGCTGGAACGGGGCAAGGCTTTTTATTACCCTGGCTATGTCTACCCAGAGCCCTCCGAGTACGACTATAAGAAGCGCTTTGCAGGCCTCGAATTTTTCGACTGGAAGGGCCACTGGTTGGAATTCAAAACACAGTCGTGACTCCACCGCCTTCCCTTACTGAACATTCCCGATAACGGGCCGTAGAATGAGGCCATTAAGGGGAGGCGTGGCGTGGCACTCAAGCCGGTGAAAAAAGGGTGGAGCCCCGAAACCTGGGTTAGCCTGCGGCCCTTGGGAATGGGCCTGCAAAAGCCCAACAACTTCCTCGAGGTTTTTCGGGCCATAGGCGAGAATGCGGACAATCTGGAATACGCCTGGCGCATCCTGCGCGATGGGGTCTGCGATGGCTGCGCCTTGGGCACCAGCGGCCTCAAGGACTGGACGATTGAGGGTATTCACCTTTGCAATATCCGGCTGCGGCTGCTGCGGCTCAATACCCTGGGGCCCTTGAACATAAAACTTTTGGAGGACGTCGAACGCCTGAAGACCAGGAGCTCCGCTGAGTTACGGGCTTTGGGCCGTCTCCCCTACCCAATGCGCCGCCGCAAAGGGGAAACTGGGTTCACCCGCATCAGTTGGGATGAAGCCCTGGATCGTATTGGATGGCGCATGTGCAAGGCCTCGCCAGACCAACTGGGCTTCTACCTGACCAGCCGAGGCACCCCCAACGAGACCTACTACGTGGCCCAGAAAGCGGTGCGGGCGCTGGGAACCAACAACATTGACAATGCCGCCCGCATCTGTCACAGTCCCAGCACGGTCGCGCTCAAGGAGTCCATTGGCGTAGCTGCTACCACCTGTAACTATACCGACTTGATCGGGACAGATCTGGTGGTGTTTTTTGGCTCCAACCCGGCCGTCAACCAGCCGGTGATGATGAAATATCTCTACTACGCCAAGAAGGCCGGAACCCGGGTGGTCTGTGTGAACCCCTACAAAGAACCGGCCATGGAGCACTACTGGATTCCCTCCGACCCCGAGAGTGCCTTGTTCGGCAGCAAGATCACCGATCGGTTTTTTCTGGTGCAGCCCGGCGGCGACAGTGCCTTCATTGCCGGCACACTCAAACATCTGCTCGAGCAGGGCTGGCTCAATCAGCCATTCATTGCCCAGCACACCCACGGCTTCGAGGCGGTGAAGTCCTTGGTGGAGCAGAACACCTGGGAGGAACTGGAGCAACTTTCCGGGCAGAGCAGGCAGGAGATGCTCGAGTTCGCCCTGCTCTTAGCCAAGGCCGACAAAGCTGTGCTGGTCTGGAGCATGGGCATCACCCAGCACACCCGCGGCGAGGATACCGTGCAGGCCATCGTGAACCTGGGCCTGGCCAGGGGCTATCTGGGGCGCGAAGGCTGCGGCCTGATGCCCATCCGGGGGCATTCCGGCGTGCAGGGCGGGGCCGAGATGGGGGCCTATGCCTCGGTGTTTCCGGGGGGCATCCCCATCAACCCCGACAGCGCCGCCGCGCTGGGTGCGCAGTGGGGCTTCGCCGTTCCCGACCAACCTGGCCTCACCGTGGCAGAGATGTTGGAAGGCCACCTGGAAGTGCTCTGGAGTGTGGGGGGCAACTTCCTCGAGACCCTGCCCAATCCGGCCCAGGCCGAAGCCCATCTGACCCAGGTGCCCCTGCGGGTGCACCAGGACATTGTGCTCTCCTCGCAGATGCTGGTAGAACCCGGCGAGGAAGTCATTTTGTTGCCCGCCACCACCCGTTACGAAATCCCGGGCGGCTGCACCGAGACCAGCACCGAGCGGCGGGTGATTTACAGCCCCGAGATCCCCGGCCCCCGCATAGCCGAAGCCCGCTGGGAGGGGCAGGTTTTTCAGGACGTGGTGGCCCGCATGTGCAAACCCGAGCTGGCCGAAAAAGTGCGCTTTGCCGATACTGCCGCCGTGCGCGAGGAAATTGCGCGGGTCATCCCGCTCTACGACGGCATCCAACACCTGCGGGCCAAGGGCGATGCCTTCCAGTATGGGGGGACGCACCTGTGCCAGGGCGGGGTCTGCCCCACACCCGACGGGCGGGCTCACTTCAGGGCGATTGCGCTGCCGCAGAGCGCCATCCCAGAAGGCGCTTTGCGGCTGGTCACGCGGCGCGGCAAACAGTTCAACAGCATGGTGCACGAACCCACCGACCCCATCAACGGTGCACCCCGCGATGCCGTGCTGATCAGCCCCAGCGACCTGCAAAAACTCGGTCTGCAACCCGGCCAACGCATCTGGCTACAAAACCACTTTGGCACGCTGGCCGGACAGGTGTTCGTGGCCAACCTCCGACCCGGCAGCCTGCAAGTTCACTGGCCGGAGGGCAACGTCCTGATTAACCCTGGACAACGTTCAAAAAGGGCTAAAATCCCGGCCTACAAAGAGGTATATGTCTATATCCACACCCAAGAACCGCTCCAAAGCCAGGACTCGAACCGGGTTGCTTCGGATTGAGGGCGGGCAGGCTTTCGCCAAGTCTGACCTGCTTATAACCGAGGAGCCGTTGGAGATTCGACTGGTGGTGGGTAGCGAGAAGCGGAAGGTCAGGCACACCCTGGCGGTCACGATGCGGACACCGGGGAGTGATTTTGAGCTGGCCGCGGGGTTTTTATTTGCCGAGGGGGTGATCGGAAACCGGGATGAAATCCAGCGGATCGCCTACTGTACTGATGCGGGTGAGCCCCAGCAGTACAACATTGTCAACGTCGAGCTAAAGTCGGACACGCTACCAGACCTAGCCCCACTCGAGCGGCACTTCTACACCACCTCGGCCTGCGGGGTGTGCGGAAAATCGGGGCTGGACAATTTGCGGTTGCGGTACGCCAGGCTGGATTCAGATTTCCAAATTCCCGCCGAGACGGTGGCCCAACTGCCCGAAAAGTTACGTGTTAAGCAAGAGTTATTCAAGCAGACCGGCGGGTTGCATGCAGCAGCACTTTTTGATGGGAGTGGGAATCTGCTCGCACTGCGTGAGGATGTGGGCCGCCACAATGCGCTGGACAAGCTGGTAGGCTGGGCGCTGCTGGAAAATCGGCTCCCGCTTTCGCAATGCCTGGTTTTGGTGAGTGGGCGGGCCAGCTATGAGCTCGCCCAGAAAACCCTGGCAGCTGGCATCCCGGCTCTGGCAGCTATTTCGGCCCCCAGCAGCCTGGCAGTGGATCTGGCCAGGGAATTCAACCTTACCCTTATTGGCTTTTTACGCGGCTCATTCAATATTTACTGCTTCCCGGAACGCATCAAGTTAAATCCGTAGCTGTGTAAATAGTAGGTCTTCAAACGATGTTAGGCAGATGATCGTCAATGGCTTTTCGCAGGAACTGCGTCAGAAACGTTGCCAGCTTGTCCATGAAGTGAAGGGATAACCCAAAATCTATCGGTTGACGCAGCAATAGTTTGTGTGTGGCACAATCTAGGATATGAAAGCCTATCTGGGCATCTATACCGCACGACTGGAAATGCCCTGGGTAAAAAGCCTCAAGGAAAAACGGGCCCTGGTCAAGCCCACCATCGAGCGCCTACGCTCCCGTTTTCCGGTCTCGGCGGCCAGACTGGCCGGACAGGATGACCACGGCTGGGAGGTAGTGGGCTTTAGTTTGATCGGCTACGACGGGGTCTGGGTCGAGACGGTATTGCGCGAAGCCGCCGACTTTATCACAGCCCAGGCCGAGTACGAGGTGATGGACTCGAGCTGGAGTATCGAGGAAATAAGCCTGGAAGAACTGCTGCCCAACTGGGCTACTTGATCCGAGTATTCGGCGAATAGACTTCTCACAGAAATCG
>JBBIUP010000213.1:0-4240 GCA_037440185.1 Meiothermus sp. | reverse complement strand
AGCAGACGTGCCTCACCGAGGTGAGACGCTTTCTTCGCCGCGAAGCGGGGTGGTTCATGGTTGGTGAGCCGAACCGACCTATCGGCAGGCTTTATCAGGGGCGCACCCTTTTCTGCTCAACTTGCTTCGGGGGCGAAACCAGCATAATGGCGAGGGGTAACGCTGCTGTACAGGATGTGGTAACAGGGTTCAATCATTGCCAAGATTTCTATAACCAGCGCAAAAGCACCGATCGTTCTGTCCTGGTGGACTACACTGGGAGCGGATGTTGACCCTGCGGATACAACTTTTGTGGAATGGTTTTCGCCAGGCTCCCGCCTCAGCCCTGCTGGGGCTGTTGTTGGGGGGTGTACTGGCGTATGCGGCCTGGTGGGGCACAAGTTGGTTTCTAAACTTTATCTCCAATGAATTGTTTGGCAGCAATGCCTTCGTGAACCGCCTGGCAGCGGCCTTTACCCGCGATGTGCTGGTCGAACGCATTCTGGGCAGCTTGTTGCTGGTGCTCTCGAGCTCGGTGGTACTCTCTGCCCTGCCCAACGCGGTGGCAGTGCTCTACACCTCCGAAGACCTGCCCATGCACCTGGCCCTGCCCCAAAAAGCCAGCCGGGTTTTCCTGTTCAAGGTGGGAGAAGTATTCACCACCACTGCGCTAATTCCCACCCTGCTGGTGTTGCCCGTATTGTTCGCCTATGGCGCACACTACAACGCACCGCCAATGTTCTTTTTGGGCGCAATCCTGCTCGCGCTGGCCCTGTTTGCCTTTCCGGTAGTGCTGGGGGTGGGGCTGGCCCTGCCGCTGGTACGCTTTGCCCCGGTGGGTCGGGCGCGGGAATGGGCAGCAGCGCTGGGAGCGGTGCTGGGTGGGCTGCTTATTTTCTTGCTGCGGGCCTTGCGGCCCGAGGTGTTGCTCCAGACCAATTTCGCCAACCCCGAGGAACTCGACCGCTTCCTCCAGACCTTCCGCGACCCCACCGCCCCCTTCCTGCCTTCGGCCCTGGCCCAGCAAGCCCTTAAGGGGTTGACTCGAGGGGATATAGAACCCCAGTTCTGGCTGTTGCAGGCCCTTTCGGGAGGGTTGCTGCTGGTGGCCGGACTGGTGGCGGGTTATGCCTACCAGCAGGGCTGGGTGCGGGCCTTGGAGGGCACGGTGCGCGAACGCGGCATCCTGCGCCCCGGCCTGCTGGATCGCTGGACGATTTCCAGCGTCGCCTGGGCACTGTGGGCCCGCGACCTGCGCCTGTTCTTCCGCGATGCCAACCAGGCTTCCCAACTGATTCTGGTAGGGGTACTGGTGCTGCTTTATACCACCAGCTTGCAGTACATTCCCCTGGGCGATGCCCGATTTCAACTGGTGGCCGGTTTCATGCACCTGGCCTTCCAGGGCTTTGTAGTTGGCGGGGTGGGCGTGCGGCTGGCCTATCCGCTATACAGCCTCGAGGGCCAGGGCTACTGGATGCTGCAGACCGGCCCGGTCTCCAAGCGAACCATGCTCCTGACCCGCTTTGGGCTGGCCCTGTTTTTCCTGCTGCCGCTGGGCTTGACCCTGGGCTACTACTCGCCCAGGGTGATCGGCCTGGACGACAACCTCACCCAGATCTCCCTGATTTTGGGACTGGCTTCAGCCCTCACGGCGGCAGCCATTGGCGTGGGTCTGGGGGCAGCCTTCCCCAAGTTCGATGCCTCCAACCCTGCCGAGGTACCCATCGGCATGGGCGGCTTTTTGTATATGGGCCTCACGCTGCTGCACGCTGGGCTTTTGGTGGTGTTGGCCAGCCGCCCGGTGTACCTCGCCATTACCCAGCGCCAGACCAACTACCTGGGAAGTGGAGAAGGCCCCTTGTGGTTGTTAATTGTGGTAGCCACTACCCTGATTCCCGCTGTGCTGGCGCTATGGTTTGGCTACCGCAGAATGGGCGAAAGGTGAAAATATGCGTATAGTCTGGTTCGTTGTGCTGCTGCTCGCTGGCCTGGGGATGGCCCAAATGCAAAACCGCGAGGCCCTCATCACCGATTTCCGGCAGGTACAGGGGGTCTGGACTGTCAAGCTCGACTATGTCGAGGTCAAGGATTGCAACCGCGACGACTGTCCAGCCGGTATTGAGATTTCCAACCAGAACCCCCTGATTCGTACCTTCCGCTTTACCCGCAACACCAAAATCCTACTGCTCAAGAATGCAGGGGAGTACTTCCAGGCCACCCCACAGCAACTCATCCAGGGCCTTGGGGGCAGGGACTTCGGCTGGTCTTTTAATAAGTACACCCCCTTTTACATCAAAGTGAACGAGGCCAGGCGGGAGATCCTCGAGCTGCGCCAGATGTACCTTCCTTGAAACCTGCGTGTAATTGAACCTTCGGTAAAAAGCAGTCTATGGCCAGAGCCTGAAGTACAATCAGGACTCGAGGTTTCCACCATGTTTGACTTCTACCAAGTAGCCGACCTGCTCACCCCCGAAGAGCGTGAAATCCAGAAGGCTGCCCGCAAGTTTCTGGAAGCTGAATGCCTGCCGCATATTGCTGAGTGGTGGGAGAATGCCGAGTTCCCCACCCACCTGATCAAAAAGTTTGGCGAGATGGGCTTCCTGGGCACCACCATCCCCACCGAATATGGCGGCCTGGGGGCCAGTGCGGCCTCCTATGGTGTGGTGGGCTACGAGTTGGAGCGTATAGACTCCGGCTTGCGTAGCTTTTGCAGTGTGCAGAGCAGCCTGGTGATGTACCCCATCTATGCCTTCGGCTCGGAGGAGCACAAGCGCGAATACCTGCCCAAGCTTGCCACTGGCGAGTATGTGGGCTGCTTTGGTCTCACCGAAGCCGACGGCGGAAGCGACCCCGATGCCAACATGAAGACCCGCGCCCGCCGGGATGGCGGTGACTACGTGCTGAGCGGTTCCAAGATGTGGATCACCAACGGCAACCTGGCTCAAGTAGCGGTGGTCTGGGCCAAGGACGACGAGGGGGTGGTGCGCGGCTTTGTGGTGCCCACCAACACCAAAGGCTTCAAGGCCAACAAGATCCTGCACAAAGCGTCCTTGCGGGCCTCGGTCACGAGCGAGCTGGTGCTGGAAGACGTGCGCGTCCCGGCCAGCGCCATGCTCCCCGGTGTCAAGGGCCTCAAGGGGCCGCTCTCCTGCCTGACGCAAGCCCGCTATGGCATTGCCTGGGGGGCGCTGGGGGCTTTGGAAGCGGTTTATACCGAGGCGCTGGACTTTGCCAAGAGCCGCATCACCTTTGGGGCTCCCATTGCCAGCCGCCAACTGGTGCAGGAGAAACTCGTTCGTATGGCTGCCGACCACACCAAGGGTCTGTTGCTGGCCTGGCGCTTGGCCCAGCTCAAGGACGCCGGAACCCTCAAGCCCGCGCAGGTGAGCCTGGGCAAGCGCGACAACGTGCGGGCTGCCCTGAACGGTGCGCGGGCTGCCCGCGAAATCCTGGGCGGCAGCGGGATTACGCTGGAATACCACGCCATCCGCCACATGCTGAACCTCGAGACCGTAGACACCTATGAGGGCACCCACGACATCCACACCCTGATCCTGGGTCGCGAGTTCACCGGTGAGAATGCCTTGGGCGAGAGCCCGAAGAAGGAAGCGGTGGGCTCGAGGTAGCTCCTGAGGGGGTATATTTTTGGTTTCATCCGGGGCTGCTATACTGCTGGGAATATGCTCGAGGCCTCTAGCAAACCCCGCTCCAGAACAGAAAAAATCCAACAAGAAGGACTGACCTTTGACGATGTGCTGCTCATACCGGCCTACTCGGAGGTCTTGCCTCGCGATGTGGATACCCGCACCCGCCTGACCCGCAAATTATGGGTGAACATTCCCATCCTTTCTGCCGCGATGGACACCGTGACCGAGGCCGAGATGGCTATTGCGATGGCCCGTGAAGGTGGCCTGGGGGTAATTCACAAGAACATGAGTGCCGACGAGCAGGCCGCCATGGTGCGCAAGGTCAAGCGCAGCGAGGCCGGAATGATTCAAGACCCCGTCACCCTGGCCCCCAACGCCACCTTGGAAGATGCCGAGCGCCTGATGCGCGAGTTCAAGATCGGTGGGCTGCCAGTGGTGGATTTCTACGGTAAATTGCTGGGCCTCGTCACCAACCGCGACCTGCGCTTTGAGCGCGACATGGGTCGGCTGGTTTCCGAGGTCATGACCCCAGTGGGGCGCCTTATCACCGCGCCGCCTGGCACCATCCTGGAAGAGGCCGAGGAATTGCTACGCCAGCACAAAATCGAGAAGCT
>JBBIUP010000212.1:0-4254 GCA_037440185.1 Meiothermus sp. | reverse complement strand
GCTTCGCGGTCGGCCTGGGTGTAGCAGATGGGGTCGGATAGCCCCTCAGCCAGCCGAACGATCTGAGCACTTCTGGGGAGTTGCGAGGTGATGCGGCCCAGAAAGACCTCGAGGTTCATCCCGTTGGCGAAGAGCAGTCTCGAGCTGCTGATAGCTTGCACCGTGGAGGGACGTGGCTCGAAGCTGTGCGGGTCTGCACCCATCGGTACCACCGTTACCACTCGCACCCGGTTGCCCCCCACCTCGCGCACCAGGTCGGCAATCACAGTGGTGGTCGCCGCAACATGAACCGACTGACTCAAAGCCAGGCCTAACAGAATAAGCAATCCAGACCACTGCTTCATATCCTGTATTTGATAATCAATTATCAATAATGTCAAGCCAAGGCCCACACCCCGCTACCCCTTAGACCAACAAAGGTAGTCTCTGAATGTGCAGAGGTAGGGGCACTTATGATATGTCTCGTGGACTATGATGTACTGATGGTGGGCGCAGGGTTTGCCGGCTCCGAGGCAGCCTATGCACTGGCTAAAAAGGGGGTCAAGGTGGGGCTGGTTACCACCAGCCTGGACTCGGTATTCCTGTCTTTCACGCCCATACGGGCCCCGTTTCCTGGGGATTCTTTGCTGGTCGAGGTGGGGGAGGACGGCCTGGGGGGCTGGGCCTTGCACAGCCGGGCCAAGTACAAGCTGGAAAACCACCCTCAGATTCACCTCCTGCAACTCTCGGTGACCCGCTTGCTGCTGGAAGGACAGACCGTGATGGGTATCGAAAGTTGGGAGGGGCCGCGTAAAACTGCCGGAAAGGTGGTACTGGCGGTGGGGAGCTTTCTCTTGCCCAGGCTTTATATCGGTAAGGTGGCTGAAGAAGCCGGACGGCTGTCGGAAGTGGCTTATCCTGACTTGTACCAGCACTTGCAGCAGCTTGGTTTTGTTTTCACCTCCCAACAGGCTGAGGTGGCCGAGCGAGATGGAACACCGGGTTATTGCGTCGAGTACAAGGTTTTTGCCGATGGAGAGTGGGATTCGGCGTCCTTCCGGTTACACCGCTTGGAAGGGCTGTATGGACTGGGCTTGTGCGTACTGGGACAAGGTACCTATGCCCAGATGGCCCAAGAGGGGTTGCGTATGGCAGAAGCCCTGGGCCAGGCGCATAGCCCTACCAAAGAGGCGTTTGGTGGGAGTTGATCAGCTCCAGTATCTTGCGATCCAGCCGCGATAAAGGGCGGTACTCGGGGTTTTCTCTGGCCTCCCAGCGGGCTTTATAGACCCGGATGTAGAGCTTGCGATGGGTGAAGTCGTGGCGCACGGTGCCCACCGGCTCGGCAGAATCCAGTCTGAAGCGGGCCAGCAAGCGCTCTAAGGCTCCCTGTCCCTCCTCCATCGGGACGCCCCACAGCCCACCCAAAACGCGGCCCTGGCGCAGTTCCAGGTGGATTCCAGAGGGCCCCTGCAAAACCAGCGCCACCACCTCGAGGCTTTTTTGTTTGCGCACTTTGGCGGTGGGATAGCGCTCGGGGTGGTTTTTCCCCTGACAAAATGGAGCCACTGGGCAGCCCCCGCAGCCTGGATTTTGGGGCGTGCAAATCGTAGCACCCAGCTCCATCAGGGCCTGGTTCCAGTCGCCGGGCAGGGAGCCATCGGGTGTGTTTACATCCCCGCCCCAATACACCAGCTCGGCCATCAGGGTATCGGCAGCTTCCTGCACTTGCTGGGGGGTCGGATTTTCCCAGGCATAAAAGCGCGACAACACCCGCCGTACGTTGCCATCCACCGCCGCTACTGGCTCGCCAAAAGCAATAGAAGCTACAGCTGCAGCGGTGTAGGGGCCGATGCCGGGCAAGGCCCGCAATTCACCTGACGATTTGGGGAGGTGCTTGCTGAGGGAGACAACCCTTTGGGCCAGCTTGTGCAGGTTGCGTGCCCTGGCATAGTAGCCACAACCCTGCCAGGCTTTGAGCACGGCTTCCTGATCGGCCCTGGCCAGGTCTTTGAGGGTAGGGAATTGCTGTAGAAAACGCTGGTAATAGGGAATAGCCTGCTCGACCCGGGTCTGTTGCAGCAACACCTCCGACAGCAGAATCTTGTAGGGGTCTGGCTCACCCCGCCACGGCAGCTTGCGCTTGTGGAGTTGATACCAGGTCAGCAGGGTGTTGTGTAGATTGCTGGGCATGGGCGGAAAAGTCGAGTGGCAAGAGTTAAAAGTCAACTGTATTTTTGTTCGCGGCTCACCATGTGGGTCTTTAGCCTACGAGTTGCCGATGTACCACCATCAAGCACCGATCCTGCACCACCTGAATCCCGGCCTGCCGAAGGGTTTCGGCGAACTCGTCGTTGAGAATGCCCGATTGCAGCCAGACCAGTTTGGGCCTGGCGGCCAGAATCTCTTCCAGATGGTCGGGCAGGGCCTCGCTGCGGCGAAACACGTCCACAATATCTATGGGCTCATCTAGATCGGTCAGCTTACTGACTACGGTCTGGCCCCAGAGCTCTTGTCCGGCATAGACCGGATTCACCGGAAACAACCGGTAGCCTTTACGCCCCAGGTAGTCGGGTAGATAGAAAGCGGCTTTGTTGGGGTTGGGGTGGGCCCCCAGCACCGCTACCGTGCGGGCTGAGACCAGAAAGTCGTGCAGGTTTTCCATGGCTAGGCTCCATGTTGACGCAACAGGTCGGCAAGGGTGGTGTGCCCCCCTTCGGTAGCGAGTTGTAGTGGGTTTTTACCCTGGAAGTTCTGCCAGCTCAGGTCGGGGTTGGCGTTTTCCAGCAGCCAACGCACTGCATCGCTATAGCCCCGCCCCACCGCCAGCCCCAGTGCCATGCTGCTTCCCTGGTCTGCGCCACTGGCAAACACCAATTCCAGCATCTCCACCTGGCTCGAGAGGGCCGCATGCGGCAGCAACGGAATCCCGTGGGCACTTTTGTGCTGGGCCAACGCAGGCTCGCGCTGCAACATATCCCGGACGGTTTCTACCTGCCCCAGCATGGCCGCCGTGGAGATTTCCAACGGGGCACTTTTGGCCAGCAGATACAACGCAATCTCCCGGTGGCCCACATGGGCCGCCGCCTGGATGGCCGTCTCGGTATCGCCAGGCCGCCATTCGTGCGCCAGATTGAGCAACTCGGGCGTTTCTTCAAGCAGGGCCTGGACTTTTTGTAGGTCGCCGTGTCCGGCCAGCACAAACTCACGGATGCGTTCGGGAGAGAGGCTCATATGGGTAGCTTACAGCAGGCTATGCGTTAAAAAGCGCTCCGAATGAGCCGCCCGATACAGCCGCCAGGAGTCCCAATCGCGGGGCCGCCCCTGGGACTCGGCCCAGTGCCAGAAATGCATCAGCATCGAGCGGGCCGTGCGGGTCTCTTGGTAGAAAATATCGGCTCCGAGGCCCCCCTCTTCCATCAGACCCGAATCGTAATATGCCCGCAGGGCAGCCTGTAGGTTGTAGGGAATCTGGCGGAAATCCACCTGAACGTGGTTCTCGCCGATTTCGACCACCACGTATTGGGCTCGCACGTCACCGTTGAAAGGGGCGCCCACCGCCCCGCTGTTAAGCACCAGGGCCTCCCCTAGCTGGTACATAAAAGGGCGGTGGGTGTGCGAGCCCACCAAAAGCCGTGCCGGGTAGTCTTCGCTAATCTCGGTGAGGGTGCCGAGGGTCTGGTGTTCGTCGTAGCCTTCCCGGTAGTGGCGGGGTGAACCGTGCGTGGCCCGCACCAGGACGCTTTCGCCAACACCCGCGGCCTTATCCAGGCCAGAGGTTCGCAGAGGCGCATGTTCAATCACGACCTGAAAGGGTAGGTTACCCAGCCAGTCCAGGTGGGATTGGGATAACTGCGCCACCGACCAGGCGGTGGGCTCGAACAGAGGGTCGTTGTAGAGGTCACCCAGGGAAGGGTCGTGCTGGGCCCACTTGACCAGCAGGTCATCGTGGTTGCCCAGGGTAAACCAGAAGCCCCCGGGAACCAGGGCCCGCCCCCCTTTAGAGGTGGAAAGGTTGAGCAAATGCTCCAGCACCTCGCGATTGGAAGGCCCCCGGTTTACGATATCGCCGTTGACGATGACCAGATGGGCCCCAACCTGCCTTAAGTCGGCCAGGACAGCCTCGAGCGCCGCGAGATTGCCATGTATATCTGACAAGACCGCCACGCGCATGTTGCTAATTCCGTGGGGGTGCGAAGGGGTTGCCCTGAATGGTGATGATACCGGTGACCAGAGCCACGATGGCCAGCAAGCTGACCACACTGAGGGCCTGCA
>JBBIUP010000211.1:0-4309 GCA_037440185.1 Meiothermus sp. | reverse complement strand
CCCACCACCTTGACCGAGGCCACCACCACTAGGGCAATCAGGGCCGAAAGCAGGTAGTCGTGTAGCATCACAGGCTGGCGGTCAGCCAGGGCCAGTTCGCGGTCGAAGGTGGCATAGGCCCAGTAACGCCACATTGGAGCCAGTAAGGCCACACCCAGAGCGATGAGACCCATCACCCACAGATCGGTCTGGGTAACGGTCAGGATGGAACCGAACAAATAGGCCACCGCATCGGGCGCGAATCCCTGACGCATGGACATAAACAGCACCCCCAGCGCCACCGAGACCGCGAAGAAGATGCCGATGGCGGTATCGTCGCCCAAGTTGCTGCGCTCACGTACCCAGGTGATAGCCAGCGAGACCCCTACCGCGAACGGGATAGCGACCCAGAGCGGCTCCTCGTGTAGTAGTAGCCCAAGGGCGACCCCGGCGAAGGCCGCGTGGGCCAACCCGTCGCCGAGAAACGAAAGGCGGCGCTGTACCACCAGCACCCCCAGATAGCTGGCCAAACCCCCGACCAGCAGACCCGCGATCAGTGCCCGCTGGATGAAAGGGAGTTGCAGGGCTTCCAGCACTAGCGCCCCCCCATCACCAAACCGTGGCTGTGTCCGACGTGTCCAAATGCCTGGGCCAGACACTCATGGCACATCACATCGGCGGGCAGACCATATCCAATAACCCTTCGGTTGATGAGCAGCACTGCCGAGGCGTGATGCTGGGCCGCTTCCCAGTCGTGGGTGATCATCATGACCGTTGCATCAGACTGGCGCTGGTAGGTCTCGAGGTGCCGGTACAGGTCGGCCTCCCCCACTGCGTCTACCCCCGTTGCGGGTTCATCCAGCAGCAGCAATTTAGGTTCTCGAATCAGGCTGCGGGCCAGGTAGACCCGCTGCAACTCGCCGCCCGAGAGCCGCCCCAGCCGACGGCTGGCAAGTTGCCGCGCACCTACTTGTTCCAACATGGCCTCGGCCTTCTTGCGCTCCTGCCGGGTAACGATAAAAGGCCAACTACGGCGCAAGCCCGAGACCACCACTTCTAAGGCCAGGGCCGGGAAACTGCGGTCAAAACTCTTGACCTGCGGCACATAGCCCACCCACCCAGCCTTCACATGCTGGGGCCTGTCACCAAAAACCTTAACCGAGCCCGAAACACTGGTAGGTGCATCGCGTAGTGTCCCACTGGCAATACCCAGCAAAGCCTTGAGCAAGGTACTCTTCCCCGCGCCATTCGGCCCCAGGATAGCAACAAAGGCGCCTTGCGGAACCTCCAATGTCACCCGCTCGAGCGCCTGGAACTCGCCGAATCGCACCCCGAAGTTGTCGAGTTGTACCGCTGGTGCGGTCATACTTCTGATAATACGCTATCAATAGCCGATGTAGAAGGGATACCCAGACCAATCCATTCAACACTCTGGCAACGCTGTAATATCCTCCCCACCTTTAAGGACTCCTCCCTTGTGGGTAGCGCTCTGCAACGGGAGGCAGGGTGGAGGGTCAAAGACGCAGCATTCGTGTGGGGTTGGCTTTGGGGGCTTACTCGAGCGGCACCTCCACCACGTTGCCCAGGCTCGAGAGCGGCTTGTCAAACTGGCGCTGGTCGCCCACCACCACAATCACAAACTGATCGGGACGCACGTACTGCTGCATGGCTTGTTGCAGGTTGGCAGGGGTAGCGGCTTGAATTTGGCGTACGTATTGCTCGTAGTAGTCGGCAGGCAGACCCAGCAACTGCGTACGGGCGATTCGCTCCGCAACAGCTTGTTTGGAGGTAAAGCGGAAGACCTCGGCATTGAGGATGTTGTTGCGGAAGAGCTCGAGTTCCCCCTGCGACACTGGACGGCTTTGCAGGTCGCGGAACTGTTGAAGCATGATCTCGATAACCTCGGCGGTTTTATCAACCCTCGAGATTGAGACTCCGTAAATGAAGCCCGGCCAGCCAAAGCCCTGGGTCTGGGCCCCACCGGTGGCATAGGCCAGGCCACGCTTGGTACGCACCTCCACAAACAGACGGCTGTTGAAGCCATCCCCCAGCACCCGGCTTACCAGATCGAGCTCGCTATAGCCGCCCGCAAAGGCAGTAACGGTGGGGTTACCCATGTAGATGACGCTTTGGTTGGTCTCTTTTTGCACGAAGTAGATACTGGGTCTGGGGCGGGGCGGGGTAAAGGTAGGCAGGGCTACTTCTCCGCGCTGCCAGCCCTGTAAAGCCCGTTCTAGCTTGGCGGTCATTTCCTGGGTGTTGAAGTCGCCGGTAATCGCCATCACCGCCACATTGGGCTTAAAGAAGCGCTGGTGAAAAGCCACCAGGTCGTCGCGGGTGATGGACTGGATTGAGGCAGCACTGCTGACCAGCCCCGAGGGGTGCCCTTCGTTGATACGGCGCAGGAATTCGCGCACCGCAATCTGGGTGGGCTGGTCGTTGCGACGACGGATGCCCTCCAGGGCCCGCCCCTTTTCCAAATCCAGCCGCTGCTGAGCAAAACTGGGACGGATCAACACATCGGCCCAGATGGAGAGCACCTGATCCAGGTTCTCGGTCAGGGTGTTGAACGCTACCGAGGTGAAGAGGTTGTCGGTGTTGACGCTGACCGTAGCGGCCAGGGTTTCTAAGGTCTCATCAATCTGGTCAGCACTGCGGTTGCCGGCCCCACCGGTGCGCATCACGCTGGAGAAAATCCCACCCATGCCCACTTTGTCGGCGGGTTCATAGATCGAACCAGCCCGCAGGTAAATGCGCCCCGTCACGAAGGGAAGGGTGCGGTCTTCAATGAGCAAGACCGTCACGCCGTTGGAAAGCTGCACTCGAGTAGGCTGGATAGCGGTGGGTTGCAGGCGCTGGAATTGCAGCTTGAAGGGGTCGGGCCAGTCGGCAGGTACGCCTCCCTGGGCCAGGCCAACAGAGACCAGAAGACCCACGAACATCATTCCCAGAGCTTTCATCGGCTGGCTCCTCTCGTAACCAGGGTGGCGACGGTGCGGTTTTGTGGGGTAAAGTACTTGCGGGCCGCTTGCTGAATTTCCTCGGCAGTGATGGCGTTGTAGATGGCTTCTTCTTCAAAGATGCGCTGGTAGCCGCCAAAGAACAACTCGTAGAAAGCCAGGGTCTGGGCCAGGCCAGGCCCACCTTGTAGAACCCGCAGGTAGGCCGCGCGGGTCTGGTTGCGCACCCGTTGCAACTCCTGGGCTGTGACCGGCTCGTTTTTGAGGCGTTCCAATTCCTCGTAGATGATGCGTTCCAGGTCCTGGGTGGTGCGCGGGGCGCGGGGCTGGGCCGAGATGGTAAACATGTTGGGGTAGCGGAAGCCCGGCGAGGATGAGCCTGAACCGACGTTGAGCGCAGCCTGTTCGGTGAGTACCAGGCGGCGGAACAGACGACTGGTACGGCCCTCGGTAAGGATGGAATCAATCATATCCATCACGTAGGCCTCGCGGTTGGGGTAGGTGGGTTTGTGAAAGCCCATCAGCAGGCTGGGCTGGGCGCTGTACTCAATACTTACGCGCCGTTCGGTGGTCTGGGGGGGTTCGGCCTGGAAGGCATCGGCAGGCCGAGCGGGGCCTCGCGGAATCGCGCCCATGTATTTGCGCACCATCTGAATGTCGCGCTCGGGCTCCAGATCGCCCACCATCACCAGCACTGCCCGGTTGGGGTGGTAGTTGGCTTTCCAGAACTCCAGCGCCCTCGGCACCCGGTAGCCCTGGATTTCCTCGCGGCTGCCAATCAGAGGGCGGCCGTAGGGATGTACCTGGAAAGCAGCTCGCAGAAATGCTTCGCTCAAGGCACCGTTGGGGTCGTTTTCGCTGCGCTGACGACGCTCCTCCAGCACCACGTCGGCCTCCTCGTAGAAGCTACGGAAAACCGCGTTGAGCATTACATCAGCATAGACCCGCAGGTAGAGCTCGAGGCGGTTGGAGGGTAGCGAAACCCGGTAGTCGGTACGGTCGTACCCCGTCGAGGCGTTGAGACCCTGCTCGCCATTGTTGGTAAAGAGCTGGTCAATTGCGTTTGGCAAAGCCAGTTTTTTAGCCTCTTCACGGGCTTGGTTGAAGGCTGTAGTGAAGCGCTGGATTTCCTCCTGCGAAGCCCGGTTGGCAATGGCGCGATCCAGATCGGCGCGGGCTTTGTCAGTGGCCTCGAGCGCGGCTTTTTCCCTGGGCCAGTCCAGGCTTCCGATGGTGGGCGTACCCTTGAAGGCCATGTGCTCGACCATGTGGGCAATGCCCCCCAGACCAGGCGCTTCGTCTACCCCACCCACATCAAACATCAGATTAAAGTGGATCACCGGGGCGGTCTTGTCCGGCACCATCAAGAC
>JBBIUP010000210.1:0-4310 GCA_037440185.1 Meiothermus sp. | reverse complement strand
GTCATGCGGGACTGCCAAGACAAGGGGTAGCATAGGCGATATGGTTCCTGAGCTATCGAGAGTGCCGGGCATATTGGGAGAGATATCTAGACGGCGCTATAGCGAGGTGGTTGCGCTCGAGGGGCTCGAGTTCCCCCTCTCGGCGGCGGTCGTTCCCTCGTTTAGCCAGGCTTTGCAGCTGCCAGGCTTATCGCTGATTGCCGAAGTCAAGCGCAAAAGCCCATCGCAGGGCGAAATTGCCGTAGAGCTCGAGGCCGCCACCGTTGCCCAGGCTTATGCCACCGGCGGAGCCCGGGCGATCAGCGTGTTGACCGAACCACATTATTTTGCCGGTTCCGACCAGGATTTATTGGATGTCCGTCAGGTGGTGGACCTGCCCATTCTGCGCAAAGACTTTACCGTACACCCCGTACAGATAGCCCAGGCCCGGGCCCTGGGGGCTTCGGCGGTGTTGCTTATTGTAGCGGTGCTGGGCAGCCTGACCGGGACGTATCTCAGGGTAGCCCAACAACAGGCTCTGGACGCGCTGGTGGAGGTGCACAGCGAGGCCGAACTCGAGATCGCGCTGGCAGCCGGAGCCTCTATAGTAGGTATCAACAACCGAAACCTGGCCGATCTGAGCATTGACCGCTCAACAGCCCCCCGGCTGGGCCAGTGGGCTCGAAAGGCCGGGTTTGCTGGGCTGTTGGTGGCCGAGTCTGGCTATCATGATCCCGCCCAACTGACCCCATTGGAAGGGCTTTTCGACGCGGTACTGATCGGCACCAGCTTGGCCCGTAGCAGCAATTGGCGCACCGCCGTCACTCAGATGACCCAGCTCTGATGGGCCAGGAGGACTAGACTGGATGGGGAATTGATGCTGCTAGCCAATGTGCTGCCGAGTTTGGGTTTCTCGAGTGGACTTGCCAACGTCACGGGATTTGTCTCAACCAGCGCCCAGACGCACCTTGGCAACCCAGTGGTGTCTTGGGGTGTGATTTAGGGGAGGAATGGGGGTGGCCCTTTATCTCAGTTTGCTCGGCCCACCACAGCTTTTGCAAGAGGGTAAACTAATTTCAAGTTTGCCCCGCAAAGCAGTGGCGATGGCGGCTTATCTGGCCGTGGTCGGCAACGCTGTCGAGCGCGGGCGTTTGGCCGACCTGTTGTGGGAGGGCGAGGAAGAAGCGGTGCGCCGTAACCTTCGCCAGGAACTGTTCCGCTTGAAGAATACTGCCTGGGAAGGGGTTTTTGAGCAAAGCCCACAACACATTGGACTGGGGTCGGTACAGACCGACCTCGAGGCTTTTTTGACCCAGATGGCCAGGGGAGCCTGGTCGGAAGCACTGGCATTGTGGCGGGGTGGATTTCTGGCGGGTTTAGATCCCAAGGCTTCGGAGAGCTATTGGGATTGGCTGATTCCTGAGCGTGAGCGATGGGATCGCCTCTACCGTGAAGCTATGTTGGGGCTGGCGCGTAGCCAGGAAGCCACTGGCAATTTTGCTGAGGCGCTCAAGGTCTATCTCCGGCTGCTCGCCGAAGACCCCCTGCAGGAAACCGAACAACAAGCGGTCATGCGCTTGTACCTGCAAATGGGCGATCGCTCGGCTGCACTGCGGCAGTTTGAGCAGTACAGGAAATTACTGAGGGATCAACTGGGTCTGGAACCCAGCCTGCAGATACAGGCATTTTTCGAGCAACTGCGCGAAGGGCAGCCCCTACCCGCCCAGCCACAAAGCATGACCCAACTATTGAGCGAACCTCCCCTGGTCGGACGCAGCGAGGACTGGGCCTGGCTCGAGGTGCACTGGGGGCATGGTTTGTTGCTCTTGCTGGCCCAACCTGGTGTGGGCAAAAGCCGCCTGGCCCTCGAGTATGCCAAGCGCCAGGTGGGGGCTGGCCCCTCCGAGACCCTGCGTATACGCCAGCGAGAGAGTGGGCAGGGGATCGGCTTTAGTGGTCTGTTGGAAGCCCTGCGCCAAGCCCTCGAGGAGCAGAAACTCGCCAACCTCGAGCCCACCTGGCGTGAGGAACTGGCCCAACTGCTGCCCGAACTGGGCCTTCCGCCCAGCAATCCCCACAAAGCCCGCTTCTTTGAGGCCCTTTGCCGGGCACTGCAAACCATTGTCCGTCCCGGCGGGGTGGTACTCTGGGACGATTTGCACTGGCTGGACTGGGCCAGCCTCGAGTTCTTGCCCTATCTGGTACGCCGCTCTAGCAGCCTGGGTTTTTTCCTGCTGGGCACCGCCCGGCCCGATGCCTTGCAACAAAGCCAGCCGGTGCGGCTGATCCTGCAAGAAATCGCCAGTGATAACCGCCTTTTCCAGCGCCTGCTTCAGCCCATGGATCAGGCTGCGCTGGTGCAGTTGCTGCGCCAACTGTCGGGCCAACGCGAAGGCGGCGAACGTTTTGCCGAGCGCTTGTTTCAGGCCACTGAGGGCAATGTGTTTTATGTCCTCGAGATTCTGCGCTACCTCTTCGACCAGGGTCTGTTGCGGGCCGAAGCCGGAGCCTGGCATACCCCCTTCGACACCTTCACCACCGACTACCGCGAACTGCCCCTTCCGCCCAGCGTGCGCGATGCCCTGATGGAACGGCTGCAACGGCTGGGCGAAGGAGCCATCCCCATTCTGCAAGCCCTGGCCCTGGCCGATTTCCCTTTGTTGCCCGAACTGGCCGCCGGGTTGCTGCGTCACCTCGAGGCCCCCATCGAAGCCCTGGAAAGCCTGACCCAGAGTGGTTTCTTGCGGTTCGACCCAACCGGCTATACCCTGCGCCACGAACTGGTGCGACAAGCTGTACTGGCCGAGATGGGCGAATCCCGCCGCCGCTGGCTACACGGGCGTATCGCCAATGCCTTGCGCGAGGTGGGTGGCCCGTTGCCCCAGCTTGCCGCTCACCTGGAAGCAGCAGGGCAACGGGCAGAAGCCTATGTAGCCCACCTGATGGCCGGGCGCAGCCTGCGCCGCGGGGCCTTGGCGCGGCAAGCCCTGGAACACTATCACCGCGCCCAGGTGCTCTGCCCACCTATGGAACCCGATCCAGAGCGCTTTCGCATGCTCATCGAAGCGGCCGAGACCCGCGTTTCGCTGGGACAGTTGCAGATTCCCGAGCGCCTGGAAATGACCCGCCTGGCCGACAATTTGGGCGATCACGAGCGCTTTCGCTTGTTTTTGCTCAATGCTGATGCAGCCCTGGCATCGGGCCGGGTGGCCGAGGGTATCGAAGCAGCACGGGGGGCCATGCGACTGGCCCAGACACCCTGGCAGCGGGGTCATGCCCTTTTCAAACTGGCCTGGTTCGAGTATCGAGGGGGCGATCCCGATACACAGCTCGAGCCCCTGCTGGCCTCTATTCGGGCTTTCCACGATATCGGTGATCAGGCCATGGAAGCTCTGGCCTTGCGCAACCTTTCGGGCTACTGGTTCCGCTTAGGTGAGCTGCAGCTACACCAACAGGTCTACGCGCAAGCCCTCAAGCAGGCGGCCCAACTCAAGGACGACCTCCTGCTCCGCCGGTTAAGAGCCGATAAGCTGATGGTGGACTGGGTCAAAGGCGACTATGCTGCCAGCACGCAGGTGGCCGACCTGCTCTACCTGGAAGCCCGCGAACGCGGCGACTGGTGGGCGGTTTGGGACGCGCTCCAGGGATTGTTACTCAATGCGGCGGTGTTGGGTTTGGAACCCGAACTCGAGGCCACCGCCCAGCGTGCAATGGTCGAGGCTGCTGAAGTAGGTGCCTGGCGCGATCTGGCGCTGCTCCGCTCAGAATATGGTAATGCCTTGATGGTGTCGGGCCGCCTGGAGGAAGCCAGACACGAACTCGAGGCCGCCCTGCGCGATCTGCGCGAGATGGGCGAGCGGGCCCGCCTGGGCCATGTGTTGTTCAATCTGGGTTTTACCCTGCTCGAGCTCGGCGATCTGGAGCGCAGCCAGACGACACTGGAAGAATCGGTGGAACTATGGCGTGACCGCAAAGAATACCGTCACACTGCCCGCTCGCTGGCAGCCTTAGCCCTTGCCCGCCTGCGGTCTGGCAATCGCAAGGGCGCACAGCTAGCTGCCGAAGAGTCCTACGAACTGCGGGCACCGTGGGCACTGGGCATCTACGACCTGCCGCTGGTGCTCTATGCCAGGGCGCGGGCCATGGGCGACAAGCAGGGTAATGCCTACTTGCGTGAGACCCAGAAACTATTGCGCGATCTGGCGCAACAATTACCCACCCATCTCTCCGAGCAACTCCTGCAAAACCGCTATGTGGCGTGGGCCTTGAAGAAAGCGCCCAGGAAATGACTCAAACGTAACGCAAAAATAACGAACGCTTTGCTAATTTTA
>JBBIUP010000209.1:0-4311 GCA_037440185.1 Meiothermus sp. | reverse complement strand
GGTGGACTGGAACTACCGCGACGACACCTTCCACAACGAGTGGCAGGCCTACCGGAGCAAGAAAAACCCCAAGTTGGAGCTAAAGGCCGAACACACCTACGAGCAGCCGGGAACCTATACTGTGCTGGTCAAGGTGATTGACCTGCTGGGCAATGACACCACCAAGGCGATACAGGTGGCGGTGAAGTAACTAAAGGATACTTGCATTGGCCGTGTGCTTATTAAAAGTTATGAGCCTAAACTTTAATTAGCCACGCTATCGGGGTAGGGGCTCTGTGCCCTGGGCGAGTAACTGAACGTACTTCTGGTAGACCCACCCACGCCCCCGCTGCCGCCCGGTGGTCTCGAGTAGAATGCCCAACCGCTCGAGCTGCCCGAAGGCCTTGGTGATGGTGGGCAGCGACAGGCCCAGGGCTTCGGCGGTGGGGCCGATGCTCACAAAGGGGTGGCGCTCGAGGTATTGGTGGATCCGCAACGCGCTCGAGGCCGCTCTGCCCAAGCCCTCTATTTTTCGGCGATCCTGCTCGAATTGCTCCAGGATGGTTTTGGTGGCGTTGACCGCGTTGGTGGCGGTTTCCAACACGCCCTCCAAAAAGAACTCGAGCCAGGCCTCCCACACCCCTTCGGTACGTACCCGCTGGAGGAGGTCGTAATACTGGTCGCGGTGGGTTTTGAAGTACAGACTTAGGTAGAGCGTGGGCTCGCTCAGCAGTCCGTCCGCGCATAACAAAAAGGTGATGAGCAGACGCCCGGTGCGCCCGTTTCCGTCCAAGAACGGGTGGATGGTTTCGAACTGGACGTGGGCAAGCGCGGCCTTGACCAGGGTGGGGGTTTGGGGGTCGAAGAGGAATTTTTCTAAGTCGGCCATTAAGGGCAAGACCAACTCGTGGGGAGGGGGGACAAAAACCGCGTTGCCCGGCCTTGTGCCCCCCAGCCAGTTTTGCGACCGGCGGAACTCACCTGGTGACTTTTCCCCTCCCCTGGCGTTTTCCATCAGCACTGCGTGAATCTCACGGATTAACCTGAGAGACAGGGGAAAATCTGCCTTGAGTCGCTCGAGGCCGTAGTTCATCGCCGCCACGTAGCGGGAGACCTCCTGAACGTCGTTGAGGGGTACGCCTGGGGCTTGGTTGCTTTCAAAGAGCAACAGGTCGCTCAGCGAAGACTGGGTTCCCTCGATCTGGCTCGAGAGCAACGCCTCTTTTCGCACGTACATGTAGATGAACAAAGACACATCCGGTAAAAGCGCGGATAAGCCGTCCAGCCTGCCCAACGCCACCGTAGCCCGCTCGAGCAGCGTTTGCAACTTTGGTGTCATGAGTATAGGAGGGTTCGGGGGCAGCGGCGGTGGCACATACGCCGCAACCGATTCTCCAGCCACGGTTCGGGTCTCATACCTTCCAAGCCTCGGATTTGACGTGTTCACTGCTCTCCTTACTAAAGGCCGCTTACATTCGCAAAGGGCTTGCTAAAACTTAAGACCAAAAACTTTAGCAAATAGTATAACCACTCCAAGGAGAGGTGATGAATTAAGCTTTACTCATGCCGCGCAAGAAAAAACAGGATGCCGAGTTGCTGGATATCAGCGAACACCTCCGCACAGCGGCGTGCGTGCCAGCGTTGCGCCAAGCTGTCGCAGAATGGAAAGCCGCTGGCTATCCTGGCATTACCGAAACCACCCGCATTCTCCTGGGCCACTGGTTCCACCCCGATGGGCACCGCCTGAAGAATGGGCGCCTCTTCCGCTACCACACCGCCCAGCAAGAGGCCATCGAGACGCTGATTTATGTGTGGGAAGTGGCGAGGGTGCGTCGGCGCAAGGATTTGCTCGAGCAGTTCGCCTCCAAGGCCCTGCTCGGCAGCATCACCCTGCCCAAATACGACGACTTCGCCCGCTATGCCATCAAGATGGCCACCGGCTCGGGCAAAACCAAGGTGATGAGCCTGGCGGTGGTCTGGCAGTATCTAAACGCCATGCGCGAAGCCCCCGAGGTGGCTCAGCACTACGCCAAGACCTTTTTGGTGGTGGCCCCCAACATCATCGTGCTGGAGCGGCTCTTTACCGATTTTAGGGACGGGCGTATTTTCCTGAACGACCCCCTGGTGCCCAAACCGCTACAGTTGTTCTGGGATGTGCGGCTGGAATCTAACTTCGTCATGCGTGACGATGGGCAAAGGCCGGCCCAGCCCTTCAACTTGTTCCTGACCAACGTGCAGCAGTTGTACCCAAGGGAAAATGGGGAAAGGGAGCAGAACCCGCTCGAGGCCCTGCTAGGCTCGGCACCCCCGGCCAAGCTCACCGAGCCCCCTGCCTTTGCCGAGCGCATCCTGGAGGTTGGCGGGCCGGTTATGGTGCTCAACGACGAGGCCCACCACACCTGGGACGAAGACTCTGCCTGGAACCAGGTAATCCGTGTCTTGCACGCACAACAGCCTTTGTGGGGCCAGCTCGACTTCTCGGCCACTCCGCGCTTCAGCAAGACCGGCTCGCTGTTCCCTTGGATTATCAGTGACTATCCCCTCAGGCAAGCTATTCAGGATGGCATCGTCAAGCGCCCCGTCAAGGGCATCACCCAGGCCCAGGAGGCCCGCTCCGACGACACCGCTACCCGCTACCAGGCCTACTTGGTGGCGGCTGTGGAGCGCTGGCGGGAGTACCGCGCCCAGCTCGAGCCCTTTGGCAAGAAGCCCATCTTGTTTGTGATGATGAACTCCACCGCCGAGGCCGACGAGGTGGGCGACTGGCTGCGCAGGAAGTACCCCAGCGAGTTCGCAGGCGAGCAGACCCTGGTCATCCACACCAAAGAGCGCGGCGATCAGGCCGGTTCGATTGTGGAGAAAGACCTAGACCTGGCCCGCAAGGCCAGCCGCGAGATAGACGACAATACCAGCCCCATCAACGCGGTGGTCTCGGTACTGATGCTGCGCGAGGGCTGGGATGTGCAGAACGTGACGGTGGTGGTGGGCCTGCGCCCCTACACCGCCAAGGCCAACATCCTACCCGAGCAGGCCATCGGGCGCGGCTTGCGGCTGATGTTCCGCGACCTGAGCAGCGGGTTCACCGAGCGGGTGGACATTATTGGCAACAAGGCTTTCCTAGAGTTTGTGGAAGATTTAGAGAGGCTCGAGGAGCTCAAGCTAGAGACCTTCGAGCTTGGCAAGGACAAACTCGAGATTCTGGCCATACAGCCCGTTCCCCAGAAATCCGAGTTTGATATTGCTTTCCCGGTACTTTCACCTGCGCTGGTGCGCAAGACCAACCTTGCTGAAGAGATTGCCCGCTTGGATGTGAGCCGCCTGGTCGGGAGACCGCTGCCTTATAAGCAAGGTAGTGCCGAGGCTGAAAGTTTTCGCTACGAAGGACGCGATATCTTGACCCTCGAGACCCTATTCGACCGTACCTACCAGATTCCCGAGCCCCAGACCGCAGGGGAGGTGATCGGCTATTATGCACGCTACATCTCTAACCGCTGCAAACTCCCTGGCCAGTTCGCTGCCATCGCACCCAAGGTACGGGAGTGGTTCGAGCACTACGCCTTCGGCAAAACGGTAAACCTAGATGCGCCCGAGGTCATCCGGGCGATGGCCTCTAATGTGGCCAACTACGTCTGCACGGATGCCTTCGTAAAGTTGCTATCGAGCCTGGCCATTGCCGAGCAAACCCCCGAAGCCGTCGCCCCGCCCCGACGGCTATCCGAACTAAAGGCCTTTCCCTACTCCTCGGGCCGTCCTTTCTACGAGGCCAGAAAGTGCATTCTGAACCTAGTGCCCTGTGGTAATGAGTTCGAGCGTGGGTTTGCCAGGTTCTTGGACGGCGCGGACGACGTGAAAGCCTTCTGCAAGGTTCCTGACGAGTTTGGCTTTAGCATTGAGTACACCGATGGCTCGGCCAACCTGCGTAACTACTTCCCCGACTTTGTGGCGGTGGGCATAGACGGCACCCACTGGCTGCTCGAGACCAAAGGGGCCGAAACCGAAGAAGTGCGCTATAAAGATCAGGCAGCCCGTCTCTGGTGTGAAAACGCTACTGCTCTTTGCGGAACAACCTGGCGCTATTTGAAGGTTAAGCAGAAGGCGTTCAAAGATTTACAACCCGACTCGCTGGCTGATTTGGAGGCGCTTGAACGGGAACGACTTTTCGATGAGTAGCAAAGAAAAAACCCGCCCCGAAGGGCGGGTGTGAATCTCGAGCACAGGTTAGGCGAGTGTTCGCTTGCGCGAATGTCTGGTTCGGCTACGATGGCCGCCAGAAAGAACTCCTTAGAAAGGAGGTGATCCAACCGCACCTTCCGGTACAGTTACCTTGTTACG
>JBBIUP010000208.1:0-4322 GCA_037440185.1 Meiothermus sp. | reverse complement strand
ATATAGGCCCAACGGGCCTTGCTGCGGCTCAGGTGGTCGGTAATGGCTGGCTCGGGCCAGCGTTCTAGAGTCAAGTTGGGAACACCCTTGAGCCAGTCGGTCTTGCAGGCGCGCTGGCCTGACAAAAAAGGCGTGGCCCGATTGCCGAAATCGGTCATCAGCCCACCCGACTTAAATACTCCGATGGCCATGTCCAGCTTCCCGGCTCGGACAGGCTCGAGCATTTCCAGCAAGTGTTTTGCTTTTAGTCCAACCAGGTCAGCATCCAGCATCAATAGATAGGGGGTTTGGACATGGGTCAATCCATAGGCCAGGGCTTGGCTTTTGCCACGGTTCTCTGGTAGCCGCAGCACCCTGGCTCCAGCCTTTTCCGCCATTTCGGCGGTTCGGTCGGTAGAGCCGTCATCCACCACCAGAATAGGCAGGCCCGCTTCCAGCGCCACTGCTACCACGGCAGCGATATGGGCTTCTTCGTTGTAGGCCGGAACCAATACCGTGGTATCCATTTATGGGCTATTGTACCCGTGGTATCCATCTGCGGGGGGGTTCTACCCACCAGCCAGGTTGCGGATGTCGTTAATGGTCACCAGTACGATCAGGAGCATCAGAAATACGAAACCGCCATATGAAAGCCGGGCTTCGGTCTCAGGTTTGATGCGTCCACCGCTGAGCGCATTGGCGAAGAGCACCAGAATGCGCCCCCCATCGAGCCCTGGAATGGGCAACAGGTTGAACACCGCCAGCGAGAGGTTAATGGCGGCCAGTAGCCCTATTAGAGTGCTGAAGCCTTGTTGGGCCGCTTGCCCAGTGATGTTAACAATACCTACCGGCCCGGCGACGCCCTGGGCTTGCTGGCCGCTCAGGATGCGAGCGATGCTACCAACGAATTCCTGTACAAAGCGTGGCACGGCCACCACCGTCTCGCGGATGGCGCGGCTCAGTCCCTGGAAGAAATTGATGCGGTTGTAACCAATTAGCTCGGCCCGGTAGACGATGCCCAGCCGCCCCTGGGTGTTGTCCCAGTTGAAACGGAGGTTGACTTCCTGCCCATCGCGCAGCACGCCAAAGACCTTTTCGCCGGTGGTCTGGCGGAAGCGGGTGACCTGATCGTAGGACTCGAGCCTGGTTCCATTTAGGCTCAAGATGCGATCTCCCACCTTGAAACCGGCCTGCTCGGCCAGGCTGCCCGGCAGCACCTCGGTCACCTCCGCGCGGGTCTGAGGTACGCCTTGAATGGAGGACAGGGCGGCCAGCACCCCCCAGGCCAGCAGCAGGTTCATGACCACACCGCCCACTAGAATCAGGAATTTCCCCAAACTCGAGAGCCGAGCATAGCCGTGGGTATCACCGGGCATCATGCCCTCAATTTCGGCATAGCCTCCCAGCGGAATGGCATTAAGTCGAAAGGTGGTGCCCCAGCGGTCAAACTTGAGCAGAGTGGGGCCAAAACCCACCCCAAAGTTTTTGACGCCCACCCCCTGCACTCGGGCCGCCAAATAGTGGCCCAGCTCGTGAACGAAGATGCTAATGGATATGATTAGAAGGAACCAGAGGATGCTCATGCTTTGCTCCGTAAAATGCCCAGGGCTCGGGGCCCTAGGCCAGGTGTCAAAGGAATCAGGATAGTAAACATAGTCAAGCCTTCACCTTTAGAAATTCTCGAGCCAGCATACGGGCCTCGAGGTCGGCCTGGTAGACATTGTCCCAGGTGAGGGCCGAGGTGGGCGTCTGTTGCAACACCTTTTGCAAGACCTGGGGAATCTCGAGGTAGCCGATTTGTCCGTTCAAGAAAGCCTCCACCGCAATTTCATCGGCTGCGTTGAGCATGACCGGGGCCAGCCCTCCCCGATGCCCGGCCTCGTATGCCAGAGCCAGGGCAGGGAAGCGCTGGGTATCGGGGGGATAGAAGTCCAGCCGCTCTGGAATCGGCGCATCGCGCAGTGGAGTGGGGGGTCGCTCGGGGTAGGTGAGGGCGTACTGGATGGCCAGCCGCATGTCGGTGGGGCCGAGCTGGGCTTTGATGTTGCCGTCCTGGAAGCGCACCATCGAGTGCACATACGACTGCGGGTGAATCTGCACCTTAACCTGCTCGATGGGCATTTTGAACAATTGTACGGCCTCCAGGACTTCCAGGCCCTTATTGAAGAGGGTGGAGGAGTCAATGGTCACCTTGGGCCCCATTTTCCAACGGGGGTGGTTGAGGGCCATCTGGGGTGTGACCGCGGAGAGGTCGGCAGGCTCGTGCAGAAAAGGCCCTCCAGAAGCGGTCAGGATCAGTTCTGCCACGTCTTGGAAGGGTTCTCCAACCAGGTTCTGGAAAATTGCCGAGTGTTCCGAATCCACCGGGATAATCTCGGCCCCGTTTTGCTCAGCCTCCTGCCACAAGAGCGGCCCGGCGGCCACCATGCTCTCCTTGTTGGCCAGGGCCATTCTGCGCCCTTGCTGCACCGCAACCCGCACGCCCGGTAGGCCCGCTAGCCCTGGAATGGCCCCCACCACCACATCCGCTGGCCAGGCCGCGACCTCCAGGGCATTGGTGATGGGCAAGGATGGGAAGCGAAGCTGCAACTCAGGCCGCACAGCTCCAGCGGCTGCAACCACTTCGGGTTGGAACTCGGCAATTTGCTGGGCAAGAAGGTTCAGGTTCTTACCCGCTACCAGCCCCACCACCTGGTAGCCCCGCCAGCGACACACCTCGAGGGTCTGTGTGCCGATGGAACCGGTCGAGCCCAGCACTACGATGCGTTTGGGGGTATCGCTCATCTTCTTGCCAGTGTACCGGTTTGGGTGAAGAGGTCTGTAACCAGACCTGCAAGATGTGCTATTGTTCAGGCTCAAATAAAGATGGTCAGCAGATAATAGGTGAGCGGAACCGTGAACAGGTGCGAGTCCAGCCGATCCAGGAGTCCACCGTGGCCTGGCAGAAAATGGCCGGAGTCCTTGACCCCACAGAAGCGTTTGAGCATGGATTCGGTCAGATCGCCGAGTTGGGCGGCAAAGGAGAGCACCAGATTGACAATAAAAATCTCGACTGGGCGGAACAGCGCAAAGGGGCTTTCGGGATAGGCCGAGCGTACGATGGTGGTAAAAAGGAACAGCAGTAAAAAACTGGTGGCAATCCCGCCAATAGAACCTTCCACGGTTTTGCCGGGGCTGATGGTGGGGGCCAGCTTGCGCCGCCCCAGGTAGCGCCCGACAAAGTAGGCTCCAACGTCATTGGAAAAACTACACAACAAGGGCAAGATCAGAATCCAGGTACCGATGTTTTCGTCGGGGGAGTGACGTAGCAGCAGGAAAAACCCCAACGTCCAGGGCAGGTACAAAAAAGCCATCAGGCTATAGGCGAAACGCTGGATGTTGGCCCCGGCAATAAGCTCGGAACTAAATGCGCCAATCAGAACCAGACCGAGGGCAATTTCACGCCAGGGCACGCCCGGGTAGATGTCCTGGAGCTGGGGCAAGCTGAACAAGAGCATTACCAGCCCACCCCCAATCAGAAAGGCCATGTTGAGTTCGATACCCTTGTTGCGCAGCATGTAGCGAAGCTCGAGAGAACCCAGTACCAGTATGAAAACCAGTGCCAGGAAAAGGAAAATCCGTCCCTCCCAAATCACCGCAAAAAGTACCAGCACCCCGATAAGCGACGAGGCTATCCGGGTGGGTAAGGAGAAATCGGGCCGATGTTCTGGGGGTTGCACAGTTACAGCATATCAGCAGGGGTTTTGGTGCTTTTGTGGCTGCCACGGCAGCGAAGCAACCAAGAGGCTTAGCAAGGTTCGGCCAAAGGCCGTGTACGGTTGAAGGGGGCCGGGAGACCCCTAGCCACCTAGGATTTCCTGCTCCTTTTTGTGCAGGGTGTTGTCAATCTTGTGGATATAATCGTCGGTTATTTTTTGGATTTCGACCTCGGCACGTTTGATGTCATCTTCGGAGAGATGTTTTTCCTTCTCTAGCTTCTTAGCCTTGTCGAGCGCTTCGCGCCGGGCGTTGCGCACAGCAATTTTGGCTTCTTCGGCATAGTGCTTGACCGATTTGACCAGGTCTTTACGGCGCTCTTCGGTCAGAACTGGAATGTTGATGAAGAGGGCATCGCCCTTGTTGGTGGGGTTGAGGCCCAGGTCGGAGTCGCGGATGGCCTTCTCGATCTCTTTGAGCATGTTGGGGTCCCACGACTGCACCACCAGGGTGCGCGGATCGGGCGAGGCTACGGTACCCACCTGGTTGAGCGGCATGGCGGAGCCGTAATACTCGACTTTGATATTGTTGAGAATGGCCGGATTGGCCCGCCCGGTGCGCATGGTAGCGAGATGGTGCTCGAGGGC
>JBBIUP010000207.1:0-4328 GCA_037440185.1 Meiothermus sp. | reverse complement strand
GGGGACGAAAGTTCAAGACTGAACCCTTCGCGGTTCCACCCCAGTTCCTCGAGGGCAGACCTCGAGGCCCTTTGAGTTGCGTTGCTAAAAGATTCCGCTGCCCTTCACCCGGTTCTTGGCTGCCTGGCTCACACCCTCCCAGGCTCGCTGTAGCGGAACGCCGGATTACTCCTGCGGTTCAACGCAAGCTACAAGGTAACACAGCGGCCCTTTCCCATCAAGGATTTTGCTATCCTGTAGGGGATGCCACGGCAAGAACCCCCGGTGAAAACCGACCTCCCCCTGGAGGAGTTCCTCCGCTTTGAGGCCAGTTCAGATGCCCGGCATGAGTACGTCCGGGGTCAGATTTTTTTGATGGCGGGTGGGACTCGCCGCCATAACCGCATAGCGGTTCGGTTGGGCAGCTTGATCGAGAACCAGGCTCAACCAACAAGCTGCTTGGTGGCCATTGCCGATACCATCGTCCAGGCTGGAAATGCCCTGTACTATCCCGATGCCATGGTCTACTGCCAACCCGAAGAGGATCCTCTCCTGGTCAAAAAACCTTGCCTGGTAGTGGAAGTGCTATCCGATCGCACAGCCGAGACAGACTGGGGCGAAAAGTGGCTGAATTACCAGACCCTACCCAGCCTGCAAATCTACGTCCTGCTCGAGCAAGACACCCTGCGGGCCGAGGTGTTTCGGCGGGTGGAGGGAGGCTGGTTTTACGAGCGCATTGAAAGCGGGCCGCTCAGGCTGCCCTGTGTAGACCTGGAGGTTGGGCTCGAGGACATCCATTCCCGTATGGAGTAGCGCTCGAGCTGGCCCTATATGCGGTTCCCACGAATACCCATCGCAGTTCCCGCAAACACTCCGCCCTCCGGCGGAGTGTTTTGTCCCTCACGGCAAAAACCGCCGTATGGGACATTCGCGGGAACTGCTCCAGTACAACGGTTTGGGTTGTACTGGGTACATCATGCCGCATGGTATGCAGCGCGATGGTGGGAACCGCGATAAATTGGCACCAGCGATACGAGACTGTAAACGACCAACCCGCGTTCTCTGGCTGGCGCAGGACAAATGTCGCTGACAGATTTTTTGAGCCGGGCTAATCTTTTCTTTAGGGTTCAGGCAAAAGCCCTTGCAACGCTTCGTAACGTGTGGCGCAAACACCTAGAATTAGCGAGGCATACTGTAGTATTGAGGTAGGAAGAAAGCGGCGCTATGAATACTTGCACCACATACCAGGAGGTTCGCGCTTGAACAGGTACGACGACCGCGCCAGGTTGGTATTTCACTATGCCAGGGAAGAAGGGAGCCGTCTGGGTCATAGCATGATCGGGCCGGAACACCTGCTCCTGGGCCTGATGCGCGAAGGCGGTACTGCGGCGCGCATCCTGATGGAGTACGGCGCAAGCCTCGAGGCCATGCGCCGGATGGTCGAAGAACTGGTCGGGCGCGGCGAGGGCAGCCGAACCGGTGAGCCACCCGCCATCACCCCCCGTGCCCGGCGGGTCATGGAACTGGCCGGGGCCGAAGCCCGCAACATGTCCAGCCAGGTCATCGGTACCGAGCATATTCTGCTGGGCATCATCCGCGAGGGTGACGGCATCGCCTACCGAATCATGACCCACTACGCCAAGGATGTGGACACCATCCGCTGGCGGGTGCTCTCGCAAGCAGGCGAGCAAACCAAAGAGAAAGCGGTCGCCACCCCATTCCTCGACGAGTATGGCCGCGACCTGACCCGCGAAGCCCGCGAGGGCAAGCTCGATCCCGTCATTGGACGGGCCGAAGAGATCAACCGGGTTATTCAAATTCTGGCCCGCCGCACCAAGAACAACCCGGTATTGGTGGGCGACCCCGGTGTGGGCAAGACGGCTATTGTGGAGGGGCTGGCCCAGGCCATCACCGAAGGGCGAGTACCCCCGGTGCTGCGCGGAGCCCGCATCGTCTCGGTAGACCTGGCAGGTGTGGTGGCCGGAACCAAGTACCGGGGCGAGTTTGAAGAGCGCCTGCGTCAGATTATCGAAGAACTTAAAAACGCCAAAGTGGTGGCCTTTATTGACGAGTTGCACACCCTGATCGGGGCGGGTGGGGCCGAAGGCACCCTGGACGCCGCCAATATCCTTAAGCCACCCTTGAGCCGGGGCGAAATCCAGGTGATTGGTGCCACCACTACCGGAGAATACCACCGTTACATCGAGAAGGACGCGGCTTTAGAGCGCCGCTTCCAACCGGTGATCGTGTTGGAGCCCAGCCCCGAGGAAACCCTGGAAATCCTCAAAGGGCTTCGTCCCAGATACGAAGCCCACCACGGGGTGGTCATCCCCGATGAGATTTTGGGCCTCTCGGTCAAGATCGGGATTCGCAGCCTGCCAGGGCGCAACTTCCCCGACAAAGCGATTGATCTGATTGACGAAGCCGCCAGCCGGGTGCGTCTCAACGACTCGCTGGGTTTGCCGGTGGCGATGGACGAGGATGGCACCCCCCTGGTGGCCCGCGAGGATGTTGAGAGTGTGGTGGATAGCTGGGGCGGCGTCTACGTGGACGACAAGGACGACAGCAAGCTGTTTGGCTTGGAGGATGAACTCAATAAACGCGTGATCGGCCAGCAGGAAGCCGTCGAGGCCCTGGCCGCCGCGCTGCGCCGCAGCCGAGTTGGGCTGGGCGGACGGACGCGCGTTTCCGCCAGCTTCCTGTTCGCGGGTTCTTCCGGCGTGGGCAAGACCCACCTGGCCAAGGCCCTGGCCGAGGTGCTGTTCGGTTCTGAACGCGCTCTGATCCGCTTTGACATGAGCGAGTTCCAGGAGCCCCACTCGATTTCCAAGTTGATCGGGGCCCCTCCGGGCTATGTGGGCTACGAACAGGGAGGCCGCCTGACCGAAGCCGTGCGCCGCCAGCCCTTCTCGGTGGTGCTGCTCGACGAGATCGAGAAGGCCCACCCCGACATCTACAACACCTTCCTCCAGGTGCTCGACGAGGGTCGCCTGACCGACGGCCTGGGCCGCACGGTGGACTTCCGCCGGGTCATCCTGATCATGACCTCCAACACCGGCTTCAACGTGGGGCCCGCCATCGGTTTCACCAACCGGGAAATTGATACCGAGAGCCCCCTCAAAGCCATCTTCACACCCGAGTTCCTCGATCGCCTGGACGAAGTGATTCGCTTCCGCAACCTGAGCGAGCCCGAGCTGGTGCAGGTCACACAGATCATGCTCGAGGACATCGCCAAGGAGCTCGAGTCCCGCGAGAAGACCGTCCGCTTCGACCCCGCTGTGGCGGCCTGGCTGGTAGAGCAAGCCCCCAAACAGGGCAGCACCCGCATCCTGCGCAATCTGATTCGGGAGAAGATCGAAGACCCGCTTTCCCTGGAGCTCCTCTCCCATCCCGACCGCATGCTGTTTGTTACCCTGCGCGACGGCGGGATCACCTTCGAGGAAGAGGAGCTGAGCCTGGGCCTGGCATAGCAAAGCCCTAGTCGCCGACCTCCCCTCCATCGGAGGTTTTGTTCAGCGCTTCTTGAGCCGCAGGCTATCCCAGCTTCCATCCGCAGCCCAGCCCCCGTCCACGCTCAGGGTGTGGCCGTTTACGAAAGCGCTTTGCTGGCTATCGGCCAAAAACGCGATGGCCTGGGCGATGTCATCGGGCCTTGCGAAGCGGGCCATCGGCACCCGGTTCTCGATATCGGCGTCGGTGTAGGCCCCACTCCCCATGTCCTTCTCGTCCATCTCGGTCTTGACCCAGCCGGGGCACACTGCGTTCACCCGCACACCCCTGCCTCCCCACTCCGAAGCCAGGGTGCGTGTCAGCCCAATCAGACCATGTTTGCTGGCGTTGTAGGCGGCCCGGTCGCCGATACCCAGCAACCCCGCCACGCTCGCCACATTCACGATACTCCCCTGCCCCTGCGCCAGCATGACCTTGCCAAACTCGCGGCAAAGCAAAAAAGGACCAAAGAGGTTCACGTCCATCACCCGCTTCCACTCGGCGCTCAGGATGGCCTCGGCGGGCTTGATGAAGCTGATCCCCGCGTTGTTTACCAGCACGTCCAGCCGCCCGAAGCGCTCCAGAACCCGCACTACCATCTGGAGCACCTGGGTCTCATCGGACACATCTGCGACCGCCTCCAGTAACTCCGTCTCGGCTGACAAACTGGCAATGGTTTCGCTGGGGCTGCGCAGGTCGTTCAAGACCAGACTGTAGCCATGCTCGGCCAGTACCTCGGCGGTGCGCTTGCCGATGCCTTGGGCGGCTCCCGTAACGAGGGCGACTCTGTTCATGCCGGGATTATATAGAGCGGTTCCCACGAATACCCATCGCAGTTCCCGCAAACACTCCGCCCTCCG
>JBBIUP010000206.1:0-4331 GCA_037440185.1 Meiothermus sp. | reverse complement strand
CACTTAGACCATGATTGAGCATTTCCAGGGTATCATTTACACAGCTTCTAGGTTGGGGAAAAGCACCGCTCTAAAATTACACATGCGGCACTCCTACTGTCTCCCCATAGGAAAGCGACTCGGTACTTTGATAATCTTCTGCGTTGTTCCCAACATCGTAACGAAAGGATGAAGCCATGCCAGACTACATTCCCAAACCCGAGCATAAGTTTACCTTCGGCCTGTGGACGGTGGGAAACGTAGGGCGCGATCCCTTCGGCCACCCTACCCGTGAGCCCTTGGCTCCAGAGTACATTGTGTACAAACTGGCTGAACTAGGGGTCTGGGGAGTCAACCTGCACGACAACGACCTGATTCCCATCAACGCAACTGTAGCCGAGCGCAAGAAGATTCTCTCCCGCTTTAAAAAAGCCCTGAGTGAGAGTGGCCTAGTGGTGCCGATGGCCACCACCAACCTCTTCGGCGACCCGGTTTTCAAAGACGGAGCCTTCACCAATGCCAACGCCAAGATTCGTGCCTACGCTATCCACAAGACCATGCACGCGATGGACTTGGGGGCCGAGTTGGGAGCCAAGATCTACGTGTTCTGGGGCGGGCGCGAGGGTGCCGAGGTGGACGCAGGGATGAACACCCTCGACGCCCTGGCCTACTACCGCGAGGCGCTCAACTTCCTGGCCGAGTACAGTGAGTTGCAGGGCTACGGCTACCGTTTTGCCCTCGAGCCCAAGCCCAACGAGCCGCGCGGCGACATCTACCTGCCTGTAGTCGGCGCTGCACTAGGCTTCATCGCTACGCTGGACAAGCCGCACCTCTTCGGTCTCAACCCGGAGGTGGCCCACGAGATGATGGCCGGGCTCAACTTCGTGCACGCGGTGGCCCAGGCCATTGACGCGGGCAAGCTCTTCCACATAGATCTCAACGATCAGAAGATGGGCCGTTTTGATCAGGATTTGCGCTTCGGGGCCGAGAACCTCAAGCTGGCCTTCCTGCTGGTCAAGCTCTTGGAGGACAGCAAGTACGATGGCCCTCGCCACTTCGACGCCCACGCCCTGCGCACCGAGGACGAGGCCGGGGTCTGGGAGTTCGCCAGGGGCTGTATGCGCACCTACCTGATTCTCAGGGAGAAGGCTAGGCAGTTCAACCAGGACAAGGAAATTCAGGCCCTCATCAAGGCCTACAAGGTGCAGGATGCCGAACTCTCCAAGCTGACCAAGAAATTCAGCAAGAAGAACGCCGAGGCCCTCAAGGCCAAGAAGTTCAACCGGGTGGCCTTGGGTGAGCGGGGGCCGGGGTTGGAGAAGCTCGACCAGCTTACAGTGGAACTGCTGCTGGGGGAACGCTAGGATGCAGACGGTTGCAATAGGCATAGATCTGGGTACCAGTGGGCTCAAGGCTATTGCAATCACGGCAGAGGGACAGACCGTTGCAGAAGCCTACGCATCCTACCCCTTGCTTACCCCCAGACCCGGCTGGACTGAGCAAAATCCCACAGACTGGGTAGAAGCCACCGCCAGTGTGTTGGTCGAGTTGGTACAAAAGCTAGGGCAGGGGGGCTGGGAGCCGGTATCTATCGGGCTTTCAGGTCAGATGCATGGAGCTACTTTTTTGGATCGGCATGGCGAAGTCGTGCGCCCTGCTCCGCTGTGGAATGACCAACGCACTGCATCCGCCTGTGCTGAAATCGAGGCAACCGTTCCGCGCCGTGACCTCATCCAGCGCACTGGGAATCCAGCCGTGACGGGTTTTCAGCTTCCCAAGTTGGTCTGGCTACGACAGGCCGAGCCGGAGCACTATGCCCGCACTGCCCATGTGCTGCTGCCCAAAGACTATTTGGCTTACGTTTTGACGGGTCAGATGGCCACCGAGCCCTCGGATGCATCCGGAATTGGTATCCTCCATCTTGGATCACAAAACTGGGATACCGACATTCTTCAAGCCCTACAGTTAAATCCGACGCTGTTCCCCCAGGTCATTCCTTCACATGGGGTGGTCGGTTCCCTCAAAGCGGAATGGGCACAGGCCACCGGTTTGCCCCAGGGGTTGCCGGTGGTTGCTGGGGCCGGGGACAATGCAGGGGCTGCGATTGGATTGGGTCTTTCCAATGCGCGCCCAGGGCTGGGCAGTGTGAGTTTGGGCACCAGTGGGGTCATCTTTATACCGATCCAGCAGCCCACGCCAGATCCCCAAGGCCGCATCCACCTTTTTTGCCATGCGGATGGCGGCTATCACTTGCTGGGCGTAACCCTGGCGGCGGCTGGTAGTTTGCAGTGGTATCGAGACAAATTAGCCCCAGGGATGGGTTTTGAGGATTTGATGCTAGAGGCCCAAAGTATTGCGCCTGGCAGTGATGGAGTGGTCTTTATGCCCTATCTGGCCGGGGAGCGCAGTCCCTATCTTGACCCCGATTTACGGGGCGCTTGGTTGGGACTGAGCCTAGCGCATGGGCGCGGACATCTTACGAGGGCCTTGCTCGAGGGAGTAGCGTTTAGTTTGCGGGATGTGCTGGAAGTAATGCACCCTCTGACCAAGATAAACAAACTGCTGGCCATTGGTGGGGGAGCCCGCTCCGATTTCTGGCTTTCGATTGTGGGCAGTGCGTTGGCCCTGCCACTGGCTCGCACCACTATCGAGGAAGGCCCGGCCCGTGGGGCTGCCATTTTGGCGCTGGTTGGGGCGGGCTTGTATCCAAATGTTGCCGAGGCCGTTAGAGCCACGGCTCCAGAGGATTTCGAAGTCGGTATCGCAGCCCTAGACACCAAGCCATTGCAAGAACGCTACCGCAAGGGGCTACGAGCTGTGCAAGGTTTCAAAGTAGGAGGTTAGCCGCAGTGTTCCCGAGCATTGATGCGATGGGGTTTTTACAATAACGACAGTTCGAAGTTATCCGACAAGCTGAAAAGGCTGAGCCGAAGGTTGAAACCCCGTCAATCAGCCGGGCGGCATCGTAAAGTCCACCCCTACCGCGTAGGGGTGGGTAGGGCGGGGTTTGTTCCACACCAGTCCATGCCATCACAGATTGCATGAACGACCTCGGAACCCACCCCTCCTAGCTGGCCGAAGGACAGCCAGTACCTCCCCTACGCCGTAGGGGAGGCTTTAACGTGAGTCTGCCGTTCCACACAGGTTTATTTTGCTTTTCTATCTCCGAACTGACGCTACAATAGGGTAGGACGGCCTGTCACTATCAAGAAGTAGGCTGGTTTATACCTGATTGAGCTCAAAAGCACCAAAAAGTTACTAGGCGATGCGCTTTTATCCAACGTGAGCCATACTGTGGGCATGCTATCCGCAGATGTGGTCGTGGTAGGCCTGGGCGCAATGGGCAGCGCCAGCCTGTACCAGCTTGCCCGGCGCGGGGCCAGGGTCATCGGAATAGATCGGCATGTGCCCCCGCATATTTATGGTTCCAGCCACGGTGAGACCCGCATTACCCGGCAGGCCATTGGAGAGGGAGCGGCGTATGTGCCCCTGGTGTTGCGTTCGCACCAGATTTGGCGCGAACTAGAGGCCCAGACCGGGGCCTCGCTTTTCCTGGCCTGCGGAGGCCTGATTCTCAGCAGCCCGGTGGGCGAGGCCCTGCACCACGGCAAGCCACAGTTTTTGCCGCGCACTATCCAGACGGCCCAGCAGTTTGACATTCCCCACGAGGTTCTAGGTGCGGCCCAGATCGAGGAACGCTTTCCCCAGTTTGGCCTGAAGGGGGACGAGACCGGCTACTACGAGCCGGGGGCCGGGCTGCTCTACCCCGAGCGTTGCGTGGAGGTGCAGCTTCAGCAGGCCCAGCGCCTTGGTGCAAGCGTGCAGACCGGCGAAAGGGTGCTCAGGATTATTCCTCAATCCGATGGGGTGCAGGTCGAAACCGATAAAAACCGCTATGCTGCGGCTAAAGTGGTAGTGAGTGCGGGGGCTTGGGCCGCCGATCTACTGGGAGAGCCTTTTGCGCGGGTGCTGCGGGTCTACCGACAGGTGTTGTTTTGGCTCGAGGCCCAGGATTCCCTGGCCTATGCACCGGGGCGTTTCCCCATTTTTATCTGGATGTTTGGCAGCGGTGAGGGCGAGCACTTTTATGGCTTTCCCCAGGTTGTCCAAGGGGTGAAGGTAGCCACCGAGCAGTCGCGGGTATTCACCCACTCCGACCAGTTGGAGCGCACCGTGTTGGAGGCCGAAACCCAGGCCTTCCTCGAGCGCTACGTGCAGGGCCGGTTGAAAGGGCTGGGCCCAGCCTGTCTCAAAAGCGCCACCTGCTTGTATACCTCCACCGCCGATGGCGACTTCCTCCTCGACCACCACCCCGACTCCGAGCGCATCCTGGTGGCCTCGCCTTGTTCCGG
>JBBIUP010000205.1:0-4331 GCA_037440185.1 Meiothermus sp. | reverse complement strand
GCCCCCTCCTTGTCCTGGCCTTGCTCTTCACCCAGCACCACGTGATGGGGAAAGCGCGATGCAATCAATTCTCGGATGGCGGCCTCCGATTCGTGGTCGGCCTGGGTTACGACATCGGTGGGGGTGGATTTGGTGCTTTGGGTAAAGCCTTTTTCCTGGTAGTACTGGTGAATGCCTTTGGCTAGATAGGCGGCGTCGAGCGCGGTTTGCAGGTAGGCACGCAAGTCCATATCCCAGATTCTATCGCGGTTTTTGCTGGTTCTGTTGGGTTATTCGTTGTCCCAGACCAGCAAGCCAGCCTCCTCGTCTTGGGGTTCAGAAGGGGTATGGGAGGGCTTTTGGCAGGCCAGGTAGCGGGGTTGTTGGGCCAGATCGCGGAATACCCTGGCTTCGCGCCAGCCTTGGGCGGTGGCTTCCTCGAGCAGCGTGTAGACGTTCTCGGGGGCCAACTCCAGCAACAACCAGCCGCCGGGTTGGAGGGCATTCCAGGCATGGGGCAGCAATTCGCGGGCCGTGTCGAGTCCCTCGGGGCCAGCGTAGAGGGCGGCGGTATCCTCGTAGGCCAGTTCGGGCGGAGCCTCTTCGCGGTAGCTATCGGGCAGATAAGGTGGGTTGGAGATAATCAGGTCGAGGCCCTCCAGGTCGGCGGTGAAGGAAGCTTCTATGAAAGTGACCTCGAGTTCGAGTTGTGCGGCATTCTTCCGGGCCAGTTCGATGGCTTTGGGGTTGATGTCGGTTGCCCATACCGTGGCTTTGGGACGCATGGATTTGAAGGCCAGTGCGATAGCACCGCTACCGCTTCCCACGTCCAGAACCCGGGCCTCGGCTTTCATCTGTACATAGCCCAGCGCATGCTCTACCAGCCCTTCGGTCTCCGGTCGGGGAATCAAGACCCCGCGCTCTACCTTGAGCTTGAGTCCATAAAACTCGGTTTCGCCCAGTAGCAGTTGCAGGGGGTAGCCAGTCAAGCGCAAATTCAGCATGGCCCAGGCTGCATCTTCTACATCCGGTGGGACGGTCTGCATCAGCCGGGCTGCCAACTGCTTATCGTTCAGGCGGGCTGCGTGGCCCAGAATCCAGCGGGACTCGGCGACCGGCTTTCTGGCGACCTCGAGCCTCCGTTGAAACTCTCGCAAAAGTTCTAGATAATTTTTACTCGCTGGCTTCATCTTCTTGTGGTGTAGGGGGATTGTTTGCATCTCTTGGCAGGACAATTACGTGCCGTTCCTCCCCCTCACCCACCGAGGTAGTGGTCACTTTGGGATGCTGTTTGAGCATCACATGAATCATGCGCCGTTCGCTGGGGCGCATGGGGGGCAGTTCGATGGGCTGACCGCTCACCTCCACCTGCAATACCGCGTCAGAGGCCATCCGCCGAATACGATCCTCATTGCGACGACGATAACCGGCTGCATCCAGCACCACCCGGTAGGCCGAGCCAAACTGCTTGGCCATGGCCACATTAGCGATGAACTCGAGGCTTTGCAGGGTTTTGCCCTCGCGCCCAATCACCCGTCCGGAGTCGCCCCCCAGAATCTCGGTGCGAAACAGATCGCCATCCTGTACTATCTCCACCGAATAGGCCGGATCCAGGCGCAAGAGCAACCCCACCATGAAGTGCTCGAGTACACCTTTGGGGTCTTGATCCTGGGTGGCCGGGGTCACAATGGGGGTGGCCTCTCCCTCCTTCAGCACGACTTCGGGGGCGGTTTCGTTCTCCCCAATCCCCAGGTCGGATAACAGATCATCGAGTCCTCGCTTTTTGTCATCCATATGTAATCGTCCGATTATAACTTACCAGGCACAGGCCCAAAGCACCCCTGTGACGCCCTGGAAGGGGCAGGGGAGAGGAGGAAAAGACGACCTCCCAAAGATGCAGGGTTGTCCCCCTTGGTGGCTTCGGTGGGCTAGCCTCCTCTAGCTTTTGGCCGGGTACATGGGCAGGCCCAGTTGTTTGTTGATGAACCACTGCTGCCCCACGCTAATAACCGTCGAGAGCAGCCAGTAAATGGTTACGCCTGCCGGGAAGCTAAATAGCAAGAAGGCAAAAATCAAGTTGATGAGGATACCCTGGCGCAGCGCGTCCTTGTTGCCGGCTGCTGAAAGCCAGGTGGAGGCCAGCAACACCAAAATATAGAGAATTGGAAGAATATAGATCGGATCGGGCAGGGCCAGATCGGGAATCCACAAAAAGCCCTGTCCAAACTCATAACTCACCATGATCTTGTACACCAGGAACAGAATGGGCATCTGCAAGAGCAAGGGGAAGCAACCCGCCAAAGGATTGATTTTGTGCTCCTGGTAGAGCTTCATCATCTCTTCTTGCTGCTTCTCTTTGTTGTCCTTGTACTTCTCCTGAATTTTTTTCATCAGGGGCTGAATTTTCTGCATCTCGCCCATGCTCTTGAACTGCCGATGCATCAGCGGCCACATCAAAATCCGAATCAAGAGGGTTACGATAAAGATGGCCAGAATCCAACTGCCCCCCACCAGCCGGTGGGCTTCTTCCAGCACCCAGAGCAGCCCCAGCGAGATCTGGCCCCAGATGTTGGGTTGGAACACCCCAGGCAACTGATAGAAGTTCTCGACATGCAGCCGCACCAACTCGTTGGCGCCGCCATATACCTTGAGGTTGAAGCTGCCCGCCGGGACGCTAATCTCTGCAATACCAGCCCCATTGAGCTGGGTCAGGCTGATAGGAGTGGAGGTTTGTGGACGGGCAAACATGGCAAAGCCAGCGCCCTGCTGGGTCTGCCAGCCCACATAGACCGCCGGCCCCTGCCCCGCATTGAGGGGCTGGTTGTTGCCCTGCCCCAGCCACTTGGTGATGGGGTTATCGCTGCCGCCAATGCCTGTCCAGATCAGCTTGCGGGGGGTGGGACTTTGCACATCCACGTCCATGGTTAGAAAGCGAGGATGCACGGTATAGGTGAGGGTGGTGTCGCCCTGGCTAAACTTGGCGATGAAATTGGAGTCGGGATCGCCCGGGTCTTTGCGGCTAAACTCGCTGCTGGTGGGCTGGAAATCGGAAAGGGTTCCGGGTAAGGTCTGGCCGGAGCGCACCAGATTGGGGGCGCGGTCGTAGTTGCCCTTGAAGTCGGAGCCCCGGATGGTCTTGATGTACCAGCCCAGGATCTGCCCCTGGTCGCTAAAAGCCACATCGGCCAGATTGGTCACCACGACTTTTTCGGGCTTACCATCCTTGTTAATATCCACATCACGCCACTCGGGTTTGAGAGCGAACGCGGGGGCCAGGGCAAACACAGCCAAACTTATCCAGAACCAGCGTCTCATTCAGTTGCTCCTTCGTTTACTTAACCGAGTCCAGGGGATTCCAACGGACTCTGGGTCTTTCTTTAGGTACGTAATCCAACCCACCAGGGTGCAGGGGGTGGCACTTGAGGATTCGCACCACACTCAAGTACAGGCCCCACAAGGCTCCGTGGCGTTCCAGTGCTTCCAGCGCATAGCAGCTACAAGTTGGATAAAAGCGGCAGGTAGGCGGCTTTAGCGGCGAAATAAAGCGCCGGTAGAAACGCACACTTCCCATCAGGAATTGATTCAACATTTCAGACCGACGCTCCAGAGTCCCAAGATAGGGCAAACCAACCCGTGTCATTGTACCAGCCCGCTCTTTTTCAGTGCATGCCCCAAATCCCTTAGCAATTCCCAGTAGGACGCTGATGCAGCCTCGGGCTGAACCACGATCACCATCTCGCAGGGAGGAAGGTGCATCTTGCGCAGGATTTCCTTCAAGCGACGGCGGACTTTGTTGCGCACAGTGGCTTTTTTGGAAACCCTGGTGGATACCACGATCCCAACCCGCACCGGATTGAAGGCCGATGGGCGAAGGGGAAACCAGCGCACCAAGAGGTATTTTCCACGCCCAGGACGCCCTCCTCGCATGCGTTGGAAGGCTTTTTCTCCTTTGAGGCTCGAGAACGGCATAGGGGGAGGGGTTAGGGGCGAGGGGTCAGGGGAAGGGAGCATAGAACTACCCTCCCCTTTTCCCTGCCCCTGTGTACAAGAAAGCTCCCCAGGTTTGGGGAGCCAGGCCATCACTCGATACAGCTATCGGCTGAGCTGGGGCTCACTGCTAACACTGAGTTTTACACGGCCTTTGGTGCGGCGGCGGGCCAGTACCTTGCGGCCTCCAGCGGTCTTCATACGAGCCCGAAAACCGTGGGTTTTGGCCCGCTTGCGTTTATTGGGTTGCCAAGTGCGCTTCATGGGGTTCCTCCAGAAACTGGCCAGGGTTGGTCTACAGCCTGTTTGGCCAGACAAAAATCCTGCCGGGTCGAGCCAGGCAACCCTAAAAGTGTAGCACAACT
>JBBIUP010000204.1:0-4392 GCA_037440185.1 Meiothermus sp. | reverse complement strand
GGTTCTATGGTTGCGGTCAGGGTCGTGGGGATGCGCTCGATCCAGGGGTTGGACGCGAGAGCATCGCTGTAGGCCCGCAAAAGTTGTTCGGCAGAACTTTCGCCGATGGTTGCTAAACAGTAGCCATCGGCGGCGATCTGGCCTCCCTTGAGCACTGCCCGCATCGGGTAAGCGCTGGGAAAATAGGCCAGTTCGCCCTCCCAGGCGTTCTCGGGGTGCAAGGGTGCAGCAAAGGTAGTTTTGCCAAAGGCGAATTCTAAAATCAGGGCATATGACCGGCAGCCTTCGCGCTGCAACCAGGTGCGCCGCGCCCGCAGTTTTTCGTCCTGCACCACCGCTTGCCCCATCACCAGCCAGGTACCGCCAACGCCCTGTTGGGCTTGCACTTCCTCCTGGGATTGGGTGAAGCCAATGGCCATGCGAACATCGGCCTGGTGGGCTTCGGGTAGATTGGGCAGATTTGCGTAGCCCTGGGTGACCAGATGGATGCGGCCCAGTTGTTCCAGCAAGCGCCCCTGCCACCCCTCCCCACGGGTCTGTTGCGAAAGCTCGCGTACCATGCGGGCCAGACCGGGGGCCTGGGCATCCACCAGCCGTGCCACCATATCTTCCCAGAACTTGTAGGGTTTACCCTGGGCTTGGGCCAGCCCGCCGCGCACCAGATCGCGCAGCCAGAGGTTCAGCTCGGCGATACCAGAGGCCACTTTTTTCTCGCGTGCAGCCTCGCGCTTGGCCTGAGCGGCTTCGTCCGCTTCCTTGGACTGAGTGGCCTTTTCGGCCTTGGCTTCGGCCCGTTTTTTGCGGCCCTCGAGCCACTCCACCACCCAAGCGGGCGGGTCGGCAGGGGTAAAAGCCTCAGGCCTGGCAACATACATGAGCAACAAGCCCAGCGCATGTTTACAGGGAAACTTGCGGCTGGGGCAGGAGCATTTGCTGGTCGCATCGGAAAGGTCTACACGGGTTTGGTAGGGCAGCTTGCCACTGCCCTGGCACTCCCCCCACAGGGCTGCATCGTTGCAGGCAAACGAGACCCACTTGCCGGGGCTGGAGAGTTCGCGCCCCGATTTGGCCGAACTGCTGTCGGGCGCGAGGGATAGCACTTGTTCGGAAGTCCAGGATGGGGTCATAAAAGGGAGCCCTGGTCAGGGCAAGCCAGGTGATTATGTAAATAGCCATAACACATGATGTCAAAGTAACCCTGGGCCAAGTTACAAGGTAACAAACCCCGTTCCAAAAACCGGTGCGTATGGCCATAAGGTTCATCGCCAACGAAAAAGGAGCCATCCGTAAAAGATTTTTTGATTTCTTAATGTTCACCCGGTCGAGTAAGCTAGCCGGGATGCAGAGCGAGTTTGCTGAAGAGGTGTTGTCCCGCCCGCCCCTGGTGCTGGGCGTAGACCCACGCCCCACCTTGCATGGAAGCAATCCCATCGCACACATCCGCCACTACACCCTAGAACTGCTGGAAGCCCTGGCCTGCAAAGTCTGCGCGGTAAAGTTTCAGACCGCCTTTTTTGAGGCCATGGGGCCACAGGGTTTTGCCTTGATGCACGAACTGATTGCCGGGGCCAGGGTGCTCTCGGTGCCGGTGATTGTGGATGCCAAGCGCGGCGACATCGGTTCTACCGCCGAAGCTTATGCCGATGCCTATCTAAAAACCTATCCGGGCTCGGCTCTGACCGTAAATCCGTATCTGGGCAGCGATGCCCTGGAACCTTTTTTTAAGGCAGCGCAACAATCCGGTGGAGCGGTGTTTGTGCTGGTCAAGACCTCCAATCCAGGTTCGGGCTTGTTTCAAGATCTGGCCCTGAAGCAAACAGGGGTTTTGTACCAGGCCGTCGCGGATTATCTGGCCGGACAGGCTGAACAACAACGGGTAGGCGATTGGTCGCGCATCGCAGCCGTGGTGGGTGCTACCTATCCCCAGCAGATGAACGAGATTCGAGGCCGCTTGCCCCACTCGCTGCTCCTGTTACCGGGGTTGGGAGCCCAGGGAGGCGGGGCCATCAAAGGGCCAGGTTTGCTTAACTCGGCCAGCCGGGCGCTGTATTATCCCGGTGGACAGCCCAGCCTGGAGTCAGCGATCCGTCAGGCCGAACGCTATCTGGCCGCGATGCGGGAATAGCCCGCTCTAGCTGCCCTTGAGCGCCCGCCTAAAAATCTGCGGGGCAAACTCGGCCACCGCCCGCAAAAAGCCGGTCACGCCACGGGCCCGGCCTGGGGTGATGTAGACCGGCACCCCCAGGTTTTCGGCTTCCAGCCGCACCGGCTCGGAAAGGTCGTGGCCCACGTAGCTGCTGATAATCATCATGCCGTGGGCGCGTTCTAAGCGGCTCTGGATGCGCCGGATGATCTCGCGTCCGGCGGTGTTGCCATCGGAGTCGAACCAGTCGAGCCGGAGGCCCTGGGCCTCCAGATAGGGCAACATACGGCTGCGCAACTGGGTGTGGCCCCCCACCACAATCAGGTATTCGCCATGAAAGCGCGGCAGACCCTCGCGGATCAGGCGGTCGGGGGTGGTTCCGGCCAAGGTATCGGGCACCCCCTCGAGCTGGGAAAGGGCTTTGGAGGTGGCTTTGAGTTCTTCTAGGTACAACTGTAGATCGGGGTCGGTAGGGTTAAGAAAGAGCAGGTTGCGCAGAATTTCGCGCGATAGTTCCAGGTCTTTTTCCCAGTAGTAGGCGACCTCCAGCGCCTTACGCCAGGTCTGGGCGGCCTTCTGGTAAGCTCCGGTGCGTTCGTAGTGTTCGGCCAGGTCGTAGAGCACCTCGAGCGCCCCCTGGTTGCCGGCCAGTTCGGCCAGCAACAGCCCCTCGGCCCCCAGGGCCTGCCCGGCGTTGTAGAGCGCGGCCAGATACTGTCCGCGCACGGTCTCGGCCTCGCTGCTCTGGGAGAAGCTGCGGGAAAGGCGATAGGCCAGCTCGAGGTGTTCGAGGGGGGGCTCGAGGGTACGCTCCAAACTTTGGACCAACATGCGGAAGGCTTCCCAGGGCCCTTCCAAGGCCTCGACCAGCTTTAGCACCGGCCCTACATCGTGGAAGTGCTGTAAGCCTGCTTCCCGTACCCGGCCCAGGAACTCTCGAGCCAGCACCGGCTCTCCGGCTTCCCGTGCCTCCTGGGCCAGCTCGAAGAGTTGTGTTACCAGATAGGCCCGGTGGGCGTGAGCGCGTTTGTGATCTCCCAGGATTTCCCGCATCGGGTGGCCCAGCGAACGCTTGGAAATCGCCAGCAGGTGATAGGCCATCCCGGCAGGCTCCCCTTTGGATTCGCGGGCGGCCCGTTCCAAATAGCGCACCGCCTCGGGATGCCGCCCCTCACGGTGGCGCAGCATGCCCAGGGCCAGCAGTGCAGTGGCGTCTTCGGCCCGCGCCACAGCGTCGGTCAGGTAGGGCTCAACCTCTTTCAAGTCGCCCAGTGGCATCCTGTCCAATGCCTCTGGTCCCCGCACTTTTAGACCCACCAACGCCAACCCTAGCGCACCGGAGGATTCTCCTAGATCGTACAGACGTTGGGCGTAGCGCTCGGCTCGGCTCCACAAACCCTGCTGCAAGGTAGCTTGCAAACCCAGCCGCAGCAGCCCCTGCGTAAGCAGATCGGGCCAAAGGTCTTCGACAAACTCCACCCGACGGCTGGCCTCGCTCCAGTCGCCCTCACGCGAGAGCCGCAGGGCCCGTTCCTCTATGCGCTCTAGGGCCATTTTCAAGTACACCTCGGCCTCGGGCAAACCACATTCGTAGAGCTGTCGCAAAGCTTCCGACAAGCGCCCCAGACCCAGATAGGCCTTCCCCAGGGCCAGCTTGAAACGCCCGCCACGGCTGGCAAGCTCCTCCAGCCGTGGCAAGGCCCGGCGGTAATCGTCCTGTTCGACCCAGCACAATACCCGCAAATCCTCGGCCTCCGGGCGACCGGCCAGGGCCAGCGCCTCGTCGGCCTCAGCAAAGCGCGAGAGGGCCCACAAAGCCCGTCCCCGCAAGTAGCCCAGTTCACCCACCGTGCCCGCCGGTACCCGCGTTAGCACTTCGGCATAGGCTCCTTCCTCGAGCAAGGCCCAGATTTCACTGGTAGTCGGCAAGGCATCGCCCAGCACAGCAGGCTCCGCCATGGCTGGGGGCTGGTCTATCGGTTGAGGTAGAGGCACCTGTACCTCCAGCGGTAGCAACCCCGGTGGCATCCGCGCCATGATGAGGGTGTATTCGCCCTCACCTACCTGCTCTACCTCGGTAAAACCCAATTGCTGCAGTGCGCTTCTCGCTGCTTGGGGGTTCTTCCCCAGAAAAGGGCCATGCCCATAGGCCAGCAATCCCCCTGGCTTGAGCAAGCCCTGCAGACCCTGCAAGCGCTCGAAGAAGTTGAACTGTTTGAAGTATGCGGCCTCCTCGAGGGACGCTGGCA
>JBBIUP010000203.1:0-4407 GCA_037440185.1 Meiothermus sp. | reverse complement strand
TTTCCCTCCCACAAATCACCCGCAATTTCCTTACCATACTTGGCAGGGTCGCCCTGAAGGTTGAGCACATCATCCACAATCTGAAAGCCGATGCCGAGCTTCATGCCAGCTTCTTCCAACACCGGGGCCGGCTCCAAGCCTGCCGCCAGTACACCCAAACGAAGGGGCGCTACGGCGGTGTAATAGGCGGCTTTTTGTCCAACCATCTCCAAATAGTCTGACTCCTGCAAGTCGAAGCGCTGGCGTTCCATCCAGGTCATTTCCAGGTGTTGCCCCTGTGCAGTGCGTTCGACTAGTTTGACAAACTCCAGCAACACCCCTTGCGAGACCCCCGACTCGATCAACAGGGCCCACTGCTTGGCGTGCAAGGCATCGCCCGCGTTGAGTGCCAGGGGCATCCCGTAGAGCTTGTGCAGGGCAGGTTTGCCGCGCCGTTCGTCGGAAGCATCCTCGATGTCGTCGTGAATCAGGGCCCAGTTTTGAAATAGTTCAAGCGCCGCCGCAATGGGCAGGAGTTGCCTCAGCTCGGCTCCATAAGCCAGCCCGGTATAAACCAACAAAGTTCCACGCAGCGTCTTGCCGCCGCGCTCGGGGTAGTCGCGCAGCATACGGGCATATTCGGCCAGTTCGGGGCGATGAGCGGCTTCGGGTTTGGGTAGGGCCTCCAGCAAGTATTGCTGAATGGCCTCGCGTACCTGGGCCGGGGAGAGGGTAGAGGGCATGGGTAACCTCGACTGCTAGGGGGTAAGGGCCAAAATAGGTGAAGATGGGCGAATGTCTAATACCAATTCTGAGTATGAGTAACCCAAAAAGCGATGGAAGAGACCCTCGAACGCGCCGAGTGGCGCGGCAAGGGAGTGACGCATGTGGCGTCACTCCCGCGCAGAGTTGGTATAAGTCCGCCCATCTTCTCGAAAAGCATACGTTAGCTGATGTATTTTTGATAGTGTAGGTGCTGGTAGATGACTACCTGAAAGCAGGGATAGCTGCCGGGAGGTTTAGCCTGCCGGAAAGCCCCCAGCAGAAGGGCAGCTACGCGGAGTTGATGAGCATAGCAATAGTTGGAGACTGGATGAAACAAAGGTACGTTGGGGACTGGTATAGCTTGGTCAAGTACGAGTACGACGACCCATTCCCCGAGTTGCCCGATCTGATACCGGCTTAAGGGGATTACTTGTGTAACCACTAGAGCTGGTCAACTACAAGTAATCCCCCGACACCTCGCGGACACGGGCTGCGCGCGGCCCGTGCTCGGAAGCGATAGACGGGAGAAAAGAGGAATTAGCCTGAACACTTTCGTATGCGAGCCTAAAGTGTTCAGGCTAATTCTGTATGAAGTGGAAAGTAAAGATATGGATTGCTTTCCACGGTACTTGCAAACAATGATCCCCACGGGCTATTTGGAGGCGGAGGTTGGAGCCTGTTGGAATTGAATCCTTCGCCAAGGCTTCAAAATATGTAAACCACCTCCGCTGTCGTACGAGGTTCTTCTGAATCGAGGTCGGGCTCCTGCTGTTTGGGTATAGGGGTCTTCACCAAACCTACATATCTCGTACTAAGCCTATACACAAGGATCGCAGAACATGGCTGTTGCGGAGGTAACGTCTTGAAGAGACTATTTCCAACAATCGCAACCCTGCTGGCACTGGCCCCTCCCGTCCTCGCCCAAAGCGCTGCCCTCGAGCTGGGCGATGCGCTCAAAACCCTACCCAATACCCTGGACTGGCAGAGCGCCGACCTCAACTACGAGAGTGTGCTGCGGCAGTTGGAAGCAGCCCAGGCCGCCCAAGGCTTCAAGCTATCGGGCGGTGCCGACTACACCTTGCGCGAGAGCACCGGCAGCAACCTGACCCTCTCCAGCACCGCCAGCATTGGAGTACTGCCCTGGTCAAGCAGCACCGATGCCATCCGCAGTGCCCAGCGGGCTTTAGAGCGGGCTGCCCTGGCCCGCCGCGAGGCCCGCAACACCCTCTACATCACCCTACACAACCAGTATTTCAGCCTGCGCCAGACCCAAAACGATCTAACCATCGCCCAGGCCACCCTGGCCCTGCGCGAACGCCAGTTGCAGATTGTCACGGCCCAGAACCAGGCCGGTACCGCTACCCTCGGCGACCTGCTCACTGCCCAACAGAACCTCGATGCGGCCCGATCGGGGCTGGTAAATGCCCAAGGGGCTGCCGAGATTGCCCGCCTCACCCTGGCGGGCACCCTGGGCCTGAACCCGCAAAACCTGAATCAACCGAACACCCTACCCAGCGAGCCCGACCTGCCCAGCGAAAACCTGGAAGCATTGTTGCAGCGGGCTTATGCCAATCGCCCCGACATTCTGCGAACCCAATCACAGCTCCAGGATGCCGAAGAAAACCTGGCCAGCGCCCAGCGGGATCGCCTGATTCCCAATGCTGCTTTGAGCACGGGCTACAGCACTGGGGGCACCAACGCCACCTCGGTCTCGGCGGGCCTGAACTTCAAGAGCGGTACGGCCTCGCTTTCGGGAGCAGTTCCGATAGTGCAGGGAACCGGTGGGGCCCCGCAGCCCCAGGGTTGGAATGTGGGGTTCTCGCTGAGCGTGCCCATTTTCGACCCGGTGAGCGATAGCCGAATCAACTCGACCCAGACCGCCCTGCAAGCAACCCGACAAGCCCTGGAAACCACCCGCAAGGCCGCCGAATTGGACGTGCGGCAAAAATACCAGAACCTACAGACCGCCAAGGCCAGCATTGCAGCCGCCCGGGCTGGCTTGAACGCTGTCAACCAGAGCCTGCGCACCGCCCAGGCCCGACTCCAGGCCGGCACCGGCACTACCGTAGACGTACAAGCGGCCCAGGTGAGCCAACTACAGGCCCAGCGCAACCTCGAGAGCGCCCTGGCCCAAGCCCAGCTGGCCGCACTGGCCCTGCAAAACGCGCTCGGCACCGATCTCACGACAAGTCTCGGAGGAAATAGATGATATATCCCGTTGCAAACCTGCTATCGAAGCGGTTTTTGGGGCTTGCCCTGCTGCTGACTTTTTCGGCTGGATTGGCCCAGAACGCCCTAACACTGGTTCAGGCCCTGTCCCAGGCCTATAGCCGGGGGCCTTCGTTGCAAAGCGCCCAGGCCACCCTGCAAAACGCCCGGCTGCAACTGAGCGCCCTTAGCGCCGATCCCAGCACCCTGGTGGCAGCCCGCACCCAGGCCGAGCAGAACGCCAAGCTGGCCGAGGTGAACCTCGAGGCCACTCGGCTTTCGGTCATGCAGAGTGTGGTAAATGCCTACGTGGGTCTCTACGAAGCCCAGCAAAATGTGGGGCTGTTCCAGGCCCAGGTCGCCCTGAACCAGCGCAACCTAGACGTGGCCAAGGCCCGGCAGGCTGCGGGCAACGCCACCGCGCTGGATGTGGCCCGGGCCCAGACTACCCTGGACAGCTCGAGGCAGTCCCTGACCAATGCCCAGGCCCAGATTCCCATCCTCTCGGCCCAACTCGCCACGCTCCTGGGGGTGAGCGATCTGGGCAACTTCACCACCGTTGCACCCCCGGCCGCCCCGGTTTTGCAAACCGATCTCCAGGCCCTGAGCCGCGACCTCTTTACCCGGCTGCCCAGCGTGCTGCAAGCCCAACAAGCCGTGGAACTCTCCCAACTTAACGTCAAGCTGGCCGACAACGACTACACCCCGGCTGTCCAGCTCAACAGTGCCAAGACCAGCCTGGAGAACAACCAGCGCGCCCTGCAAACCGCCCAGCAGAACGCCCAGACCAGCCTGACCAATACCTATCAGGCAGCCCAGAACGCCTATCGAAACATCGCCCTGGCCCAGGCCAACGTGACCAACGCCCAAAAAGTGGTGGAGCAGAGCCAGGCCGCCCTGCGGGCCGGTACCATCTCGGCCTTGCAGCTGCAAACCGATCAGGTCTCGCTGCGCGGCACCGAGTACAGCCTGGTGCAGGCCCAGGGCAGCTACTGGAAAGCCCTGGCGGCCTTCTCGGTAGCGGCGGGTCAGGACTTTACCGGTCTGGTCAGGACTACCAGCGCACCCTAGCCATACAGGTATGAATTCCCAGGCTCTTTCTTCACCCTTCTTTATACAGAAGGAGTAGGCTTTTTGCAGTATCCACATCTATCCAGGGCCGGGGTCGCTGAAGTAACGGTTCCCCTGACTAGAAGTCAGGGGCTTTCAGGGACAGAACCATGCAGACTGCCATAGCTCGCTTCCCCCAAGTACGGGCGCGTTACATCGCCCCGGCGGCTGATGTTCACCGCCGCAAAGTGGTCTGCCTTCCCAACGAGGCCGCACGACCTACACACAAACTTTGCCTGCGAAACGCGGTTGAGCTGCTCGGTATGCCCACAGGCCGGGCATTGCCGAGAGGTGTTGCGGGGGTCAACCTGGGTCAAGGGCACTCCGGCCCGTTCGGCCTTATAG
>JBBIUP010000202.1:0-4411 GCA_037440185.1 Meiothermus sp. | reverse complement strand
GAGGCCACCTTGTCGCGGTGCTCACGGGTGATCAGCGGCCCCATCTCGTTGCCCTCTTCCAGGCCCGGCCCCACCTTGATCTTGGGCATCCGTTCGCGGATGGCCGCGATCAGCTCGTCGGCGGTCTGGTCGCCCACCGCCACGATCTGTGAGATGGCCATGCAGCGCTCGCCCGCCGAGCCGTAGGCAGCGCTCACGGCGGCGTCGGCGGCCATCCCGATGTCGGCGTCGGGCAGCACGATCATGTGGTTCTTGGCCCCACCCAGGGCCTGCACCCGCTTGCCGTTCTTGGTGCCAGTCTCGTAGATGTACTTGGCGATGGGGGTGGAGCCCACGAAGCTCACGGCCTTGATGTCGGGGTGTTCCAGGATGCGGTCTACGGCTACCTTGTCGCCGTGCACCACGTTGAACACGCCGTCCGGCAGGCCGGCCTGTTGCAGCAGCTCGGCCAGATAGAGCGAGACCGAGGGGTCTTTCTCCGAGGGCTTGAGGATGAAGGCGTTGCCGCAGGCGATGGCGTTGGCGAACATCCACATCGGCACCATCGCGGGGAAGTTAAACGGCGTGATGCCCGCCACCACGCCCAGCGGCTGGCGGATCTGGTACACGTCCACGCCCCGGCTGGCCTGCTCGGAGAAGCCGCCCTTCAAGAGGTGCGGGATACCGGTGGCGAACTCGACGTTCTCCAGGCCACGCGCCACTTCACCCAGCGCATCGGGCACGGTCTTGCCATGCTCCAGAGTGATCATCTCCGCGATCCTGCGGCGGTTCTGATCAATCAGGTCGCGGAACTTGAACATGATTTCCGCACGACGGCTCAAGGGTGTTTGCCGCCAGCCCTTGAGGGCTTCCTTGGCTACGGCGATTGCCGCGTCCATCTCCTCGGCCGAGGCGAAATCCACGGTAGCTTGTTGCTGCCCGGTGGCGGGGTTCCAGACCACGCCGCTGCGCCCAGACTGGCCCTCGACCAGCTTGCCACCGATCCAGTGCGAAACGCGCTTGATGGTGATTTCGGGTTCCTTGATCGCCATGTGTTGCCTCCTTGTGGGCTTGTACAAACTGCGGTTGGGCCCCGATGGGTTCATGGTAGGAGCAAGGGCCCCCAGAGTGCAATGGACAGTCTGTCTAATTTACTTCGCGTAGTCCACTGCCCGGCTCTCGCGCACCACCGTCACCTGCACCTGCCCGGGGTAGTTCATGTCGCGCTCGATGCGCCCGGCGATCTCGCGGGCCAGCAGGGTGGCCTTGGAGTCGCTGATGCGGTCGGGCTTGACGATCACCCGCACCTCGCGTCCGGCCTGTACCGCGAAGGCGTTGTCCACGCCAGGGAACGAAAGGGCAATGCGCTCCAGCTGCTCCAGGCGCTGGATGTACTCTTCCAGGCTCTCGCGCCGTGCCCCCGGACGCGCCGCGCTGATGGCATCGGCGGCGGCGGCCAGCACCGAGTAGAGGGTCTCGCCGTTTTCGGGGTCGTGGTGGTGGGCGATGGCGTCAATGACTTCCTGGGGCTCGCCAAAGCGGGAGGCCAGGGTAATGCCAATTTCTACGTGGGTGCCCTCGATCTCGCGGTCTACCGACTTGCCCAGGTCGTGCAGCAGCCCAGCCCGGCGGCCCATGGCGGCATCCAGGCCCAGCTCCGAGGCCATGATGCCGGTCAGGTGCGCTACCTGTACCGAGTGCTTGAGCACATTCTGGCCGTAGGACGAGCGGAAGTGTAGACGGCCCATAAGCTGCACCAGACCGGGTTTGAGGCCCACCACCCCGGCCTCCAGGGCGGCCTCCTCGCCGCGCTCGTAGATGAAGGTTTTCATCTCGTTCTTGGCCTTCTCCACCACCTCCTCGATGCGGCTGGGGTGGATGCGTCCGTCCTGTACTAGTTGATCCAGGGCCATTTTGGCGATCTCGCGGCGCATGGGGTTGAAGCTGGAGAGCAGCACGGCTTCGGGGGTGTCGTCAATGATCAAGTCCACCCCAGTGAGGGCCTCGAAGGTACGGATGTTGCGGCCTTCGCGCCCGATGATGCGGCCTTTCATGGCGTCGGAGGGGATCGGCACTACCGATACTGCCAGGGCAGCGGCGGTCTCGGAGGCCTGGCGCTGGGCGGCCTGAGCCAGGAGTTTTTGGGCCTCGCGCTTGACCTCGAGCCGGATGCGCTCGAGATTGGCCTTGACCCGCAAGGCACGTTCTTCTTCCAGCTCGGCCTCGAGTCGGTTCAAGAGCAGGCTGCGGGCTTCCTCCCGGCTCATCCCGGCCACTTCCTGCAACTTGAGGTCAATCTGCTTTTCCCGCTGCCCCAGCTCCACTTCGCGGGCGTAAAGGGCCTTTTCAAAGGTATCAAGCTTTTCTTCTTGTTCGTCAAGCTTGGCGGCACGGGCATCGAGTTGCTCGCCCCGCCTGGCCAGCCGTTCGGTCTCGCGTTTGAGTTCCTCCCGTTCGGCCCGGCTGGCCTGCAGATCGGCTTGCAAGCGTTCGCGCTCGGCCTGAATGGAGGTGCGCTCACTGGTCAGGGCTTCGCGCTCGGCTTGCAGACTGGCCTGCAGGCGTTCGCGCTCTTCCCGGAGTTGCTGGCGCAAGCGCTCCTCGCCCTGCAGGCGGAAGCGCTCGAGTTCGGTCTGGGCACTCTGGCGCAGGTTTTGCACCTCGGTCTGGGCGCTCTGGCGCAGGCTCTGGGCCTCGGCGCGGGCGGTCTCGAGCTGGGTCTTGGCCTGGGCCTGGGCCTGCTCCAGGGCAGTCTGAGCCTGACGGCGGGCGGCTTCCAGGGTCTGCTGGGCCTCACGGCGGGCGGCCTCGAGTTCGCTCTTGTTTACTTCGGCATGGCGGTTACTGCGCTGCAACAGCAGCACTACCATTACCGCCAGCACAACCACGATTAGCGTGAGTATCAAATCCAGGGGAGTAAAAGCCATCGGTACCTCCACGGTTGCAAGGAGGTTCTCTCAGTTTCAGGTCTAGAGTGGCGTTTGGGTCGCTGTTAAATAAATCCTCTAACTTTCTCAGGCACATCCCTGCTCAGATTTGCCCAAGCCAAACACCACACCAGAGGTAGACCGCTTCTATTAAGCTCTACACCAAGCTGCCCCCTGGCCCGGCGGGTTGCCACCGGGCCAATTATGAGAACAATGGCTTCCTGGTCCTTCATACTGGGAGAACCCCATCTAGCAAGCAGTTTATGCTTCGGCAGCCACGGCAGAAGACTCCTCGTCCTCTTCTGGGGTTGCCAATACCGATAGCTTACCAGCTTGGGCCAAAACTTTCTCCCGGATCTCCTGGGCCATACGGGGTTCGCCCTTAAGGAACTCGGCGGCTTTCTCCTTGCCCTGGCCCAGCCGGGTTTCGCCATAAGAGAGCCAGGAACCCGATTTATCAATCACCTCGGTCGTGATTGCCACGGTAACCAGGTCGGCCAGGGGGTCAATGCCCTTGCCGAAGTACAACTCGATCTCGTGCTCGCGGAAGGGCGGGGCCAGCTTGTTCTTGGTCACCTTGACCCGCACCCGGTTGCCCACCGCATCGTTACCGACCTTGATGGGCTGGCCCTGCTTGCGCACATCCAGCCGCACCGAGGCATAGAACTTGAGGGCCCGCCCGCCAGGGGTGGTCTCGGGGTTGCCATACATAACCCCCACCTTCTCCCGAATCTGGTTGATAAAGATGGCCGCAGTGTTGCTCTTGGAAAGGGCCGCGGTCAGCTTGCGCAGGGCTTGGCTCATCAATCGGGCCTGGATGCCCACAAAGGCATCGCCCATCTGCCCCTCGATCTCGGCCTGTGGTACCAACGCCGCCACCGAGTCAATTACAATCACGTCCACTGCCCCCGAACGGGTCAGGAGTTCGACAATCTCCAGGGCCTGTTCGCCGGTATCGGGCTGGGAGACCAGTAGATCGTCGGTATTAACCCCCAGGCTTTTGGAATAGATGGGGTCGAGGGCGTGTTCGGCGTCCACAAAGGCCGCCACCCCCCCCGCCAGCTGGGCCTGGGCCACAATCGAGAGGGCCAGGGTGGTCTTGCCGCCCGATTCCGGTCCATAAATCTCGATGATTCGCCCTTTGGGAATCCCACCGATGCCCAGGGCCATGTCTAGACCCAGGCTTCCGGTGGAAATCACATCCACGTGCTGCCTGGGGGCCTCACCCAAACGCATCACGGCCCCTTTGCCGAACTGCTTTTCGATGGACTTTAAGGCCCCTTCCAACGCTTTTTGTTTCTCTTTATCCATATACACTCCCATTCAACACAGGCGAAGGGTCAACCGAGCGAAAACTGCTCTAAAACACGGTATTGCGAACCCGAATGCTCTAATACCGATTCCACCAAGCATACTGCTTTGGCCTTGAACTGAAGATTCATTATTATCGGCCCGATTCGGGGGGCGGGGCCTTTTTTGCGGGCCAGGGTCAGGTGGGGATGAAA
>JBBIUP010000201.1:0-4420 GCA_037440185.1 Meiothermus sp. | reverse complement strand
CGGTCGATCACCGGCTTGAGGCTGCCCTCCTGGGCCAGCTTCGCCAGCGTCTGCATGTATTCGGCACGCTCGCTGGTCGGCCCGGCGATCACCTTCTTGCCGCCCGTCGCCGACTCGAGGGGGGCCGAGAGCATCTGCCACAGCGTGGCCAGCACCAGCAACAGCCGTCCGCCCTGGCCCAACGAGCCCTTGCTCCGGGCGAAAGGAGCGGTGCCCACGGTGTCCACGATCATGTCGTAGGTCTGGCCGCTGGCGCTGAAGTCTTCTTTGGTGTAGTCAACCACCCGCCGGGCACCCAGCGAGCGCACCAGCTCGGCGTTCGCGCCACTGCACACAGCCGTCACCTCGGCCCCGGCTTGACGGGCGAGCTGTATGGCAGCTACCCCCACCGCCCCCGAGGCCCCGTTGACCAGCACCCTATCCCCGGCCTTCAGCCCAGCCCGACGGTAGAAGTCCAGCATGGTGCCGCCACCAAACGGGAGGGCGGCGGCCTCCTCGTAGCCGAGGCCGGGTGGGATCAGGGCCAGCGGCCCGCCCTCGGGCATGCACTTGTACTGGGCGTGGGCACCCATGCGGGTGCCATCCATCCCGAAGACCCGGTCGCCGACCTTGAAGCGTGTGACATTTTTGCCGACCGCCTCGACCTCGCCTGCAAACTCGCTGCCCAGCACGGTCTGCCTCGGGCGCACGACCCCCATTGCCAGGCGGATGATCAGGCCGAAGCCAGCGGGCACGTTCAGACCGCGTACCCGGCAGTCTCCAGAAGTGACGGTGGTGGCATAAATCTTGACCCGTACTTCATGATCCTTCGGGGCCGGCTTGGGCAGTTCGGTAAGTTTTAAAACCTCGGGCGGGCCGTATATTTCGCGCACGACAGCCTTCATAGTGCTTTGCTGTACCAAGAGATCAGCTTTGATGGTGGTCTGATGGGCGGTTACATTCATTTTCGAGCTCCCTTACCTTACGTTGTAAGGTACTGGAACAATATTAGCCTTACGTTGTAAGATTGTCAATAGAGGAACTGCCCGATGTCCAAAAACAGCCCCCAAATGCCTATCGCAAAACCCCAGCCCAGGGCTAGGTTGAGCCGTGAAGGGGTGCTTCAGAAAGCCCTCGAGATCGCCGACCTAGAGGGCTTCCACGCCCTCACCATGCGCCGCCTGGCCCAGGAGCTGGGCGTGGAGGCCATGTCGCTGTATTACCACTTCGCCAACAAAGATAGGCTCTTGGACGGGATGATTGACCTGGTATTCGCCGAGATCGAGCTGCCGCCTAAGGGGAATTGGAAAAACCGGATACGCGCTCGAGCCGCGTCCGCCAGGGCCGCCCTGGTGCGCCACCGCTGGGCCTTGGGGCGGATGGAGTCGCGCACCTCGCCCGGCCCCGCCACCCTGCGCCACCACGATGCGGTGATCGAGTGTTTCCGCACCAGCGGCTTCTCGGTGGCCGCCGCTGCCCACGCCTACTCGCTGCTGGACAGCTACGTCTACGGCTTCGTCTTGCAGGAACTCAACCTGCCCTTCACCAACTCCGACGACGCTGGCCCGGCCGCCGAGAGCATCATGGCCGAGGTGGCGGCGGGCGATTACCCCTACCTGATCGAGATGGCGACCCAGCACTCGCTGCGGCCCGGCTACAGCTACGCCGAGGAGTTCGAGATCGGCCTCGAGATCGTGTTGGACGGGCTCGAGCGCCTGCGAGACGAAACCTAGGGCGGTTGTGGCAAAGGGCTTCCAGCTCCCCAGGCCCGCCCCATCTCTATCGCCCTTTGAGGTCGGTCGTCCTGAGGGCACAGCCTGGTAAACATTGGCAGCACAGCCTCGACGCATCTGGCCTGAGCGATTAGGCTATAGCCGATGAATTGGCTCGAGAACATCCGCGTGGTACTGGTAGGCAGTCAAGAACCGATGAACATCGGCGCTGCTGCCCGTGCCATGCAGAACTTTGGCATATCGGACTTGTGGCTGGTGGCCCCCGAGCCACGGGTAGGCCAAGACCTGGCGCACCATCCCGACGGCTCGATGGCCTACCGTTTGGCGGTACATGCCGAAGAGATTCTGGACAACCTGAAGATGGTCGAAACCCTGGGCGCAGCCATCGCCAATGCCCGCCTGGTGGTGGGCACCACCGTGCGCGAACGCGAAATTTATACCGGGGTCATGGTCAGCCCCCGTACGATGGCCCAGCGGGTGGCGCAGGTGGCCCCACAAGGCAAGGTGGCGCTGGTGTTTGGACGCGAGGCCTCGGGCCTGACCACCGACGAGATTGACCTGTCCCAATTGATCGTGCGCATCCCCACCTCCCCCAAGCAGCCCAGCCTGAACCTGGCCCAGGCCGTATTGCTGCTGTGCTACGAGGTCTTTGGCGCCGCACTCAACCCCCCCGAACCTGCCAAAGCCCAACTCGCCGAGCAGGAAGCCCTAAAGCAGTTCTTCGACGACCTGCGCGAGTACATCTTTCGCATTGGTTTTGCCGATGAAAAACGCCTTCCCTACGCGGTTCGGCGCTTCCGTCGGCTTCTCCACAAAGCCGACCTGACCCCTGGCGAGGTACAGTTCTTGCGGGGGTTTTTACATCAAAGCCGCTGGTATGCCCAACACGGCAAGCGGCCCTAGCGGGTCAACGCTGCCTGAACCCTTCCTGAACAACGCTTGGCTACCCAAGCACAACCCGATAACCTGTTAGACATGGATCCTGCGCCGAGTTTATATCGGCTGATTAAGCTATATCGGCTGGTTTTGCCGCTGCTGATCATGTTGGTGGTGGTGCTGTTTGAGATTTCCTTGCGGCCTTATCTGGGGCAGCCGGTGGCCTTCTGGCTGAATATGGGTTTCTATGGCCTGGTGGGGCCCCTGGTCACCTGGATGACGCTGGAATGGATCGCCCAGCAAGTGCAAGACCGCGAGCGGGCGCAGCAGGCCCTGGAGGTAGCCAACAGACGACTGGCAGCCATTGGCAACATTCTCAAACGGGCCTCTGTGGCGGATAATTTGGAGCAAGCCCTGGCCTCGGTCGTACAGGAAGTGGCCCAGGCACTGGGGATGGAAGTTTCGCTGACCCTCGAGGGGGTGCGCGCTACCTCTCCGGGCTTCAAAGCGGGGCCGGAACAACTCTATGGGCTGCCCTTGCCGGGGATGGCGGGGAAGCTCGAGGTGGCCCTGCCCCGCCCCCTCAAGGGCGAGGAGCAGAGTTTTTTGGAGGTGCTGGTGGCCGAAGTGGCCGGGGCACTGGACTCGGTGCGCTCGCGCAGCCGGGATCTGCTCACGCTCTACGAGGTGGATCAGGCCCTGCGGGCCGAGGCCAACCTGGGCCGGCTATTGGAACGCTTGATGGATCGAATTCTGGACTGGGCCGAGGCCAGCGGAGGTGGCGTCTTGTTGCTGGACGAGGAAAACTTCCTGCAGCCGCTGGTGCTGCGCCACCTCGACCTGCCCCCGCACGCTTTTGTGCCCGAGCAACAGTGGAAGGAAGCCCTCGAGACCTCGGTTTTTGTACAAGACAACCTGTTGGCCGTACCGCTACGCGAACAGACCGCTATTGGCCTATTGCTGGTGCAGGGCGAGGCCGAAAACCTGCGCCAGAGGCTGCCCTTTCTGCGCTTTCTGGCAGCACAAGTTGCTCTGGCGGTACGCAATGCCCAGGCCTATCTGCGGGCCGAGGAGCTGGCCCTTACCGAAGAACGCAACCGCATCGCCCGCGAAATCCACGATGGTATCGCCCAGGCCCTGGCCTTCATGGCCCTCAAGCTCGACCTGTCCGAGCGCCTGCTGCAAACCGACCTGGAGCGGGCTACCGAAGAACTGCAACAGGTTAAGGAGACCTTGCGGGGTCAGATTCGCGAAGTACGGCGCAGCATTTTTGCCCTGCGGCCCATTGACCTCGAGCGCTATGGCTTTTTGGAGTCGGTGCGGCGCTACGCCAGCGCCTTTGCCGAGCAGGCTGGTTTCCGGGTGCGCCTGAATCTGACGGAAAAACTCGAGCTGTCGCAGGCTTCCGAGCTGGTGTTTTTTCGGGTCTTGCAAGAAGCCCTCACCAACGCCGCCAAGCACGGCAGACCTGGGCTGGTGCAAATCAAACTCACCTCGCTGGGAGAGCGGGGTGGTGTGCTGGAGATCAGCGATAACGGCAGGGGGTTCAAGGCTGGGGTCTCGGCGGGTGGGATGGGTGGGTTTGGCCTGACCCAGATGCGCGAGCGGGTCGAGGCCAGGGGTGGGCGCTTCGCAGTTGAATCGGTGGAAGACCGGGGTACCACGGTGCGGGCCGAGTTGCCTTTCTGATGCCCTATTGATGGCGGCCCCGAAAAGGGATGGATGAACCCCTCGGACGTGCTAGCAACATTTCTGTCTATGACTGACCCAAAAGGCCATAAAAGAGACCCTCGGACGAGCCCCCAGGCCAAGTTGCTTACGCAATTCTGGTG
>JBBIUP010000200.1:0-4438 GCA_037440185.1 Meiothermus sp. | reverse complement strand
CGGGATCATGGCGACCTCGTTGGCCCAGATCTCCTGCATACGGGCAAAAAGCTGCTTCCGGCGGTTCACATCAAACTCCAGTACCGCCTGGTTACGCAAGCGGTCGAACTCCTCGTTGCACCAACTGCCAAAATTCAGGCCGCGGAAGCCGTTATCACGGGTTGGGGCGTAGACCAGCCGGCCTTCGTCGTCGCGGCAGGCTGAGCGCACCCCATCATCGGCCTGACCCATGCTAAAAGCAAAGTGCAGGAAGCCTGTCCAGGTTCCTTCCTGGGCCCTCGAGCGATACTGCGCCCCCAAGACCACTGCGCTGGGCGCGTTGTTGATGCGAACCGCAATCCCCACCTGACGGTAGTTCTCCGCCACAAACTGCTGGATACGCTCGCGCACCTGGTTGCCAGCAGTGGTGGCCCACTCAATTTCGAAGCGCACCGTGCGACCCTCCACGGTGCGCTGCAATATGCCATCGGGGCCGGGCCGCCAGCCCAACTCGGCCAGCAGTTGGCGGGCGCGCTCGGGGTTGTAGGCATACCGGGTCACATTGGGGTTGAACATGGGGTTCTGCGGGGCGACCCAGGTGTGCGAGACCGTGTACAGTCCATCGAAGAAAGCCCGGGTGACGCCCTCGCGGTTCATGGCGTGAATCAGGGCCTGGCGCGTTTTGACATTATCAAGCTGGAGGTCTTTGACCCGTTGCACGTTGGTGAACTGGTTGATCTCGAGGTGCTCGAAGAAGGGGGTGGACACCGACCAGATTTCGAAGCGGCCCGCCGCACGACTGGTGAGCTGCTTGCTGCGCCCCTGGTCGAAGGAAATCGAGACGCTCGAGGCCGCGTCAATCCCACCCCCCAGAATGGCTACCAGCAGCGAGTTGGTGTTCTGGATGATGCGGTAGACCACCCGCTGCACATATTTGTCCTCGCCACCTGGGGGCTTGATCCAGAAGCGCGGGTTGCGCTGCATCTCGATGGTGCTGCCCGGTACCCAGCGGGTCAGGGTAAAGGGCCCCGAGTAGACCATCCGTCCGCTGCTCAGGTACTGCGGGTTGGAAAACTGGGTAAAGAAGTTGCGGAAAATCTCGGCCTGGCGAGCCGCATCGGTGGTCTGGGCAGCGGCGGCTTTGGCCCGATCCCATTCCGAGCGCATGATGTGGTTGGGGGCGTAGTAGATCTGGTTGATGTCCAGGTCGTAGAAATAGGCCGGCTCGAGGCTCACCGTGAAGTTGCGAGCATCGCGGGCGCGCAGGGTAGCCCGGTCAAAGAAATCTACATTGGTAGAAGGTACCCCTTTGGTCTTCCCAATCTCGAAGTAAAGCGCCAGATCCTCGGTACTGATGGGCCGTCCATCCGACCAGACCGCATCGGGACGGATGGTGTAATCGAGCTCGAGGCGCCGCACCCCCGGACGCACGTTTACAAAGCGCAGGCGGTTGTTCTGCGCGGTTGGAACCTCCGTAACCACCACCGGTATCACATCCAGGTCGCGGTTGGTCTGCACAATGGGGGCAAACAAAAAGTTTTCGATCTCGAACTTGATGGACTGGTTGGAGATGGCATTGACCACATCTCCGGCCAGTACGCGCGGCTCCTGGGCCGCCCCAATGATCAGGCTGTTATCCTGTGGGCCTGCCAAAGCCAATCCGCCCAAAACCATCAGCGCAATGAGCTTATGTTTCATCGCTCCTCCTCGTTAGCCAGTCTTTGGCTGGGCCTGATTGTATTGTCCATAGGGCGATTTGTGTACCCACTTGACAACCGAGCTTTACACCTGTATGCAAGCTATTCTGTACTCAATCAAGGCTTCTTAAGGGCAAAACCAGGGGCATGCCCCTGGTTTTGCAATCCAGTGTTTGGATATTACTTGATGGCGATACCACCCGCTTGGGCTTGATCCCAACGCTTCACAGCACCACGGCTGGCCCAGCCAATTTCCCAGGCATTCCAGGCAGGATAGCCGTTGCCGCCGGAGTAGGTAGCGGCCACATAGTTCACCAGGCCGTTGCGCACCACCAGGAAGTTGGAGCGGAAGCGCAAGGGCAGGGCGGGCAGTTCGTCGGCCCAAATCTCCTGGGCACGGGCGAAGAGCTGCTTGCGGCGGGCTTCATCAAACTCGATGACACCCTGGCTGGTCAAGCGGTCGAACTCCTCGTTGCGCCAGTTGCCGATGTTCTGTCCAGCAAAGTTGTTGTCCTTGGTAGGCACCAACTGCGCATTGGTGTTGAGGTTACGGAACTGGAACAGGTTGCCGTCTTCGCCCAAACCACTCACCCAGGCGAACATGAAGAACAGCCATTTGCCTTCTTCACCACGCTGGATGAAGTCGTCGGCAAAGACCACCGCGCTGGGTGCGTTGGCGGTACGGACTGCGATCCCGACCTGGCGCCACTGCTCGATAAAGAGCTGCTGGGTGCGTTCACGAATAGCATTGCCTGCAGTGGTTACATACTCCAGCTCGAAGCGCACAGTACGACCATCCACCGTGCGCTGCAGGATGCCATCGGGGCCAGGGCGCCAGCCCACTGCGGCAAGCAATTCGCGGGCACGGGCCTGGTTGAAGGGATACCTGGCAACATTCGCGTTGAAGAGCGGGTTGGAAGGAGCGATCCAGGTATTGGAAACCGGTTCGGTGCCGTCGAAGAAAGCCTGTACCCAAGAATCGCGGTTGATGGCATGGAGCAGGGCCTGACGGGTGCGCTTGTCGTCAAGGGTCAGATCGCGTACCCGCTGCACGTTGGTAAACTTGTTGACGTCAATGTGCTCCCAGATGGCCCCCGGCACCGCCCAGATGTCGAAGCGTCCCGCTGCACGGCTGGTGAGCTGCTTGCTGCGGGCCTGGTCGGCGGAGATGCCCACCGTGGAGGTTGCATCAATACCACCCCCCAGAATGGCGACCAGCAACGAGTTGGTGTTCTGGATGATGCGGTAGACCACGCGCTGGACGTAGTTGCTGGCCCCGCCTTGGGGGGTCATGGCATTGTAGTTGGGGTTGCGCACCATCTCGATGGCGCTATTGGAAGTCCAGCGGGTGGCGCGGAATGGCCCGCTGTAAACCATGCGGCCCGCATTGATGGCCTGGTTGGAGCTGAATTGCTGGAAGAAGTTGCGGTACAGCTCGTTCAGGCGCTGGGCATCGCGATCGGGGTTGAGGGTCGCGGCAGCCGCCTTGACCCGCTCCCACTCGGCGCGCATGATGTGCGAGGGCGCGGTAAAGTTGCCAGCCATCGAGAGGGTGGCATCGTAGTAATAGGCGGGCTCGAACACCGCAGTGAAGTTTTGCTTATCGCGTACCCGCAAGGTGAAGCGATCCCAGAAGTCAGGGTTGTTGAGGGCCATGCCCTTGGTCTTGGCCACCTCCACCAGGAAAGCGATGTCGTCGGTATCGAGGGCGTCACCATCCGACCAGCGCAGGTTGGGCTTGAGGGTCAGGTCAATTTCCAGCCGGCGCTTACCACCGCCCACATCGGTCACCCGGATACGGCGGTTGGCCAGGGTGGGCACCTCGGTGACCTGTACCGCAACGGGCTGGGAGTCGAGGCCCAGGGTCATCAGGGGGGCAAACAGGTAGTTCTCAATCTCCACCTTGATGGACTGGTTGGAGATCACGTTGAGGAAGTCCCCACCCAACACACGGGGTTCCTGCCCAGTACCGACCACCAGACTGTTGTCTGCAGGGCCAGCCAGGGCTGCACTGGCCGTCAGGGTTAGACCAAGTGCAACAATCTTGCTAAAGCGATTCATCTAGCCTCCTTTGGGATTCTGCGCAGCAGAATCTTTTTTGCTATGGCATTTGCCGCCATTATTATAGCCATCCTGGGATACCCGTCAAATCAGGGGTTGATGAGTTGCCTCCACCGCAGGCTTGAGGTGTTTTTTAGCCCCAGGACGCATATTCGACCATGCAAATGAAAACCATCCACCATTCGGTGGACGATTAAACCCATCAATATGTTGATTTGTAGGTTGAGTTACATTTATTAGGGTTTTTGTGTATCCGGCTAGAAATTATGCCGGTGGCAATCAACAGTTAGCATGCACCTGCATTACCTGGGGCACGATGAAGAAAAGCTTGGCAGTGTGGTTTAGCTACTGCAACCGCCGCTGCCTTCGCCATCGGGTGCCCTGGCTCCATCGGTACGGAAGGAGTGCCCGCAGCCACAAGAAGAGGTGGCCTGGGGATTGTTGACGCTAAAGCCACCCCCCATCAGGTTTTCCACCCAATCCACCTGGGAACCCGCCAGCAGCGGCAGGGACATCCGATCCACCACCAACCGCACACCCAGCATTTCCACCGTGGTATCGCCCTCGAGCTGGCGCTCATCCACCGCCATGCCATACTGATAGCCACTGCAACCACCGGACTTTATAAAGACACGAATGGCCGCTTCGGGCTTGTTGTATCGGCCCAGAATCTCCTTGGCGCGTTCGGCAGCCAGGGGAGT
>JBBIUP010000199.1:0-4464 GCA_037440185.1 Meiothermus sp. | reverse complement strand
CGCCGTATGGGACATTCGCGGGAACTGCTCTGGGTATTCGTGGGAACCGCTCTGATCGCGTTTCCCACAATTACGCTGCACAGCGTGCAGCGTAATTTACCCAGTACAACCGAAACCGTTGTACTGGGTATTCGTGGGAACCGCTCTGAATCTACAACACAGGGCTCACCGGCTCTGACCCAGCACTTCTCCAACCCGCTGTCGGGCGCGCTCGAGCCGGGCTGGGTCTTTCTGCCAGTCGCGAAAACTACGGGCCATCTCCAGGGCCTCAGTACCCACCCGTAGATCCAGGCCGCGCGCACGCAGCAGCCTCAAGTACTCGTAGTCCTCGATACCGTCGCGCAACCACTTGGCCCGGATGGAGGGGACGATACTGCCGGGCAGGCCCACGTCTCGGCCAGGGTAGAACCATAGTCCATCGCCGTTGAAGGCTCGGCCCGCGTTGAAGTAGCGCACATCTGTCCAGGGGTCTTGGCCTCGGCTGGTGTCATAGAAATCGGCGGCCCAGCCCAGGATGCCGGTGAAGCCCAGGTTGTAGGCCAGAAAGCCGCTGGAAATACGCCAGTTTATTGGGCTGTAGTCGAGCAGCCACTGTGGGGCGAAGGGCGTGTCGCGGTTGAGCAGGGCGGTGTAGTACCAGAAGCTGCTGCCCTGGGCCTTGGCAGCTTCCCAGAGGCCGGTGCGCTGGGCTTCCTCGAACATCTCCGCGTTAATGGCGAAGATGTCTACCAGCGGTTTTCCCTTGCCATCGTCTAGCAATTCGCGGCGCGGATGCAGGGTGCTGAGGTGCAGCACGCCCGCCGCCCGCATATTGCCCACCCAGGTGCGGATGTCGGGCAGCAGGTCGTTGGGGCACACATCGAGCTCGTCGAATGCGAAATTGTAGATGGGCACATCGGACTGGCGGGCGGCCCGCGCGGCGGCCAGCTCTGCCACCGGTGGCGCAGGTCTGGCCCGGCAGGTCTGGGCGTTGGCCCCACTCCAGAAGCCCAGGTCAATGCTGTTCAGGCCAAACTCGTTCACCAACTCGCGCACTTCCCCTGGCTCGACCCGTCCAGGCATCAGGCGGTGCCGCAGCAGCTCGATGCGGGCGGCCTTGCTGCGGGTGTTCCACAGCGGCACAAAGGAGAGCAGACTGGGGCGCTGTGGGAGCTCGAAGTTCCAGACCGTGAGGCGAATCAAACCTTCTACAGTACCGTTCTGAGCGGTGATGCGATAGGTGCCGCTATACTGGCCCGGAGCTGCATCGCGCGGCACCGATACGTCCACCCAGAAGGGCTGGTTACGCCCAGGGTTCACATCTACCGGGATGGCCTTAAACCTACCACCGAGCGCGTCGAAAGGAATGAGCGCGTCGGGATACCAACCCACACCCTGCGAGCGGTTGGCATCACCCAGGCTGGGGCTGGGCTCCCAGACCTGCACGTAGTGCTGGCGGTAGAGGCTGAGGTTGTCCTTGCGAATGATTGCGTTGCTCGGCCCGCGCAGGTCGGAGACTTCCAAGTTTGCGGCCTTCACCCCTTTGGTGCCCCTCAGGATGATCTGGAACGATTCGGTTTCACCCCTGGCAGCGAACAGTTCAATCGGTTGAAGGGGTCGGGCGGGGTCTTCGGGGCGGGTGCGCTCCAGGGAACCGGTAGCCCAGACCTGCATGGGGCCTTGGGGGTCAATGGCCACCACCGGGGCTGGGCAGGCAGTCAGGAGACCCCACAAGAGCAGCAAAAGCAAAAATCGCCAGACACACAACTGCATGCCCACCAGTGTAGGCCGATGGGGTCAAGAGAACGGTGCGCTCTGACCATTTTGTTGCGGTATCTTGTGGTTGGTTTGAGTAGTGGTGTGATTCGAAAATATGCTGCCGGGCCAAGTTAGCCACATAGCATCATGCAGTTACGGGCATAGCTGATACCGGCTTATATCTGGGTGCGACTCAGCCCCCGATCCCAATCATCACCCGCTCGCGCAGGGTCGGGAGGGTATTGCCGAAGGCAGGTTTGCGGTCGGTGGCCAGCAAAATAGCGTCCACCAGGGCCTCGACCGGATTCTCGGCCTCGAAGGCCCAGTTGATGTCCATCTCCAAATCGGTCAGCAAACAAGGCCTGATTTTCTTATCGGAAGTTAGGCGCAAGCGGGAACACTTGGAGCAAAAAGGCTCTGCGACGGGGTTGATGAAACCGATGCTGCCTACTGCACCCGGAATTTTATAGACCCTGGCAGGAGCGGTGGGGTCGTTGTCTACCTTCTCCAGCGGCCCGAAGTGGGCCTCAATTTTAGCTTTGGTCTCGGCCCCCGCGATGAAGCGCTGTTGGTAAAGCTCGGGGTTGGAGTTGTCGAGGTGCATGTACTCCAAAAAGCGCACTTCCAGGGGTTTTTCCAGCGAGAGCGAGGCCAGCGGAATGACCTCGCTGTCGTTCATGCCACGAATCATGACCGCGTTGATCTTGACTGGCCCCAGACCTAGCTCCCAGGCGGTCTCGATAGCCTCCCAGACCTTCTCGACCTGCCCGCCTCTGGTCATGGTTTTGAAGACCTCGGGCGTAACTGAATCCATCGAGAGGTTGAGGCGTCTTAGCCCGGCTGCCACCAGTTCCTTGGCCTTGCGTTTGAACAGCAAGCCATTGGTGGTAATGGCGATATCGGGGATGCCCAGCTCTTTGGCTACGGCAATCATCTCGGGCAGTTCCTTGCGCACCAGGGGCTCGCCGCCGGTGAAACGTACCGATTCCAAACCCAGCAGTTGCATGGCCCTTAGAAAGTGGCGGGTGTCTTCTACCGAGATGGTGCCGGGGGGCTCGCTCTGTTCCCAGCCCAGCGGATGGCAGTACAGGCAGTGCAGGTTGCAGCGCGGCGTGACCGAAAGCCGCAGATCTTTGATGATTCGCCCGTAGTTGTCCAGTAGTTTCACCGTGATGACCCCGTGTTGCACATTTTAGCAACACGGTCAGCCTAAGCTACAGGGCAGGTTACAAATATCCCGGAAACCTTGCACCAAGCTGTTGAGCCGGGCTTTCTGGCCCGCAACCGAACCCACAAAAGCGGGAATGAGACTGGGCTATGCTGAAACCATGAAGACCCTTGTGCTGTTCGATGGCGTATGCAACCTTTGCAACAGCACCGTTCAATTTATTATTCGCCGCGACAAACCCGGACGTTTCCAGTTTGCCTCGCAGCAGTCCGAGGCGGGGCAAAGACTTTTGCACCGGTATGGTATCCCTGCCGAGGCGGCCTTGGCCGATAGCGTGGTGGTAATCGAGGGGGAGAAGGTCTGGCTCGAGTCCGATGCAGCCTTCCATATTCTCTGGCGCCTGGGCGGCGTGTGGAGCATTCCTGCAGTGTTGTGGTTTTTGCCCAAACGGCTGCGGGACTGGACTTACCGGCTGGTAGCCAAGAATCGCTACCGCCTTTTTGGCCGGCGTGAGAGCTGCATGGTGCCCACCCCAGAACTCAAAAAGCGCTTCCTGGATGCTTCATGACGCTCGAGTGCCCTCGAGGTCGTCCGAAAAAAGCAGTCCGATAGCTAAATGTGACGCTTGCAGGTTTGGGTTTAGGCTAAAGCATGTCTGATTTCAAACGCTTTGGGCTGGCGCTGGGGGGTGGAGGAGCCAGGGGGTATGCCCATCTTGGGGTGATGCGGGTATTGGAGCGGGAGGGTTTTAAGCCCAGTGCCATTGCCGGAACCAGCATGGGCAGCCTGATGGGGGCGGTTTTTGCTGCTGGGCACTCGGCAGATGATGTGGAGGAGTTTTTGTCCCAGACTTCCATCTGGCGCTTCTTGGATCTCAACCCCTTCAGCGATATACTCAACTTTGGCGAGCTGATCAAGCTGTTGGAGCCTTATATTCCCCATCGCCTCGAGGATTTTCCGGTTCCTTTTGGCATCACTGCCACCGACCTGATCACCGGAACCGAGGTCTATTTTCGCCAGGGCGACGTATTCCAGGCCATTCGGGCCTCCATTGCCTATCCGGGGGCCATCAACCCAATCTGGATGGGCCATCAACTTCTGGCGGATGGGGGTATCCTGAACCAGATTCCAGTAGATCTGGTGCGCTTTCTGGGGTCGGAGCGGGTGATTGCGGTAGACGTGACCCCGTTGGAGGTATTGCGTCAGCAACCGCACAAGAAAAACTGGTGGGAACAGATTTTTCGCCGGGGTATTGACGTGAACCCCATCCAGAATGTGTACCGGGCCATCGAAATCATGCAGATTCGACTGGCCGAAGTCAAGCTGGCGGTATCGCGCCCCGACCTGGTCTTGCGGCCCAAGCTCGAGGGTATTGGGCTGTATAGCTTCCAACAACTGAGCCAGGCCATCCGCGACGGCGAGCTTGCTACCGAAGGGAAGATCGAGGAAATCCGCGAACTGCTGGCCGTAGAGACCTCTTGAGATGCAACCCATTCATTACACAACTGATTTTACGCGGTGGATGTTTACGGGCATAAAATAGGGCTTCCTGCGGACAC
>JBBIUP010000198.1:0-4522 GCA_037440185.1 Meiothermus sp. | reverse complement strand
GCATTCGCGGCTACAAGGGCAGCCCCAGGGCCAAGCGCTTTGAGCCCACCCTGATCGTGCGGAAATCCACCCAGCCCCAGAATGTCTACGCCGATTGAGGCGCTACAATATGGCGATTGCTCCAAAGCTTGCCGTCGAAGAATTTCCCCGACTCGGATGGGAAGATGCCGAGTTGGTTCACGGAGAGGTTGTCGAGTATATGCGCCCAACCCGCCCGAGCTGTTAGACGCGATTATCTCCCCCAGCGATACAGCCAACGTGGTCGTGGGCAAGCTGACCGACTATTTCGCCGCCGGAACCTCGCTGGTGTGGTTGGTCTACCCCGTTTATCGTCAGGTCGAGGCCCACATGCCCGGACAGAAAACCCTCATCTTCACTGAATCGGGCACCCTGGAGGCCTCCGATCTTCTGCCCGGCTTCGGCTGTAAGGTAACTCAAAGCTTGCAGTGATACAAAACCGCGCAAAAGTGGCAACATCCTGTAAAAACCCTGTCATTCCGAGGCGCAGTTTGCCGAGGAATCTGATAGGGTGCGGTCAAGGAAATCGCCTGTGTCCGTGCGGTATCAGATTCCTCCTTCGTCGGAATGACCGGTGTTAAGGGATTGGAGTTCGAGGATTTATGCATGGGATGCTTGGTGCTCTGGTAACTTAATTTCTGAGATGGATTTAGCCCCTCTAATGTCCGGGAGTTGCTTTGAGCGCTTCGCTTCGGGGACTCCATTGCAAATCAATCTTTAACTTACCAGACCACTTAGGTGCAAGTTCTGAGGTAAGCGATCTGTTTGCGGAGTGAGACCAACGGATCAAGTAAAATCTCTCACAACCGCACAATCCCTACCCCACAAGGGTGTTAGGATTGTCGTTGATGAATGGGGTTCCCTCCTCCGCCTATCCGGCCCGGTACACTCCCACTGTGCGCGATGCAAAGTTGCTCCCAATTGTCGAGAAAATCGAAGCCGGAGAGCGCCTGAGCTTCGACGAGGGGATGGTGCTCTACCACACCCCCGACTACAACACCCTGATGCGTCTAGCCAACCTGGTGCGCGAGCGCAGGCACGGAGACAAGACCTATTTTGTGCACTCCATGCGGCTGGAATTCACCAACATCTGCTACGTGGGCTGTACCTTCTGCGCCTTCGCCGCCAAGAAAGGCGAGGAGCGGGCCTGGGACTATAGCGTGGAGGATGTGGTCGCCAAGGTACACGAGAAGTGGGAGCCGGGCCTGACTGAGCTGCACATGTCCAGCGGCCACCACCCGAACCGCCCCTGGAGCTACTACCCCGAGATGGTGCGGGCCTTGAACCAGAGCTTCCCCGGCCTTCAGGTCAAGGCCTTCACCGCCGCCGAGATCGAGCACCTCTCCAAAATCGCCAAGAAACCCACCCTGGAAGTGCTGCGCGAGCTCAAGAAAGCCGGGCTGGTAGCGCTGCCTGGAGGTGGCGCGGAAATCTTTGCCGAGCGGGTACGCAAGCAAATTGCCAAGAATAAGGTTAAAGCCGACAAATGGCTGCAAATCCACCGCGAGGCCCACAGCCTGGGCCTTCGCACCAACGCCACCATGCTCTACGGCCACATCGAAACCCTGGAAGAGCGCCTCGACCACATGGACAGGCTACGCCGCTTGCAAGACGAAACAGGCGGCTTTTATAGCTTCATTCCGCTGGCCTTCCAGCCCGATGCCAACGCGCTGGCCTTCAACCTGGGCAAGACCGAGTTCACCACCGGCCTCGACGACCTGCGCAACCTGGCTGTAGCGCGGCTCTACATGGACAACTTCGACCACATCAAGGGCTACTGGGTGATGATCTCCTCTGACCTGGTGCAGGTCGCGCTGGACTGGGGGGTCTCAGATATTGACGGTACCATCATCGAAGAACACATCGCCCACGCCGCCGGTGCAACCTCGCCGCTGGGCCTCTCTCGCCAGAAGATGGTGTCGCTGATCCAGGCCGCTGGGCGGGTTCCGGTTGAGCGGGATGCGCTGTACAACGAGTTGAAAGTGTGGGATAAAGTACCGTCACGAGTCGCAGGTCACCCGTCGCAGGCCGCGGCGGTTTAGCCCCCTGTCCTTGGCCCGAGACCTGAGACGCCATGTACATCCTCGGAGTTCCCCGCTACGCCAACACCGCGCCCTTGTATCACTTTTTGGAGGAGGGGGATGGAGTTTCCTTTCGCTATGGTGTTCCCACCGAACTTAACCAGTGGCTGTTGGAAGGCAGCGTAGACCTGAGTCTGGTCTCGTCTTATTTCTACTTGAAAAATGCCGATAAACTGCGACCCCTACCCGACTTTAGCGTGGCGGACTTGGGGCCGGTGTACTCGGTGAACCTGTTTCACCGCAAGCCCTGGAGCGAACTAAAGCGCGTGGCCCTCACCACCGAGAGCGCCACCTCGGTGCGATTGCTGCAATACTTGTTGGGAGCGGATGGGGCACAGGTTGAGTATGTGCCCGAGCAGGGAGGCCTCGAGCTGCTAGACCGCTACGATGCGGTGCTGCTGATTGGCGACCGGGCCATCAGCACCTATTTTGGCCTGCTCTCCATCATCCCCGAGTCGGTACACCAGGTGCCCACCCAGGTGGAGGGCATCCGCATTACCGACCTCTCGCTGAAATGGTTCGACCAAACCCGGCTGCCCTTTGTGTTCGCGGTCTGGGCCACCCGCAAAAACACCCCACCGCCCCCGGAGATTATTCGACGGTTGCGGGCCGCTCGCTCGCTGGGACTGGGCAACCTGGCAGCCGTAGCGGGCACCGAGGCCCAGCGCCTGAACGTGCCCGAGCGCCTGATGCAACACTACCTGTGGAACTTCCGCTACCACCTGGAAGCCCCCGATCGGCTGGGTCTGCAGGCTTTTGCCGAGACAGTGGGGCTGCCTTATCCCGACGACTACTGGGATGTGTAGGTTTCTATGGCTCGCTCGAGCCGCTTCAGCACCCGCTCCTTGCCCAGCAGCATCAGCAGGTCGAACATGCCAGGCGTCTCGAGGCTCCCGGTGAGGGCTGCCCGCAAAGGCTGCATCACCGTACCGGTTTTGAGGCCCCTGGCCTCGGCAAAGGCCTTGAGCAGGGGCTCGGTGGTGTCTTGCAGCAGGTCGGGCAACTGGGTCAGTTGTTCGCGCAGTTCGGGCAGGAACCCGGCCCCCTCGTGGAGCTTGGCCTGGGCTTTTTCTTGCATGGGGTAGTCGTCGGAAAAGAAATAGCCAGACTTGTCCACGAACTCCTGCAAGGTCTCGAAGCGGGCCCGCATGGCCTCGAGCACCTGCTGCAAATAGAGATCCGAGGATGCCCAAAGCCCGGCACGCTCCAGGAAAGGCTTGACCCGCTCGGCCAGATCGGCCAGACTCAGCACCTCGCGGATGTACTTGCCGTTCATCCACTTGAGCTTATTCAGGTCGAAAACCGGGCCGCCCAGGCTGATGCGCTCGAGGCTAAAGTGTTCGATCATGTCCTGCACGCTAAAGATTTCCCGCCCGTCGGGCATGCTCCAGGCCATAGTACCCAGGTAGTTGAGCAGCGCCTCGGGCAGAAAGCCCTGGTTCTTGTAGCTGTCCACACTGGTGTCCATCTTGCGCTTGGAGAGCTTGGACTTGTCGGGATTGCGCAGCAGAGGGGTGTGGCACCAGACCGGCTCCTCCCAGCCAAAGGCTTGCAGAATCAGGATGTGGAAGGGCGTGCTGGTAATCCACTCCTCGGCCCGGATGACGTGGCTGACGCCCATCAGGTGGTCGTCCACCATCGCGGCCAGGTGGTAGGTGGGGTAGCCATCGGCCTTGAGAATAACCTTGTCGTCCAGAGCTGCATTTTCAAACTCGATGGGGCCGCGCAACAGGTCGCGAACTATGGTCTTGCCGTCCAGCGGCACCTTGAGGCGTACCACATGCCCCTCCCCAGCAGCAGCCCGGCGCTCGGCTTCGGCCACCGGGTAGTCGCGGTAACGCCGGTTGTAGCCCTGCTCCTTGTGCCCGGCTTTATGGGCGGCCTCGCGGGCTGCAGCCAGTTCTTCGGGGGTGTCGAAGGCCCGGTAGGCAACCCCTTTTTCCAGGAGCATCTGCACGTGCTGCTGGTAGATGGGCAGGCGCTGCGACTGCACGTAGGGGTTGCTGGGGCCACCTTTGCTGGGCGATTCGTCGGGGGAAAGCCCGATCCACTCGAGCATCTCTAAAATTCGCCGCTCGGAGGCGGGGTTGTAGCGGGAGCGGTCGGTGTCTTCCAGGCGCACGATGAATTTCCCGCCGTGTTGTTTGGCAAAAACATAATTGAACAGGGCCTGATAGGCGGTGCCGACGTGCGGGTCGCCGGTTGGGCTGGGGGCGATACGGGTCACAACCATGAGCACAAGAATAACAGGGGAGCCGGGGGGGTGGGGAGCGGAACAAGAGGCTAAGGCTCCAGGCTTGGGGCTTGGGATCATGACCGCACCCACTTCAGCCTAAGTATTGCCATAGTTGAAATGCGAGATCCGATCCCTCAAAACTTGCAGATATACAAAACCGCGCAAAAGTGGCAACATCCTGTAAAAA
>JBBIUP010000197.1:0-4611 GCA_037440185.1 Meiothermus sp. | reverse complement strand
ACGCCCTGGCCGGGTTCCTTGCCCTCTTTGACGATGGTGATACTGAGGATGTCGCCTTGCTGAAGCGGGGATCGCAATGCCGAGGACAGGGCCTGCACCGAGAGGGTCTTGACCCCGTAGATGCGGGAAAGTTGGGCCAGGGCGTGATCGTTGGTGACCAGCGCCGCACCCAGCTTCTTGGCTTCGGCCAGGATCTGGTCGTCTACCGGGTCATCGGATTCTTCGCTATCGAGCACCTCGAGACCCACGGTCAGTTTGAGCCGCTCGAGGGTATCCAGGCCCCGGCGGCCCTTGGCTCTTTTTGGGGCATCCGAAGCATCGGCGAACTGCTGCAATTCGCGCAGCACCTGCCGAGGAACAAACAGCGGGCCTTCCAAGAAACCCATTTCGGCCACATCCCCGATGCGACCATCTATCAGCACCGACGTATCAAGCACCTTGCCTCCGCGGGTCTTGACCGCGTGGGCCGGAGGGCGGGCCAGCCGGAAGTAGTCGCGGTTGGCAATGGCAAAGGCTGAAAGCGAGCTGACCAACACCGCAGCGATGATCAAAGAGTGGATCGCAGAAAACCCCGGGATCTGATTTAGAAGATTGGTTAGCAACACTGCCAGCAACAGACCCAGGCCAGAGGCTGTAGTAATCGCGACTGGAATCTCAGGTGGCAGGCGCTTGAGCCAGGCCTGGCCATAGTCCCAACGGTGCTCCATCCAGTAGGCCAGACGCGGCACAACCAAAAAACCCACCAGCAGACCTACCACGCCCAGGTACAGACGGTTGAGGCTGGTCAGGCTGCCCAAGGGGCTTATATTGATGAGGTTACTAACTTCGAGCCACAACCCTACCCGATATCCCAGATAGGCAAACAGCCCATATAGTGTCCAACGCATCACATTCATAAAAACTTGCCCACCGCTGCTTCCAGGCTTTTGAACTGGGGGGGATGCACCAGACGCTTAAAACCGGCTCGCTGTCCTTCCCGCAGGCGGCGCTCGAGGCCCTCCACACTCCGTAACTCCCCAGCCAAACCAACCTCTCCCACCACAGCAACCTCTTCCGGAAGGGGACGGCCTACCACAGCAGAATACACCGCCAACCCGACCGCCAAATCCAACCCCGGATCGAAGACCCGTAGTCCACCAGCCAGATTGACGTAGATATCGAGGTTACCCAGCGGCAAATTGAGCCTTCGCTCCAATACCGCCAGTACCACATCTACCCGTCGGCTATCCAGCCCCTGCGAAACCCGGCGTGGAGCCGGGAAAGGCGTACGGGCCGCCAAAGCCTGTACCTCCAGGGCCAGGGCTCGCTCGCCCGAAAGGCTGAGGGCTACCACCGAGCCAGGGGCCCCCACCGGCCTTTCGGCCAGGAAAGCCGCCGAGGGGTTGGCGACTTCCTCCATGCCCTCATGGATCATGGTGAACACACCCATTTCGCCCACTGGCCCAAAGCGGTTTTTGCTGGAGCGCAACACCCGGAAGTTGCCAGCCGTTTCCAGATATAAGGTTGCGTCCACCACATGCTCGATCACTTTAGGCCCAGCCACGATGCCCTCTTTGGTGACGTGTCCAACCAGGACAGTGGTGACCTGGTGGTGTTTGGCAAAGCGGGTCAGCGCTGCAGTGGCGTCACGAACTGCTACCAGCGACCCCGGTGAAGCAGTGGTCTCCAGGGTCTGGATGGAGTCCACCACCAGGAAATCCGGAGGGGAGGCCTCGAGGGTTGCCAGCATCGCGTCTAGCTGGGTTTCACGCAGCAGCTCTAGTTCCCCCGAGATGCCCAAGCGTTCGGCCCGTAAACGAATCTGCCCCGGCGATTCCTCGCCCGCCAGGTAGATGACCCGTTTGCCGATCCCTAGCATTTTCTGGGCTACCTGCAACAAGATGGTGCTCTTGCCCACCCCAGGCTCACCCCCCAGCAGCAATACTTCGCCGGGTACAAAACCTCCACCCAGCACCCGGTCTAGCTCACCAAGCTGGCTCGAGAAGCGTACCTCCCCTCCCTCTGGAACATCACCTAAGCGGGTAATGGCTGCCGGGTTGGGTAGAGGCCGAGGCCGTGACAAACCACCCTTGCTCACCGCCGTGCCGGGCTTGAGTGCGCTGGCCTCTCCCTTAAAGCTGTCCCAGGCCCCACAGTTGGGACAGCGGCCCAGCTCCTTCACCGATTTATATCCGCATTCGATACAACGATATTGAATAGAAGCCCTTGCCATCTAGTAGAAAGTGTAGCCGGTATGTTGCTCAAATTAAAGGCTTCGGTGCACGTTCGTCCCAGCACTTGCCCACCGTGTGTTCTTGTAAGGGCGATTGGATCCATCACTAAGAGATTCCCACGGGGGGTTCGGCTGATGAACGGAAGGGTATTTGCAGGGGAATTGCTCATCTGCTAACTGCAATATAAGGGGACTCGAGTAAGCAATCGAGTCCCCTTACTTGTCCTCCTGGGCGGGCCTTAGACTTGCCTTCAAGATGCAAGCCCTGGCGGTGTTCCGAAGCCTGCGCAACCCGGTTTTCGCCCAGTTGTATGCAGCCCAAGCAATTAGCTTGTTGGGTGATGCCCTGACCTGGGTAGCGTTGGCCTTGCTGGCTTTTGAGCTGGCCGGGGAAGGGGCTGGGGTGGTATTGGGTGCTGCCCTAACCCTTCGGGTGACAGCTTTTGTGCTGTTTTCCCCGCTGGGCGGGGTTTTAGCGGATCGTGTCAACCGCAAAGTTTTGATGGTAGTGGCGGATATGGCTCGAGTTGCCATTATTGGCATGATGCCTCTGGTCACGGAGGTCTGGCAGGTTTACATCTTGATGTTCTTGCTCAATATGTGCACATCGTTTTTCACACCTGCCTTCCAGGCTTCGATTCCGCAGGTGACAGGCAAGGACGATTATCCACAGGCCATAGCGCTTTCGGGTGCCACCACCGAACTGTTGGGTGTGTTGGGGCCGGGCATCGCCGGGGGTCTTGCAGCCTTGATGGGGGTTCGCTACTTGTTCTGGCTAGACGCAGGTACCTTCTTGCTTTCAGCCTTGCTGATCCTGACACTACCGGCTCGTCTGTATATTGCAAAGAGCGATAGCAACGCTACCACCTGGGCCGATGTACGGCTGGGAACGAGCCGCCTGTGGGGTGATTCATCTTTGCGCTATGCGCTATTGCTCGAGCTGGTCGCGGCTATTTCGGGAGCCTGGATTCTGGTCAATACCGTGGTGCAGGTGAGGGGGCAACTCGAGCAGGGCGATATAGCTTATGGTTGGGTGATGGCAGTGTTTGGGGTGGGTGCAACACTGGCAGCCATTGCACTTGGCGCGATGGAAAAACGCCTGCCCCGCACCACCTTTATTTTGATAGGGGCTACCCTAACTACCCTGGCTATATTACCGGCCAACTGGGTTTCTCTGGCACCTCTGATGGTGCTGTGGTTTGCTGCAGGGGTAGGGCAAAACTGGGTTAACTTGCCCACCCTCACCCTAATCGCCGATCGCATTCCAGAGGCTTTGCAAGGTCGGGTATACGGGGCGCACTTTGCCTGGAGCCATTTGTGGTGGGTATTCAGTTATCCGCTGGCGGGTTGGTTGGGGAGTACGTTACCTGAAAGTTCATTTTTGCTGGGTGGACTGATCGGGCTAGGCTTACTGGTGGTGGTACAACTTGGGTTTAGGCCATCTAAGAAGAGTTCCTAATACTTTTCAATAACACTTGTTCTCGTGCATTGAGATGCAATGATGTGGATGGTTGAGCCTAAGGATAAGCCAAATTATTCTTGAAGTTGCAGGAACGCGATTTTCAAAGCCAATATTCAGGGGATTTGCAAACCGCACTAGCTACGAACCACCAGATTTCACCGAAGCGCTCTCTTGTTCCTTCAGACTGCCGCATGGTAGTTTTGTTGGCATCTATGGAAAGTCAAGAACTCCCTTTTTGGGAACGTCCCGAAATCGTTGAGCAGTTTGCTTCTAGACCGCCAGACAAACGAATGGTGGAGCTATTGACCGATGCACCCAGGGACAACAGAGTTCTTGACCTGGGCTGTGCAGGTGGGCGCAATACCGAATGGCTGGCACAACAAGGCTTCGATTTCTATGCCGTAGACGGCTCTAATGCCATGCTGAAAAAAACCCGTAGCCGAGTGGAACCCTACGTGGGCAAGGCTGAAGCCCAGCGCCGGGTGATGGAAGGACGCATGGATGATCTGGACGTGTTACAGTCCAGTTTCTTCGATCTTGCGATCTGCTTTGGAGTCTACCATGCCGCCCAGAGTGTTGCTGAGTGGGATAGAGCCATTAGTGAGACAGCCCGTATCTTAAAGCCAGCAGCCAGACTCTTGATGACCCAGTTTAGCCCGCGCTCCAATCCCACTGGAGATGGTTTGGAGCAAGCTGAACCGCATATCTTTATGGGATTTCGCGGTGAGCGGCGGATGTTGCTGCTGGAGCCAAAGGAGCTTGATGAATGGATGAACCGATATGGCTTTAGACCCATCGAGCCCACCTACGATGTCACTGCTCCAGCAGATGAGGGCGGTACGAGGGTGGTGGTGAATGCTATTTACCAGAAGGATGGCTGAGTGGTTTGGTAAGTTAACCCAGAACTTGCACCTAGAGCGGTTCTCGGAAAGAACCC
>JBBIUP010000196.1:0-4651 GCA_037440185.1 Meiothermus sp. | reverse complement strand
TTTGGGGACGAACCCGATCGGGGTTGTTGAGCACCCTCGAGACCGTGGCGATAGATACTTCCGCTTCTGCGGCCACGCGGCGGATATCAACTGCCAGGGAGGAGGGTTTGAGGCTAGACATAGGGGAACTCGTCGTAGTGAGAGCTACTCCAGCACGTGATGTAAACGTTTTCCATAAATTATCACTCCTCTCCGATTTACGCAAGCCCCCCGTCTTGATAGCAGTCGGGTTTTGCAGAACCGTCGAAAAACCCGCCCTCGAGCCAAAAGATATTGGGTTTGGCGGAGTGAAGTATCCCCACCCCTTGCCCGACCAAAAACGGCTCGTTTGTGCAATAGCTGTAATATGACGTTTTTTCGCAAATGCCGCCACAAAACGTTGACATACGGGGGGCGCGTAGTTATACTCAGCCCCAACCAAACACTCGTTTGTTAGTTGCCCAAAAGTAGTGCAAGCAACGAAATTTGTTGGCTTTTGGATGGAGGCTGGTGGCAAACCCGATGTAGCTAAGGAGGCCCAGTGCAGCTCAAGGTAGAGAATGTGACGCTCAGCTTTGGCGGTGTGAAAGCGCTTAGCGATGTTTCCCTCGAGGTTGCCGACGGCGAGTTGGTCTCGGTGATTGGCCCCAATGGTGCGGGTAAGACCAGCCTGCTCAATTGCATCTCCGGTTTCTACCATCCCGGCTCGGGCAAGATCGCCTTCGAGGGCCACGATCTGACCCACGCCTCACCCCACCAGGTCACCCAATTCGGCATCGCCCGTGCCTTCCAAAACATCGAACTTTTTACCGGCATGTCGGTGCTGGAGAACCTGCTGATGGCCCGCCACACCTTTGGGCATTACAACCTCCTCGACAACGTACTGATCTATGGCAGGGCCATGCCCATCGGGGTCGAGAACCGTCGCTTTTGCGAAGAGATCATTGACTTCATGGAGCTCGAGCCCTACCGCAAGACCCTGGTGGGCAACCTGCCCTATGGGGTACGTAAGCGGGTCGAAGTCGCACGGGCGCTGGCCCTCTCGCCCAAACTGCTCCTGCTTGACGAGCCCATGGCGGGCATGACCCTGGAGGAAAAAGAGGATATGGTGCGCTTTATCCTCGATATCCGGGCCGAGCGTGGCACCACCATCATCCTCATCGAGCACGACCTGGGGGTGGTGATGGATATCTCCGACCGGGTCTATGTGCTGGATTTCGGCCAGGTTATTGCCTCGGGCCTTCCCCAGGAGGTCAGCCAGAATCCGCGTGTACAGGAAGCCTATGTGGGGGTGGATCATGCGGCGTGAGTCGTCGAGGGCTGAAGGTCTAGGGTCGAAGGCCAAGTGTCTAGACCTTCGACTTTTGACCTTAGACCGTAGACCAGCTGGAGGCTGCCTATGATGCCCACCGGCTACGAGCTCAAGAAATACACCCTCCCGCAAATCCTCAAAATGCGGGCCGAGCAGACACCGCAGCGGGTTGCCATCCGCGAGAAAGATTTCGGTATCTGGAACGAGATTACCTACGCCCAGTACTACCACCATGTAACCCGCTTTGCTGCCGGGCTGCTCTCGCTGGGCTTCCAGAAAGGCGAGCGGCTGGCGGTGATTGCCGACAACATCCCGGAGTGGCTCTACGCTGAACTGGCAACCCAGTCGCTGGGTGGGATTTCGGTGGGGGTCTATCAATCCTCGCTACCGCCCGAGATCGCCTACGTGCTTTCCTATACCGAAGCTGCCTTTGTAGTGGCCGAAAACCAGGAACAAGTGGACAAGCTGTTGGAAATCCGCAGCGAAATCCCCAGTGTGCGCAAGGTGATCTACCAAGACCCCAAGGGCATGCGGATCTACGCCAACGACCCCTGGATCATGGGCTTTGACGCGGTGGAGAAGCTGGGTGAGGCGTATCTCCAACAGCACCCCAGGGCCGTGGAGGAGCGCATTGCTCTGGGCAAACCCGAGGATGTATGTCACCTCTCGCTTACTTCCGGCACTACTGGCCGCCCCAAGGCCGCTATGTTGATGTACCTCAACCTGCTGCACATGGGGGTCGCCTTGCAAGAGATGGATCCCCTCAAGCCCACCGACGACTACCTGTCGTTCCTGCCCTTCGCCTGGATCGGTGAACAGATGATGTCGGTGGGGATGGCCCTGGCAGGTGGGTTTGCGGTGAATATGCCCGAGTCGGTGGATACCGCGATGGCCGACCTTAAGGAGATCGGGCCGCACGTGATGTTCAGCCCGCCCAGGGTTTGGGAAGGTACGCAGAGCCAGATCTGGGTACGCATCTCCGAGACCTACGCCTTCAACCGCTGGGTCTACAACCAGATGCTCAAAATTGGCTACCGTGCTGCCGAGTACCGCATGCACGGCAAGCCGATGCCTCTGGGTCTGCGGTTGGCCTACTGGTTGGCCGACCAGATCATGTTCAAACCACTGCGTGATCAACTGGGTTTTCTACGCCTACGCCGGGCCTATACCGGCGGGGCTGCGCTGGGGCCAGATGTGTTTCGCTTCTACCACGCTATTGGCGTCAATCTCAAACAAATTTATGGTCAGACCGAGATTATCGGGATTGCCTTTGTGCACCGCGACGGCGACGTGCGGGCCGATACAGTGGGGGTTCCGATTCCAGGGGGCGAGGTCAAGATCAGTGAGCGCGGCGAGATTCTCTGCAAATCGGACGCGGTGGTGGCAGGCTACTGGCAAAACCCAGAAGCCACTGCCGAGACCTTTGAGGGCGGCTGGCTGCACACTGGCGATGCCGGCTATCTCACGCCCGAGGGCCATCTGGTGGTGATTGACCGGGTCTCGGATGTGATGCACACCAGCACCCAGCAGATGTTCAGCCCGCAGTTTATCGAGAACAAACTCAAGTTCAGCCCCTACATTAAAGAAGCGGTGGTTTTTGGCGATCAGAAACCCTACCTTACGGCTTTCATCAACGTAGATCCTCAGACCGTAGGCAAATGGGCCGAGGACAACCGGCTGGCCTACACCACCTATATTGACCTCTCACAAAAACCCCAGGTGGCCGATCTGATTCGCAAGGAGGTCAAGACCGTCAACGACGGGTTGCCCGAGCATCTGCGGATCAAGCGCTTTGTATTGCTATACAAATTGCTCGATGCCGACGACGACGAACTAACCCGTACTGGCAAGGTGCGCCGGAAATTCATCATGCAACGCTACCAGCCAATTGTAGATGGGCTCTATGGCAACACCGACAAGGTGCGGATAGACACCGAGTTTAAATACCAGGATGGCACGGTACAAAAAGTCTCGACCGAGGTCAGCGTTTTGGAAGCGGGCTCGAGCAAGGAACTGGTGGGTGTATGAAAACCAAGTGGTTCCCGCCTATGCTTCGGGTGGCAAACCGACCGACAATAACTCGGGAATTGCGCCCAGTACGCGCATACTGCAAGAAGCCGTTCGTGAATATCGCCTGGGTACAACCCGGATTCCCCATAAACAGGGAGGATTGCACTTTGGCGGATGCGGTCGGTTTTGGCAGCGCCCTCGTGCACGCAGGGGGCAGGAGAACAGGCTCGAGGTATATGGAATTGAATCGAGGGTCTGCAATACCTGGGGGATACCGTGATTGATTTCATACAGAACCTCATCTCCGGGATCGCGGTAGGCTGTATCTATGCCCTGGCGGCCCTAGGGTTTGTGTTGGTCTATAAGTCCAGCCGGGTGATCAATTTTTCCAATGGGCAATTTATTGCCATTGGGGCTTTTCTGGCCTACGCGCTGGCGGTGTGGGCCAAGCTGCCGGTTTTGCTGGCAGCCTTGTTGGCGATGCTGCTTACAGCAGGGCTGGGTTTCCTGGTGGAACGGATTTTTTTGCGCAAGATGGTGGGTCAGCCGATTATCTCGGTCATCATGGTTACCATTGGACTGGCCAGCGTGTTAGACGGGTTGATGTATCTAACTCCGTTCGGCTCGGGCAACTTCACCTTTCCACAATTTCTGCCGCAAGGTGGCCTCAACCTGGGGGGCATCAGTGTTTCTTATCCGCAGTTGTTGGCGATTGGGTTTACCGCTATTTTCTTGGTGCTGTTTGGCTGGTTCTTCCAGCGCTCGGTGTTGGGAGTCTCGATGCGAGCGGTGGCCGATGACCAGATGGCCTCGATGAGCGTGGGGGTCTCGGTTCAGCACGTGTTTGCGCTGGCCTGGGCCGTGGCTGGTCTCACCGCAGCCGCTGCAGGCATCGTGGTGGGAGCGGTGTCTGGTTTGAACCAGGACGGTCTGATTGCAATTGGTCTGGCCGTTTTTCCAGCGGTAATTCTGGGAGGGTTGGACTCCGTTCCAGGAGCCGTAGTGGGGGGCATCATCATCGGTATTCTGCAATCTTTCTCTACCGCTTATCTGGATGGGATATTGGGCCAGGTGGGGTTGGTGGGTGGCGGTTCCCAGTACGTGATGCCCTTTGTGGTGTTGCTGGTGATGCTGTGGTTCAAGCCGCATGGGTTGTTTGGCACAGAGGAGATCGAGCGGGTATGAAGAAGCGTCAAGCGCCAAGTGTCAAGGGTCTAGTGCCGCGGTTGTTTGCCTTTGACTCTCGAGGTGCCGGAGGAAGCCGTGCATTGCCCGGCAACACCTGCTGCCGCACGGGAGGAAGCCGTGCATTGCCCGGCAACACCTGCTGCCGCACGGGAGGAAGCCGTG
>JBBIUP010000195.1:0-4666 GCA_037440185.1 Meiothermus sp. | reverse complement strand
TCCGACTCATGGTTAGGAGATTGGCTTCCTAGACGGTTTTAAGACAGTCTCTTAGCCACATAGGGCGAGCGTTTTGTAGGTGGCAACTTGGGTTAAGGTTAAGTGTGGTCAGATTACACATCGAAAAGCTGGTTGCAGGCGGACTGGGGTTGGCCCGGACACCTTCAGGAACCGCCCTGGTGCGGGGTGGATTGCCGGGCGAGACCGTGGAAGCCGAGCTGCGGGTGCGTAAGAACCACCTCGAGGGCCATGTTACCCAGGTTCTGGAAGCCCATCCGGCGCGTTACCTCAAGCCGTTACCTCCCTCGGCAGACCTGCCGCTGGAATACCCCGACCAGCTGCCCATCAAGCAGGCCTTTGTGGAGGAATCGCTCGAGCGCATCGCCAAACTGAGTTTCCAGGTCTCCCCTATTCAAGCTTCACCCTCCTATGGCCCCGAGGCGGGCCTCTACTACCGCACGGCAGCCCAGTATGCCCTCCATCCACTGGGGGGGCTGGCTTACCGCCAGCCCCAGACCAACGATCTTATTCGCCTCTCCCACGACCCCCTCATTGCCGAACCGCTGCAACCCGCGTTCGAGCTGCTCAAAAGCTGGCCGTTGGCGAACCTCGAGGAAATCGTGCTGCGCGGCTCGCTTTACGAGCATAAAGTCCAGGTCGGTTTTATCGGAGGGCAGGCACGCTTCTTCAAGAAAACCGCCCAGGCACTGGTACAAGAAGGGATTGCGGGGGTGGTGTGGGGTGAGCCCAGCCCCAAGGGACGCTTCCGCGGCAGCCTTCAAAATCTAGCGGGCCGTGAGGGATTGCTCGAGGATTTTGGAGGGGTGCTTTCCACCCTCAACGTACAGAGTTTTGCCCAGGTCAATCCAAAAGCCGCCGGGCTTTTGTACCAGGAAGCCGCACGAATAGCCGGTTCGGGACACAGGGCAGTGGAGCTTTACGCCGGAAGTGGAGTGTTAAGCCTGCACCTTGCTCGGTTTTTCATGGAAATTGTGGCGATTGAAATCAACCGCAGCGCAGTAAAGCGAGGGGAGGCCGACCGGGATCGGCTGGGGGTACAAAACCTGGTTTTCAAACAAGACGATGCCAGCGTGCTGGCTAAGCACTTGCCCGCTGATTTGGTGATGGTAGATCCACCCAGAGCCGGCCTCTCCGTCGAAGTATTGGCCGGTCTGATAGAAGGCAAGCCGGCCCAAATTCTCTACATTGCCTGCGACCCGGCCACCTGGGCACGTGATGTAGGCAGGCTAAGCCAGGCAGGCTACCAACTCCGCTTTGTCCGGCCCTACGACTTCTACCCCTTCACACACCACGTGGAAATCTTGAGCTTGTTGGTACTGTAGGGATCATGGGCCGGTCGTCCCAACTTGACCTTCGACCTTCAACCCTAGACAATCTACTTTGTGCTCGCCAAACGGATCATTCCTTGTCTCGATGTCCACGCCGGGCGGGTGGTCAAGGGCATCCACTTTGTCAATCTTCGTGACGCTGGCGACCCCGTTGAATCGGCCAAGGCCTACAATCTGGCCGGAGCCGACGAGCTGGTATTTCTGGACATCACTGCGACCCATGAAGAACGGGCCACCCTGTTGGATATCGCGACCCAGGTGGCCGAGCAGGTCTTCATTCCTTTCACCGTGGGGGGTGGAATTCGCAGCCTAAACGATGCCAGAGCCCTTTTGCTGGCAGGGGCCGACAAGGTTTCGGTAAACTCGGCAGCGGTCAAGCGCCCAGAGTTAATCCGTGAACTCTCCGATCACTTTGGCAACCAGGCGGTGGTGCTGGCCATTGATGCACGGAAAAGGGGGAATTCCTGGGAGGTATATGTGGCAGGGGGCCGCACCCCCACCGGGCTGGATGCGCTGAAGTGGGCCGAAGATGGCGCTCAACTGGGGGCTGGTGAAATTTTGCTCACCAGCATGGACACCGATGGAACCAGAGCCGGCTTCGATATCGCCTTGTGCAGGGCAGTCTCGGAAGTGGTGGGAATTCCGGTAATTGCTTCTGGTGGCGCAGGAAGCAAGGAACATTTCGCAGAAGTACTGAAGGAGGGCATTGCAGACGCGGCTCTGGCGGCCAGCGTTTTTCATTTTGGCGAAATTCCCATTCCGGCACTCAAGGAATACCTGGCCCAGCAGGGCATTCCGATGCGGATTGAGCAACCCTTGTCCAGGTGAGTGCGTTGATTGAGTTGTGAAGAAGATGGCAATACACTCCCACGGCTCCGGCAATAAAATCTGCTTTGAAGCAGTGCTGAAGGTGTGCACATGAATGTATCCGATGTTCAATTTGATGCCAGTGGGTTGGTTCCGGTAGTTGTGCAGGACGCGCAATCGGGGCAGGTTCTGACCCTGGCCTATGCCAACCGCGAAGCCCTGGAAAGAACCCTGCAAACCCGCCAGAGCACCTTCTGGAGCCGAAGCCGGGGTGAGCTTTGGGTTAAGGGGCTGGCCTCGGGGAACACCCAGGAAGTGCTCGAGGTGATACTGGACTGCGACCAGGACGCGGTACTCTACAAGGTCACCCCCCACGGGCCTGCCTGCCATACTGGAGCCGAGAGCTGTTTCCACCATCCGGTCAGCACCCCCTCCGACCACCCTCCACTGGGCGAGGTGCTGGAGAAGGTCTACCGCACCATCCAGCAGCGCATCGAGACCCTTCCAGAAGGCTCGTATGTCGCTAAAATGCACCAGGCCGGCCTGGATCGGGTGCTCAAGAAAATTGGGGAGGAAGCAGGCGAAGTGATTATCGCCGCAAAAAACACCGATCGCAAAGAACTCGAGTGGGAAGTCTCCGACCTGCTATTTCATCTACTTTTTACCCTGGCCGAGCATGGCGTTTCACCCAGTGACCTGGCCCGTTCGCTGTGGAACCGACATAAACCCCATTAACCCTGTGTGGGCACAACTGGAAGCCCTACCAAACCAAGCCAGCAGCAAAAAATTGGTAAGCTCTGGTCATGGAAATGGACATTGAGCGGTTGTTGGTGCTCGAGGTGGCCCGTGTGACCGAGCACGCGGCCCTGGCTGCCAGCCGGTTGGCCGGTATGGGCAAAAAGGACGACGTAGATGGGGTTGGAACCGAGGCCATGCGCCAGGTGCTATCGGAACTACCCATTCAAGGACGGGTGGTCATTGGTGAGGGAGAGATGGACGAGGCTCCCATGCTCTACATCGGCGAAATTCTGGGGCGCGGTGGCCCCGAGGTTGATATCGCTGTAGATCCGGTAGAAGGTACTACCATCACTGCCAAAGGGCTTCCCAACGCCATCACGGTCATTGCTATCAGCGAAAAAGGGGGCCTGGTTCATGCACCCGACATGTATATGCAGAAACTGGTGGTGGGGCCACCGGCAGCCGGTAAGGTCAGCCTGGACTTTCCGGTGGAAGCCAACTTGCGCATCATTGCCGATTCGCTCGAGCGCACAGTAGAAGATCTGGTGGTGGTAATTCTGGATCGGCCCCGACACGAAAAACTGATTCGCGAGGTGCGCGAAGCGGGGGCCAGGGTCAAGCTCATCACCGATGGCGATGTGGTAGCGGCCGTTTCGGTGGCCATCCGTGGAACCGGCGCCCATGCCATGATGGGCAGTGGGGGCGCACCCGAAGGGGTGTTGGCCGCAGCGGCTCTCAAGTGTATGGGTGGCGAGATTCAGGGGCGTTTTCTACCCGATAGCGAGGCCCAGCTCGAGCGCCTAAAAGCCATGGGGGGCGACGAAAAAAAGATTTACCACACCCACGACCTCGCCCCCGGTCAACAGATCGTTTTTTCGGCTACCGGCATCACCCACGGGGAACTGCTCGAGGGTGTGCGCTATTTTGGCGGTGGGGCCCGCACCCACACAATTGTAATGGGCTACAAGACCAAGGTGGTACGTTTTATAGACTCGATTCACCTGTTTGAAAGTGGGGCGCGGGTCAATATCCGGGTATAAGCCATATGAAATCCGGATACTTCATGCCCTTCTAGGAAGCCGTAAAATCCCTTGTTCCTCTGGGGCCCCCCGAAGCAACAGCAGATGCCCTTTGAATAACACTTAGCGGAACGCTTCGGGTGGGGTTTGTGTCACAAGCCTCTGCTATTGGCCCTACTGCACCGTCAACTGATGTCGAGCAGGTTTCCAGTAAGTGGCTTTTTGTGCAAACTGCGTCAGAGACATCGCCGGCTTACTTACGAATCGGGAGCATGACCCGAAAATGATCCGTTGACGCAGCACTACCTATGGCTTTTCACAAACTTTTTATGGTGGGTGGCTAGGCTTTCAGATGAGCTTCAGTCTACCAGGTAAACTGAGGCCAGGAGACTGCCATGAACCTTGGAATGACTGAAATCTTGATTATCTTGCTGCTCGCCTTGCTGCTGTTTGGCCCACGCAAGTTGCCCGAGTTGGGGCGCAGCCTCGGTCAGAGTATCCGCGAATTCCAGCGGGGGGCCAAGAGCATCCGCGAGGAGTTTGAAAAAGCCGCCGATGTGAAGGAGTTCAAAGAGATCAAGGAAGAGATCAGCAAGCCCCTCGAGGAGATCAGGAAGCCCCTCGAGGCCAGGGAAGAAAGCAAGTCCTGAAGGGGTTGAGTATGCGAGAAGCCCCTTTGATGGAACACCTTGAAGAGCTGCGCAACCGCCTGATCTGGGCCATCGTGGCCTGGGGGGTGATGACGGCAGTGGC
>JBBIUP010000194.1:0-4668 GCA_037440185.1 Meiothermus sp. | reverse complement strand
GCCCTAACATGAGCAGGTTGGGGCGCGATGCCGAGCATCAAGACTGGCTGGGCGAAGTATGGAGCGAGTTGCGGGCGGTGTTTGCAGGGGCCAACAGCACACTGTTGTTGTGGGAGGCCGGCCATGTCTCGGGCCAAGTGGCCGCCCACCCCATCACCGAAGAAGCGTTGGCCGGAACTACTTTAGAACGCGGCAAGGAGCCCTATCACTGGCAGGGCAAGGTCTGCACCACCCAGGGCTACCTGGCCCTGGCTGGGGCCGTGCTGGACTGGGCCGGTTTTGCCGAGGAAGCCAGGGCACACCTGGGCCTGGTAGGTTGAGGGCACCTTGGGATTGTTCGGTCATCCCTGTGACCCTGTACGGCAGCTTACTGTGGAGCAGCATAGAGCAAGACTGCCGTAGCCAGCCCGGCAATCATGACCATTGCCAGCAGAGCGACCAGCACGTAGCTCTCGTTGGCCAGCACATCGGCGGGCTGTTTGGGCGGGTTTTGGGTGTCGAGGCCAAATTGCAACATCAGGAACACCGCTGCCACCGCGAGCATGATCAGCAGCACCGTCACCATAAGCACCCCCTCGAGACTGCTTTGATTGTACCGGGCTGGGCTTGGGGCTTTTGCCTCCCCTGGGGTAGAATGTCCGCTTGTGTGCGGGCCGGAGGCCCGACCAGAGGAAAAACATGGCATCGCTCGGAGTCGGAATTGTCGGTCTTCCCAATGTGGGTAAATCCACCCTTTTTAACGCCATCACCAAAGCAGGCGCCCTCGCGGCCAACTACCCCTTTGCCACCATTGACAAAAATGTGGGGGTGGTAACACTACCCGACCCGCGCCTGGAGGCCCTCCAGAAGCTCTTTGTGAAGGGCGAACGGGTACCGCCCATCGTGCCTACCTACGTCGAGTTTGTGGACATTGCGGGGCTGGTCAGGGGGGCGCATAAGGGGGAAGGGCTGGGCAATCAGTTTCTAGCCAACATCCGCGAGGTGGCGGCCATTGCCCACGTGGTGCGCTGCTTCGACGACCCCAACGTGGTGCATGTCTCGGGCAAGGTAGACCCCCAGGGCGACCTCGAGACCATCAACACCGAGCTGGCCTTAGCCGACCTCCAGACCATCGAAAAACGCCTGGACAAGCTGCGCAAGTCGGCCCGTACCGACAAGGACGACAGGGCCTTGCTGGAAATGCTGGAACCCCTGATGGGGCACCTCTCGGAGGGCCAGGCCATCCGCACCTATACCGGGGCCGACCCCGAGGTGCTGACCAGGGCCGCCCGCGAACTGGGCTTGCTCACCTACAAGCCGGTGATCTACGTCTGCAACGTGGCCGAGGAGGACTTGCCCAACGGAGCCAAGAACCCCAACGTGACCAAGGTGCGCGAGATTGCCGCCCAAGAAGGGGCCGACGTGGTGGTGGTCTCGGCCAAAATCGAGGCCGAGCTGGCCGACCTCTCTGGGCCGGAAGCCGCGGAATACCTGCAAACCCTGGGCTTGGAGGAGTCGGGGCTGGATCGGCTGGTACACACCGCCTACCACACCCTGGGCCTGCAGACCTTTTTCACCGCTGGTGAAAAAGAGGTGCGGGCCTGGACCATTCGCCAGGACACCAAAGCCCCTCAAGCCGCCGGTGAGATCCACTCCGACCTCGAGAAGGGCTTTATCCGGGCCGAGGTGATCGAGTGGAACAAGTTGGTCGAAGCCGGAGGCTGGGCACCGGCCAAGGAAAAAGGCTGGGTGCGCACCGAGGGCAAGGAATACATCGTGCAGGACGGCGATACGGTACTGATCTTGTTCAACGTGTAGCCAGTACCACTGGCTGGAGGCCCGTCCCGATAGGGGATCGTCCCCTGGCGGAGTCATTCAAGCAGCCAGGACTACCTTTCCCGAGGCGACCATGGCCGCCTGTTCGTGAAAACCGCTCTAGCTGGCTATCAGCCCGACTTTCAATCCGCCGAAGCCGCTAGCTGAAAAGCCTGCGAGAGCCGGGCCTCGTCGGTCAAATCGAGCCGCAGGGGGGTTAGCGCAATGAAGTTGTGGTTGAGGGCCCAGCGATCGGTTCCCTCTTCAGGCTCATGATCGGGATAGGCTGCAAACCAGAAGTGCTCCCGGCCCATCGGGTCGGCGCCGGGCACAATCCGGCCCTCGTACATCCGTACCGACTGCCGGGCCCACAAAAGCCCTTTGGGTTTAGGTGGCAAGTTAACGTTGATCAGGAAGGGTTTGGGTTCACGCAAGAGGGCTTCTAGTACTTTCCCAACCCAGGGTTTAAGCGATTCAAAATCGGGCTCCCGGCCATTAATGGGCGTGCTGAAAGCAATGGACGGGATCCCCAGCAAAGCCGCCTGTTTAGCCGCAGCTACGGTACCGGAATGCCAAATTTCGTTGCCCAGGTTGGAGCCTAGGTTGATACCAGAAAGCACCAGATCCACCTTGTCCCAGTGGTGCGTGCCCAGGGCCACGCAGTCGGCGGGCGTACCGTTTACGCGGTAGGCCTCGAGGCCCCCCATCGGAGTGGCGCGGTAGTGGAGGGGGCGCATGATGGTGATGGCATGACCCATCGCGGACTGTTCGACATCAGGGGCTACCACCCGAACTTCCCCAAATGCCGTAGCCACTTCGGCCAGCGCGTACAATCCAGGGCTATATATTCCGTCGTCGTTGGAGACCAGGATACGCATCTGATACCTCTGGAAAAAGTCTGTTGGATCTGGGTCAGAAGAGCGTCAGATAGGTCAGGAGACTGTCAGAATGCGTACCAATCGTGCTTGACAAAGGGTGTTTAATATCAAGGCAGATGGTTAGTGTCCTGATACCCACCTTTAATCGCCCAGCCCTTCTGCTACGGGCTTTGCGCTCGCTCCAGCTTCAGCTCTACCCCGACTGGGAGGCCGTGGTGGTGGACGACGGCGACGGCTCGGGCATTCTGGCCGCCCACAACCTGCGCGACCCCCGGATCGTGGGCGTGCGCAACGAGGGCAAGGGACAGGTGGATGCCCGCAACACCGGGCTGGCCCATGCCTCGGGCGAGATGATCGCCCTGCTCGATGACGACGACTGGTGGCTGGACACCACCCACCTGCAGCGGGTGGTACGGGCGCTCAAGGCGCAGCCCGGACTGGTGTATCGGGGTGGTTATTTGATCCATGAACGCGATGGCCTGGAGCTACAGCGCATTCCCTTCGACTTCAAAGCCATACCTGGGTCGCTGCGTACCGACAACCTCTTGCTGGCTACCGGGGCCGCCTATCCCCGCTTTTTTCACGATCAGCTGGGGCCATTCGACCCGGAAATGTCGGACTACTGGGACTGGGACTGGTATCTTCGCATCGTCTCGGCAGGCTATCCGCTGATTCAGTTGCCCGGCAGGGGCGTAGCGGTCGCGATGCACGGGGCCAATATGTCGTACTCGGCCCGAACCTTGGAGCGCCAGAAAAACCTCGACAAGCTCTCGAGCAAACATGGCCTGAGCGGAATAACCCTCAAAGACCACCGGGTGATCGCGGGAGCGGCCTGAAGTCCCCCGAGCCATGTCAATGTGAATACAAAAGCCACGCGGGATTGATCCCCTTTGGCAAGCGGGTTAATGGCAAGCAAATACAATCTGCGAAGTGTCGGGGCAATTTCGTAGCCCAAAACAAGGCCTGTCCTGACACCGGGTTGACAATAAACAGGGCACAATCTCTAACAGGGTCGAACCCACTACTGGAGGCTTCATGCAACGACTTATTCTGGCTTCTCTGGCAGCTTTTGGGCTGGCTTTCGCTCAGCCGCAAACCCTAACCCTCTACACCTCGGAGGTCTTGACCAACGTCAATCCCATGATTGAGTTGTTCAAACGGGCCAACCCCAACCTCAATGTGCAGGTCTTCCGCAGCGGAACCGGCGAGGTAGTTACCCGTTTGCGAGCCGAACTGGAAGCGGGCAACCCCCAGGCCGACCTGCTGTGGGTGGCCGACGAGACCTTTTTCCGCGAACTGGCCGCCGCGGGCCGCCTGCGCCCCCTGCGGGCTACCACCTCCGGCTTCCCGGTCAAGTTCGCCTACCAGGGCGGGCGCTACTACGAAGTGCGCCTGCTCTACAACGGTATCGCGGTAAATACCCGCAAGCTGGGCAACCTCCCCGAGCCGCGTGCCTGGCGCGATCTGCTCAAGCCCGAATACCGCGACCTGGTAGGAATGCCCAACCCCAACTTCTCCGGCGCAGCCCTCTCCACGCTGGGCACCTTCAGCCAGCGTTTTGGCTTCAGCTTTTTCGAGCAGCTCCAGCGCAACGGCCTCAAGGTCGAGCAGTCCAACCCTATCCTTCAGCAAAAACTGGCCGAGGGGCAATACGGGGCGGCCATCATCACCGATTTCGGCATCCGTGACCTGATTCGCCAGGGCGCCCCGCTCAAGATGATCTACCCCCGCGATGGCGCAATCCTGGTGCCCACCCCCATCGGCGTGATGGCGGGCAGCCGCAACCCCGCCCTGGCCGAGCGCTTCCTGCGCTTCCTGCTATCTCCCGAAGCCCAGGCCCTGTTTGCCCAGCAAGGCTATGTTCCCGTCATTTCTTCGGCCCCCCGCCCCGCTGGGGTAAGCGGCGAGGTGCTTTCGGTGCCTTCGGCGGCTGAGTTCATCCAGGCCAACCGCCAAAACCTGCTGACCCAGTTCAACACCCTGTTTAACCTGCGCT
>JBBIUP010000193.1:0-4680 GCA_037440185.1 Meiothermus sp. | reverse complement strand
GCCACTTGCCGCAGCAAGCGCCGCATGATCTTGCCCGAGCGGGTCTTGGGCAGCGCATCGGTCAGTCGAATCTCGTCAGGGCGAGCAATCGCACCAATGGCCTTGACCACGTGGGCTTTGAGCTCTTTGGCCAGTTCGGCGCTGGCGGTCTGGCCGGTTTTGAGGGTCACAAAAGCCACGATTCCTTCGCCCTTGATGGGGTCGGGGCGGCCCACCACTGCTGCCTCGGCTACCGCAGGGTGCGAGACCAGGGCGCTTTCGACTTCCATAGTACCCAGGCGGTGGCCCGAGACGTTGAGCACATCGTCCACCCGGCCCAGAATCAGAAAGTAGCCGTCGGCATCGCGCCGGGCCCCATCACCGGTAAAGTAGTTGCCCGGATACTGGGCGAAATACTGCCGCTCAAAGCGGTCGGGGTCGCCCCAGACTGTGCGCAGCATCGAGGGCCAGGGTTTTTGAATAATGAGGTGGCCGCCCTCATCGGGGTTGCCGACAGGCTGACCCGAGGTATCCACAATTTTGGGCTGCACGCCAAAAAAGGGCTTGCCTGCGTGTCCCGGTTTCATATCGTGCACACCGGGCAAGGTGGTAATCATGATCCCGCCGGTCTCGGTCTGCCACCAGGTATCCACAATCGGGCAACGCTCCTTGCCGATCACTTTGTAGTACCACAACCAGGCTTCGGGGTTGATGGGTTCGCCTACCGAACCCAACAAGCGCAGGCTCGAGAGGTTGTATTTGAGGGGCCACTGTTCACCCCACTTCATGAAGGCGCGAATGGCGGTGGGTGCAGTGTAGAGGATGCTAACGCTGTATTTCTCGATGATGCTCCAGATCCGACCCTCATCGGGAGCGTTGGGAGCCCCCTCATACATCAGACTGGTAGCGCCGTTTTGCAGCAATCCATACACCACGTAGCTGTGACCGGTGATCCAGCCCACGTCGGCAGTGCAAAAATAGGTGTCCGTTTCTTTCAGATCGAAAATGTACTGAGCCGTCAGGTAGGTATAAACCGAGTAGCCTCCAGTGGTATGCATCACCCCCTTGGGTTTGCCAGTCGAACCGGAAGTATAGAGGATGAACAGGGGGTCTTCAGCATCCATGGGCTCAGGGGCACAATCGGGCGAGGCATTGACCATCAGCTCATGAAACCAGTGGTCGCGGCCCGGCTCCATCTGGACCTCGTTACCGCAGCGCTTGACCACCACCACGTGCTGGATGGTCTTGGTATCCGCTAGAGCCTCGTCACTGTTGCCTTTGAGGGGCACCACGCTGCCACGCCGCCAGCCTCCATCGGCCGTCACGAGCACTTTGGCCTGGGCATCATTGATACGGTCGGCCAGCGCCGAAGCCGAGAAACCACCAAACACCACCGAATGCACCGCCCCAATGCGCGCACAGGCCAGCATGGCAATGGCTGCCTCTGCGATCATGGGCAAGTAGATGGTGACACGGTCTCCCTTCTGCACCCCCAGCCCCTTGAGCACGTTGGCGAACTTGCTCACCTCGCGGTGCAATTGCTGGTAGGTCAAGACGTGCGAATCCCCTGGCTCCCCTTCAAAGATGAGGGCTGCTTTGTTACCCCTGGTGGACAGGTGGCGATCCAAGCAGTTGTAGGAGAGGTTGGTCTGCCCCCCCACAAACCATTTGGCATTGGGGGTATTCCATTCCAACACCGTATCCCAGGGTTTGAACCAGTGCAGTTCGGCAGCCACCCGGCTCCAGAACTGATCGGGGTTATCGAGGCTTTCCCGGTAGAGAGCATCGTAGTCTTCCTGTTTGCTGATCTTGGCTGACTGCTTGAACCCTTCAGATGGTTGAAACACGCGATCTTCTTTCAAGACAGCTTCGATTTTTTCCATTGCATTCCTTTCTGGTTCAAGATGCCTGTGAGAAAACCATAGCAGTAGACACTTCGGGCACAAAGCAACCCTTTTTGAGGTGAGGATAGGCACAATAGGCTGGACAGTCAAGAAAGGGCAGGGTTTGGCGATTGTAGGAATTTATCAGTTACTTGACAGTTGCTTACAGCAAAGCAATGATAGCGCCAACCCGACAGGAGCCAGAACTGGAGCAAAGCCTTGAAGGTTCCCCGGTAGCGTTTACTGTAGGCACTTAGCTCCCGAGCTTGCTCCAGAGCCCTCGGCCCAGACCCTGGACACCCCCTATGGCACAAAGCCGCAAACTCACCACCGTTCAGGCCGCTTTGCGGGTCTTGGCTTACCTGGCCGAACACCCCGAAGGGGTAGAGGCAGCTCGCCTGGCGGCTTTTCTGGGTAAGAGCTTATCTACCGCCTATGCCTTGCTGGCAAGCTTGGTCTCGGAAGGATTTGCCGAGCGGGAAGGCAGCACCTACCGCCTTTCCAAGACAGCCCTGGCTCCAGCCCCCGCCCACCTGGCCGAGCCCGAGAAACTATCCGATGCGCTGGAAGAACTTTACTTGCGTACGCGGGAGCGTACCTACCTGGCACTGCTGAGCCGCGAAGGCAAGCTGCGCCTGTCCACCCGTGGACGACAGGGCTTGCCCAAACTGGCGGGCTTGGAAGAGCAGATCGCCGATGGATTCCATGCCTTGGCAATCGGCAAAGCCGTGCTGGCTTTTCTAGATGCAGAAGCGCAGGCATCCCACTTCCAGAACCTGCGGGCCTTTACCCGACTCACCATCACCGACCCATTGACCCTCGAGGAAGAACTCGCCAAGATACGACAGATGGGCTTTGCCGTGGAAATTGAAGAACATGCCGATGGCATCTCTGGGCTGGCTGCTCCGATTTTTGGCAGGGATGGTCAGGTCATGGGGGCTTTTGGCGTGGTGGTGCCATCGCGGCGGTTTCCCTACGCTTTTACTCGGCTGGTACAAGCCGTGCAGGAGGTGGCAAAGGCGGCTTCCAGCCACACGCGGACTGAGCAAACCCCAACCGATGAAGCCCAGGCGCTGCGGCCCAGCGAACCCGCCTACCTGGGTTCGTCGAGCGAAGAACAGGTGGTCTGGCCGCCCCTGAAGCTCCTTCAAAATGCACACCTGCAGGACTATCCTGCCGAGTACCAGCAGAGCCTCGAGCACCCCGAAGCCTTCTGGGAAGAGTGGGCAGAGCGCTTTCACTGGTTTACCCCCTGGAAACAGGTACGGGAGCTAGAACTGCCCCATCACCGCTGGTTCTGCGGAGCCACTACCAACATCACCTACAACGCCCTCGATCGCCACGCCGATGGCCCCAGACGCAACCAACTGGCCCTGATCGCACTGGCAGGCGATGGAGCCATACACAAGCTAACCTACCGCGAGTTGCGCGATCTAACCTCGCGTTTGGCGGGAGGACTGCATTCATTGGGTATTCAGCCGGGCGACCGGGTGGCGGTTTACATGCCGACGGGATTGGAAATGGCCCTGACCTTTCTGGCCTGTGCCCGCATCGGTGCAGTGCACGTGGCCGTTCCGGCCGGCTTGGGCAGTCAGGCGCTGCGTGAGCGCCTAGAAGACACCGGGGCCAGGTTACTGGTGGCCGCCGACCGGATGTACCAGGGGGGGCGCACCATCTCCTTTACCACCTTGATTGAAGAAGCCACCCAGGGCCTAGATTTGCCGGTACTCTGGTTTAGTCGCGGGGGTACACTCAGGCCTCTGGAATTCTGGGATTTGATAGAGGCACACCGACCCACCACACCGGCCTTGCCGGTTGATAGTGAGCATCCACTCTTTATCCTTTATACTTCCGGTTCAACCGGCAAGCCTAAAGGGGTGGTACATGTGCACGGTGGCTATATGGTTGGCATCACCTACCATCTGCGCACCCTATTTGACCTCAAAGATGGCGAGATTTCCTGGGCCACTGCCGACCTCTCCTGGATCGTAGGCCACAGCTACGGCCTATACGCCCCTTTGTTAGAAGGCCTGACCACGGTATTGCGAGCCGAACGACTGGACTATCCCGATGCCAGTGGGTTCTATGAGACGCTGGAGGAATGTGGTGTAAATGTCATCATCATCAGCCCTACCTGGCTGCGCACCCTCCGCAAGCACGGCGATGAGTGGGCACAAAAAGCCCATCTGTCCGATTTGCGCCTGGTAGCCAGCGTGGGCGAATACCTGGCTCCAGAGGTCTGGCACTGGGCCGCCGATCACCTGGCCCACGTGGTAGACAACTGGTGGCAGACCGAGACCGGCGGGCCTTGCCTCTCCACACCCATTTGCATACCTGCCAAACCGGGCAAGGCCGGGTTCCCCTTACCAGGCGTTGAGATGCGGGTCGTAGACTCGCAGGGCCGCGAACTACCTCCGGGTCAGAAGGGGCATCTGGTGATATGCAAGTCCTTCCCCCACTTCATGCGTACATTCTGGAACAACGACGAGCGCTACGCCGAGCAGTGGAACCGCATTCCGGGTTGCTATACCACCGGCGATATCGCGGTGCGCGACAGCGAGGGCTATATCGCGCTGTTGGGTCGCTCGGATGATGTCATCAAAGCTGGCGAATTGCGAATCGGTACCGCAGAAATCGAGGGGGTCATGCTTTCACACCCGGCAGTGGCTGAGGCTGCTGCGGTGGGGGTTGCCAACCCCGAACTGGGCGAAATTATCAAGGTCTATGTGGTGCTCAAAACCCGCGAGACCAGTTTCGAGGTGCGCGAAATCCTGGCAGCCAAACTCGCGACCCATCTGCGCCGCCAGTTGGGCAACGC
>JBBIUP010000192.1:0-4709 GCA_037440185.1 Meiothermus sp. | reverse complement strand
TTCAGGATGTTGCCACTTTTGCGCGGTTTTGTATCACTGCAAGTTTTGAGTTAAGCAAGCTTGGCGTCCAGGCTGATTTCGGGAACTGCCGCCAGGGCTTTGGAAATGGGGCACTTGGCCTTGGCTTCTTGGGCCAGTTCCTGGAACCTTTCCGCACTGATGCCGGGTACCTTGGCTACCATCTGCAGTTCGATTTTGGTGATGGTGGGGCCATCTCCCAGGTGCACTTTGGCGGTAGCCGCGAGTTCTTCGGGGGGGGTATTGTTGTTGGTCAAAAGGGCTGACAAAAACATGGCATAGCAGCCCGCATGGGCCGCCCCGATCAGTTCCTCGGGGTTGGTCTCGGTACCGTCTGCGAAACGCGAGGCCCAGGTATAGGGCCCTTCATATACCCCACTCTCGAGCTTCAGGTGGCCTTTACCTTCTTTCAAAGTACCTTTCCAGACGACGTTGGCTGAACGTACAGGCATGGTATTGCTCCTTTCGCTTACCATCATGCGCTGATGCCCGATAGGTAAGCTGTGTCGTAGGTCTCAGGTTTACCACGGTTCTTTGTTTGGAGCGGTTCCCACGCATACCCCGTACAACGGTTTTGGTGGTACGGGGTCAATGACGCTGCATGGCGTGCAGCGTAATGGTGGGAACCGCGATAGTAGGCTTCATGGCAAAGGCACCACACTGCCATAGACCTCAAAGTGTCCATCGCCACTGTTGCGATATAGAGCCTCTGGCTTTCGGCTTATAGCCCTCAACTGATTGTGACCTGGGTCTATAAGAAGAAGCTGCTCCCAGCCCTGGCCCTACCCTGGCTGCCGGTTCATTTGACCTTTCCTTTCCTGAAGCGCACAATGCCTTGGTGCTGGCATTCTTGTTTGTGGATGGGTTGGGGCTCTCCCATGATCCCAGAAGCCCACTACTGCGCTTGAATTTGCCCAACCTGCGGGCCTTGAGCGGTGGGTTCAGTAATCAATCCTTTATCCGATCCAATCTGGCCTATCGCGTTTTGGATGCAGGGCTTGGGGTAGAGGGCCTGCCCCAGTCGGGAACCGGCCAGACTGCTTTGCTGACCGGGCTCAATGCAGCCCAAATTCTAGGCTACCACCAGGGGCCACATCCTCTGAGTAAGCTACAGATATTGTTGCGGCAGGATAGTATCCAGGTCTGGGCAGCCCGTCAGGGCTCGAGGGTTTTGCACGCCAACGGCTACCGGCAGGAATACCTGGAAAGGGTGATGGACAGCCGTCGCAATCTGCTTTCAGCCTTTGGCTTCGCCGCCAAGGTAGCCGAACTCGAGCTCCTGCCCATAGATCATCCCCAGGCCCTCTTGCCGGCTTTTTGGCCTGAACCCCAGGCCGAAGGCCAACGCTTTGCCCGGATTGCCGAAGAGCATGACCTCACCATCCTGGAAAACTGGGCCCTCGACTACTCGGCCCACCGGGTGCAGGACAAGCTGGAGGATCGATTCGTTGAACTAGACCGTTTTTTGGACGGCTTTCTAAATGCCAATCCACAGGCCACACTGATACTTACTGCCGACCACGGCAATGCTGAAGAACCCTGGCACACCCAACACACCCATAATCCTGTGCCCCTCGTCGTTTATGGCCCACTGGCGAACTCGGTTCCAGCCATGAATTCGCTGACCGGCCTGGTGCCTTGGATCAAGCAACAATTGGCATAGGCTGAGAAGAATAAAGGCGGCTTCGACCGGAAATGGGAGGCTCTTCAAAATAACAGGGCCACCCGAGTTGGGATTTGCTTATCCCGAATAGAACAGATGCCGCCTTGATGGGCGGCATTGTCTGTGAAGAACGAAACAGGGGGCGTGGGCTTGTTGGAGCCGGTGGTCGGACTTGAACCGACGACCGCTCGATTACGAATCGAGTGCTCTACCGCTGAGCTACACCGGCACGCTGGGTTATTTTAGCGGCAAAGGGCCGGGGGCACAACTCCTCGAGGTAGCGACTGGGGCTATGGCTTAAGCCCCTCCCTGGTGGTAAAGTCACGGCGATGAGTCGGAAAGACGGGCGACAAGCCCACGAACTCCGCCCCCTGTCGGTTCGGGTGGGTTATGTTCACTACCCTGAGGGGTCGGCCCTGGTAGAACTGGGGAATACCCGGGTGTTGGTGAACGTCTCCCTTACCGAAGGTGTACCCCGGCATGTCTCGGGGCGCGAAGGCTGGTTGATGGCTGAGTACAACCTGTTGCCCCGTTCTACCAAAGAGCGCAAGGAGCGTGAGCGGCAGAAAATCTCGGGCCGTACCGCAGAGATTCAGCGGTTTTTAGGCCGGGCCTTCCGAGCTGCGCTGGACTTGAGCTTGCTGCCAGGCAAGACGGTAGTAATTGATGCTGATGTCATCCAGGCCGATGGTGGAACCCGGGTGGCCTCGTTGCTGGGGGGTTATGCAGCACTGCACGTGGCCATGGATCGGCTGGTGAACCAGGGCAAGATTGATGAATGGCCCCTGACCGAGTTTGCTGCCGTAAGCGTGGGTTGGATAGGCGAAAACGCGCTGTTGCTCGACCTGACCCAGATCGAAGATGAGAATGCCTGGGCCGATCTGACGGTGGTTGCGACACAATCCGGCGACATCATCGAGTTGCACGGGGCCGGAGAGGGCCGCCCGGTGCCCAAGGCAACCTATCAGGCCATGTTGGAGCTGGGACTGACCCAAATTCCCGAGATGGTGCGGCGGGTGCACGGGCAGCTACGAAACCGTGGCTGATGGGAGGCTAAGCTGCGTCCTAGTGAGAACGGTTTCCACGAATACCCAGTGCAATGGTTTTTTGTTGTACTGGGTAACTTACGCTGCACGCCGTGCGGCGTAATGGCGGGAACCGCTCAAGGTAAGGGCTTTCTGGAGGGTTCTGTGCGGATTCGACTAGCTCACCGACCACGGATTCGACCAAGCGGTGGCTGAGCTTGCCGAACCCCACCAACCACGGATTGACAAACTCACCAAGGCGCAGCTTAGACGAAATGCCAATTGCCCATAATCCCCTCTTTTCTCTCAATCTGCGGTTAAGATGATCTGGATGCGTCTGTTGATTGCCACTTCCAACCCAGGTAAGTACCGCGAGATTAAAGAAGGGCTTGCCCCGTTGGGTTGGACGCTGTTTTCCTTGCTCGACTATCCCTTCAAGATGCCGCCTGAGGAGGGCTCTACTTTCGAAGACAATGCTGTGCTGAAGGCAGCTTTTGCGGCCAAGCACAGCGGCATGCCCACCCTGGCCGACGATTCGGGGCTGGAAGTGGTGATCCTGGGGGGCGAGCCGGGAGTGTACTCGGCCCGTTATGGCAACAAAAAAACCGATACAGAGCGCAATGTGTATCTGCTCGAGCGTCTCAAGGGAATTCCTGCCAGCGAGCGCAGGGCCAGGTTTGTGGCCGTGGTGGTGATTGCCTATCCGGATGGTTACATGGAACTTTACCGTGGCGAGACCGAGGGGGAAATCCTCGAGGCCCCCAGGGGGGAGTGGGGCTTTGGCTATGACCCCTTGTTTTACCTGCCAGAAGTGGGAAAGACCTTTGCCGAGATGCCCCTGGAACAAAAAGCGGCCTATTCCCACCGGGGTAAAGCCCTCAAAGCGCTGCTCGAGGCCCACAAATTTGGTCTCCCACGCAAAGAGCAGCCCATTCAAGAGTAAATAAGAGCCACCAGGTAGGGCTCTAGGGCACATCCACTTGAATCCAACCTTGCCACCCGTGCGTACGTAGGGTTGGAGGCTTAAATATGAGACGATGTTAGCGGATTCTGATGCTGTGTCGCCATAGGGTGTTTTTGACTCGCGGCCAGTCGAGCCATTTGTTGGGTGCCTTAAGGATTAAGTGGAACTAAAGGGTTCTTCTATGCCAAACCCACACTTGCCCTGAGGGGCTATTGTAGGTTACGGCCATGCGAATTATCAGCCATGTGACCCTGTTGATTTTGTTGGCATCCTGTGCTGAGTCGAGCAACCCCAACCCCGATTCCTGTCAGGTGGTAAGGATGGTCAGCACACAGACGGGTTTTAGACTTGCGAACACCAGCAGCTCCAATGTGACGGTCAGGTCTGGAGGATGTATCGAGTTTGTCAACGATGATGCCAACAGCTTCCACAACGCTCAAAGTCGTCCGGGTATACCTAACAATCTAGCCTTCAACACGCCCATTCTGGCACGCGGTGAAAGTCAAAAGGTGTTTTTCAATATCGCGGGGGAAGTTGAATATATCTGTGGAGTCGGTAACCACGCTACCACCATGAACGGTAGAATCACGGTGCAGCCCTAAAAGGAGGCTTCAATGCGTAAAGTTGGTTTTTTGGTACTGGTGTTGGCAGTCATCCTGATGCCCTTTGCCGCTGCTCGTCCGCCCTATCGGCTTCAAACCATCAATCAGTTCAACATGGTAGCTGATCAAGGCAACACCCGGGCGGTAAGCTGCCAGTATTGCCACGTCAACGCCAACGGTGGAGCCCCATGGAATGGATTTGGCAATGAGCTTCGGTCTAACTTCAAAGGGAACATCGGCGATGCTCTCTACGAATCCCTCAAAGCTATGAAAGACTCCGATGGCGATGGCTATGCTGATGTGTTAGAGGTTTTTGCCGGGACGCTGCCGGGGGATGCCAACAGCAAACCCCTGGTCACGGTGCAATTCCTTATGCAGAGCCTGGAAAAAGCCGGTGGTGTGGACATCTACAAACCCAAATAAACCAGGACTAAGTG
>JBBIUP010000191.1:0-4713 GCA_037440185.1 Meiothermus sp. | reverse complement strand
TAGAGGGCTACACCACTGCCCTCGTTCTCGGAGATGTCGCTATCGCTAATTACCAACTGGCTTTGATCGAGTGCCGCGATGCCCTCGAGCTGGTTCTTGAATACCGAGCTTTTGTTGAGCGTCAGCTTGCTATTGTTCCAGACGATGATACCCGAACCGCCCCGGCGGTTGGCCGCATCCCGTACGGCTCCACTAACAGCCACATCGGTTAGAGTGACCTCGCCGGCCCGAACATCAACCACATAGGCCTGGGCCTCCCCCAGGTACTCAAAAGCAAGGCCGGTTGCGCTGGATTTGCCGGTACTGTTGAAGCGAACCACCTGCCCTTCGGCTCTGGAAACCAGCACCGTCTTGTTGCTGCCCGCTCCAACCAACTCGACGGGATTGCTCAGCACCAGGGGTTGATTCAACCGATAGATGCCCGAACGCAAGACCACCCGCCCACCCCGCTGGGCTTGGGCTACAAAGGCCTGTACATCGGCAGCCGGTACTTCGGGCAAGGATTGGGCTAAGGAAAAGCCCATCAGAGACGTAAACACGAGACTTAGGAAAGATTTCATCTACTCTACTCCCCTGCCTGAGAATAGGTTAGCCTCTCGTTCAGTCTGGTGATTTTTGAACTTTTCGCGGTTCATACGAATACGCCGTATAGCGTTTTTTGCAATGCGGCCCAGATTACAGCACACCGCGTACACCAAAATGGGGGAAACGCGATAGGATCTGGGAGTTGCGTTTAGACAAAAATCTACTTGGCCTGCAGCAGGTCTTTCTCGGTGATGAGGCGGCCTTGCCCTCCGATAGCCGTGGCGGCCAGAGAACCGGCCAGGTTGCCCAGGCGGGCGGCCACAAAGGGATCCTTGCCCTGCAGGATGGCATGGGCGAAGGTAGCCGTGAAGGCGTCACCCGAGCCGGTGGTATCCACTACCTCCTCGAGGGGATAGGGTTCCACCAGTTCCTGCCGGGTGGGGGTGATGACAATCGAACCCAGCGCTCCCACCTTCACGATGACCGTCTCGAGGCCCCAGCCCTTGAGTTCGTTCACCCCCTCACTAATGGAAGATGTGCCGGTCAGGGCCAACAGCTCCACTTGGTTCATCAGCAGGTAAGGTACGCCCCGCAGGATGTTCAGCAACTCCTTGCCTGCAGCTCGCACTGCGCCTGTGCCAAGATCGGCAAAGATGGGCAACTCGCGTTTGCGAGCAGCGTCCAGGGCATTAATGGCGTATTGTCGCTGTGGGCCTCCCACGAAGGCATAGGCCGAAAACACCACTCCATCCATCTGATCGAACATTCTGGCCTTAAACTCGGCCACGTCTAGAAAACGACTGGCACCTCCAGCCGAGATCATCGAGCGTTCACCTCCAGGAACCAACAAAATCAGGATCGAAGAGGTGGTTTGCTCCGGATCCACTTGCAGATATTTGAGGTCAACCCCTGCTTTTTCCAACTGGGACAGTGCCACACTCCGGAAAGGGTCGTCCCCCACCCGGCTGGCCAAAAATGCTTTATGCCCCAGGCTGGCCAGATGGGCAGCCAGGGTGCCCCCAGCCCCACCTGGTTTCATCAGGGCTCGCTGAGCCGGAACCTCCTCGCCTGGCTCTGGGATTCGCTCGAGAAAGTAGATTAAGTCAACCGATACATCCCCTACGACAAAAAACCGCATCCCGGCCTCCCAGCCTCTGTTCCCCACTTGCAGGATTTACTACAGTTTAGCTGCATGTTGAACTAATCTGTAGTAGCCTACCCCAACCATATGAGAAATCGCTATCAAGGAGAAGACTTAGCTGATTCTAGCGAGTAATTGTTCAAATTGCTGCAAGCTCAGCGCCTCGCCCCGCACCTGGGGCGAAAGATTAAGGGTCAGCAGGGCCTGAGCAACTTGGTCGGGGGCGTAACCCCCTGCCTTCAGCGCGTTGACCAGGGTCTTGCGTCGCTGGGCAAAGGCCGCCTCGATCAAGCGAAATAACGCGGGATGGTCGGGGTTGGAATTGGGCTCGAGGCGAACCACCGAGCTGGTTACCTTTGGGGGTGGGAAAAATGCTCCTGGAGGCAGATCTACCATACGCCGGACTTGGGCATGATACTGTACCCGCAACGAGAGTAAGCCATATTCAGCAGTATCGGGCCGGGCGGTCATGCGCAGTGCAACCTCTTTTTGTACCAACACCACGATTCGGCGGAAGCGGTTTGAAAGGAGCAACCGGGTGATGAGCGGGGTGGCGATGTTGTAGGGCAAATTGCCAGCAAATAGGCTCTGGGGGGGCACTCCCGTCCAGTCAAAGGCCAGCGCATCCCCCCAGATAACCTGTACACTGAGCCCGGCCAGGGTCTCTTTATGGACTGTTTCCAGGCGACGATCCATCTCGAGGCTGATCACCTTCGCACCTGCTTCCGCCAGGGCTCTGCTGAGGGTTCCCAGGCCAGGCCCTACCTCGTAGATTGTTTCGCCCGGCCCAAAACCAACGGCCTCGACAATCTTCCCCAGATAGCCCCGCTCGACCAGAAAATTCTGTCCGAAACGCTTGTCGGCCCGTAGACCATGGCGGTTCAGAAGATCTCGAACAACTTTGGGCGAGGTAAGGTTCACGATAGATGGGCAGGGAGGAGGAAAACCAGCAATTACTACAAACCTTCTGCGGTTCTTCTTTACTGAATGGCCGCACCCACAGGCGGAATTTCCACAATTTCCCAGTCCAGTTTGTCATCATCGAGAATTAGTTCCAGGTATTGATCCTGGTCAAGGGCATCAATGAGAGCTAGTTTGTCTTTAATCAAGATACCGTTTTTCATCACGGTGTGCCCGTATACACCAAAGCGGTGACCCATGCGCTCGACATAATCGGCGTTGTGAATCCACCACTCTTTGGCTTCGCGCCCGTTGTAGAACATTTCATCGTAGGTTTGCAGCCACGGTACGGGCCCCACATGGGCAAAATTGACACCATATAGATTGATTTGAGCCGGAAAGGTCTGAAACCAGTTTTTCAAATCCTCGGGAAACTCCACCCCGCCCAACTCGGGGTGAAACTCCTTGTGCTCGAGGTGGGCGTTCCCCAGTACCATATCGCTGGTAATGGCTGCGTGGTCGTGGTTGCCCAGCAGAATGGTGATGTGCTCAGGGGCGGCCTCCTGAAAGCGTTTGATGCGTACTAATTCTCGAATCTGGGCCCTGGCCGCCATACGCATGTGGTCGGGGTTGTTGGGGTCGTAATCCTCGAGCCCGGTCAGGCGGCGATAGTCAGCCAATAGCTTGGGATGCACCAGATCGCCCATCATGACTACGCGGTAGGTACCGCGTTTGAGGGGGGCGGAGGGTAGCCAGTCTTCCCCAACGGCAAACGAGTTCTTCAAAGCCCGCCACAACTTGGGAAAGTCGGCGTGCAAGTCTCCGATGGCAATAACCTTGATCACAGGTGTCCTTTGCTCAAGAAGCTTGACCTTTCAGCAAAGCCCGCAACTCGCCGTAGAGTTTACGCGTTTCGTCGGGATGTTTGCCATACCCCCCATATCTCATCACAATCTGAGCCGCCTGCTTGCCCAAACCGGCTTCTTTGAGGCGTTCGATCAAGCGATCTATCAGTTCCTGGGGTTCGGGCTTGGCCTCGGCTGCGGGGGGCGTAAGTTCTCGGTGGGCTTCGGAGGGCGATGCCGGAGCCTCAGAAGGGAGGCTTCTATACACAGGGATCCCCACATCCACCCTGGGCGGGTTGAACTTGCCCGTATCGGGGTCGTGGTCAACCCATTGTTTTTCCAGGCGGTACAGGATGCGTCCCACGCCAAACTTGACCGCAGCCCGCATTAGAGCATCGGAAAAAGCAGCCTTAAAGCTATTGCCCTCGCCCACATCCTCCTTGGAAACCTCCATCACGGTGAGTCTGCACTTGACTGCGTAGCTGCCGCCTGCTTCTGGGGGTGTGTGCAGCATCTGGTAGCTGTCCTGCCAGCCATGGGTGCCCACGACCTCATCGAGCCGGTCTAGCACGGCCCTGGCGTCCACATACGGCACCACCAGGGCCCGCCTTTGGTCTTTGGACAGGGCCTCTACGCGCCATTGCAACTCCTCCGGTGGGAAGGGCTCGTTCAGCATATCCCAGACATCATTCATTGGGCTTCATTCTAGCAGCCTGGTTCCTTTGGCTCTGGTTGAGTGCCACCAGACCCGAACCTAAGGCACCTCTTAACATCCCTCACATGCTGGTACTGGCCTCTCGAGACTATGGTAGGAGACATGAAATGGTTTGTTGCCGTGCTTGTGTTGAGTTCAATAGCCCTGGCCCAGATTCGGGTTACGCTCGAGACCCCACCCCCACCTACCATCACCCTCAGCGCCGATGTTCGGATTGCCCTGGTTCCGGGCCTGGTGGTGGTGGAGCGGGTTCCTGAGCCCCAGGGGATTATTGTGGTCTACCGCAGCAGCCGTGTGGCCGAAGTGTATGCCTACCATCACCGCGATCTGGTCGCCAGGGGCTGGACAAGGGTGAAGTATCAGGCCGGCGATGGCCGCTACAAGTCGGAGTACCGCCGGGGCCGCGCCAAAGCCAAACTGGAAGTGCGTGACCGCCGGGGTCGCATCGAGGTGAGGGTGAAGGAAGGCTAGACACATTCAACGCTCCCGGCTACACTAACAAACGCTTGGGGCCGTGGCGCAGCTGGGAGCGCGCTTGAATCGCACTCAAGAGGTCGGGGGTTCGAATCCCCTCGGCTCCACCAAGT
>JBBIUP010000190.1:0-4722 GCA_037440185.1 Meiothermus sp. | reverse complement strand
TCAGTTCGATGGTTGAGTCTGCGGCTTGCTTGTCGAAGGTTCCCAAGTCTGCGATTTTTATGTAGGTGTTCGTGAACGCTGCGATGTTTTCGCAGGACACTGGAATTGCTGTGGTTCGCAATAGCCCGGTGGTTGGTTTGGCCTCGAGGGTGTCCAAGGCTGTCTTCAGAGCTGCGAAGTTAGCGTTCAAAGCCGCGGCGCTGATGACTTGCCCAGCAGAAAAACTGTTGGGAATCGTCACTGCCAGTGCGCTCAAACCCGCTGCCACGATAGCCGCCCCTAAAACCAAGTATTTGAGGTTCTTTCCGTTCATGTTTGCTCCTTTGAGGGCAAACTATAGGAAACCCAGCGTTATGTGAGCGTTATGTAGACGTCTCCATCATTGGTAATCAGTTTGTGGATGTGGGGCGGACTGTTGTTAGCGCCTGTCATCGGTGCACGGTTCCGCAAGCAACAAATTGGTGACGAGGCCGAGGTGTAGCAATCGTGACCTTCCTTACGACCCCTACCCCCAAACGCGCTACCCTCAGGGCATGGAGCTACTCGGATGGTCGCTGGTTATTCTGGCTGTCCTTTTGGTCACCGGTTTGCTGGGGCCAATACTGGGGGTGGTGCTGGCGGTTGCGGCCCTGCCAGCGCTGGCTGTGCTGGGTGTGGTGATGTTCCCGCTGCTGCTGGTGTTGCTGGTTTTGGGCCTGGTGCTATGGGTGGTGGGCAGTGCGCTGGGTGTGGCAGCGGGCCTTTTGGGGTTTTTGCTGCAGTGGGGGCTGCCCCTACTGCTGCTCTTAGCTGGCATCTGGCTGCTAACCCGGAGGCGCCGCCCCCGCTTGCAGGCCTGAAGCAGTGAAAAAACCCCCTCACTCGAGGGGGCTTTCAGGTTCATGCCGTTTATCGGTACACGATACGCCGGCGTTCACCTTCGCGGCGGTCTTCGGCCTGGCCTTCGATGGGGCGCTCACCCTGGCTGCGGCGCTGCCCCCCACCTTCACGGCTACCATAAGAACGGCCTTGGCCCTGACGGTTGCCTTGGCCGCGACCGAAGCCCTGGCCCTGACGTTCCTGACGCTGGGGCAGCTTGGCCTCGGCAGGTACTTCAGTGGCGCGAATCAGGCGCAGATCGCGCAACACAGAATGGTCGAGTTTGCTTACGTCCTCGGGGCGGATGTCCACGTAACCAGCCACATCCCCATCCAGACGAATCCGGCCAATCTCGCCTGCACCTGCGCCCTTCATCACCGCCACCACCCGGTTCACGCTGATACGCGAACCCGAGAGCTTGAGCGTGACCCAGTTTTCTTCGCCGGTAATCAGGCTCTTGGGGGTAGGGGCACCCCCCAGAATCAGGGCCAGCATCCCGGCCACTGCGTCTACACCCCCTTCGGCAATCAGACGCTCGGCTTGCTCGTGCCAGAGCTTTTTGTCGGCCTCGGGTTGCTTGGCGATGCGGCGGGCCAATACGGCCCATTTGGCCTCCATCACTTCTTCCGGCGTAGGGCCGTTAACCCGCTTGAAGCTGCGCTTGACCTCGCGCTCCAAGGTCTCCAATTCGCGCTTCTCACGCGGGCCATACAGAATCACCACCTTGCCCGAGCGCCCCGCCCGCCCGGTACGGCCGGAGCGATGCAGATAGGATTCGTTCTGATCCGGCAGGCGGTAATGCACCACCAGATCTACCTCGGGGATGTCCAGCCCACGGGCGGCCACATCGGTAGCGACCAGAACGGTCACGCTGCCGCTGCGGAAGCGTTCCATTACCCGCTCGCGGTCAATCTGACCCATGTCGCCGTGGATGGGCGCGGCGCTGTGCGCACGGCTTTCCAGGCCCAGCGCTAGGTCGTTGCACTCGGCCTTGGTGCTGGTAAAGACAATGGTGCGCTCGGGTGCGTAGGCGAAGAGCAAATCCGAGAGCATGGCAAGGCGGTTGTGGATGGGAGCCTGAATCGCTACTTCTTCGTAGGAGATGGCTTCATCTTTGATCACGTTGATCAGTGTCGCGCCCCGCTGGAAGCGCTCGGAAAGGCGACGTGCCCAAGCAGGCAAGGTAGCCGAGAACAACAGGGTTTGACGGTTGGAAGGGGTGGCTTCCAGCAACTGCTCCACTGCTTCCTCAAAGCCCATCGAGAGCATCTCATCGGCTTCATCGAGCACGGCAATCTCGATTCTAGAAAGGTCGAGGACGCGCTGCTCCATGTAGTCAATGGCACGGCCTGGGGTTGCCACCACCAGATCTGTACCGCGTTTGAGGGCCTCAGCCTGCTTGCCATAGCCCGTACCCCCATAGATGGGAGTGATGGTCAGGTGTGGGGCTAGCCACTCCAACTCTTTGGCAACCTGAAGGGCTAGTTCGCGGGTGGGGGTGAGGATAAAGGCCCTGGGAGCCCGTCCGCGTTCGCGAGCTGCATCCAGTTTGTTGGCGATGGGAACGCCAAAAGCCAGGGTTTTGCCAGTGCCGGTACGGGCCTGGCCCAGCACATCTTTGCCTTCCAGTGCCAGCGGGATGGCCGCAGCCTGGATGGGGGTAGCGGTGATAAAACCTTTGGCCTGGATTGCCTTGGCAACTTCAGACCGCAACGTAAATGCGGAAAACTCCATGTTTCTAACGTCCTTTTGGGTGTGGGCTGAATGCCACGTCGGCGCATAACGCTTGGGCGAAACCAACCCTGTAGGGTTCGAGCCGCTCATCCCAGAAAGAACCTAATGTCCAAACTGTACCGGGGGTAAGGATGTACGGCTTTGTTGAACCATGCGCCTGACCGCACCCTGCGGTTTCGAGTAAGCGCAACCCTTGCAGTGTGGGGGATGGGGCGGGTTTTGTCAAGGGTGCTGAGAGGGTGGAAATTGCACATACAGCCTTATTATGAGATTGTCTCGACGAAAAATCTGGGCGACCCTATCAGTCTAATACCAACTCTGCGCGTGAGCGCGTCCGAGGGTCTCTTTCAGGCTTTTTGGGTCGGTCGAAGAGAATGTAATTACTCACAGGAAGGGTCAATCAACTCGGTTAACAATGAGAATTTGAGCGGGGCTTTACGACGTTTTTCCACATCGCTTCTGCTATCCTGGAGCCTCGAGGTGATTGTGCGCTGGTTGGTTTTGCTTTTGTGGATTGCAATTGGTTCTATGGCTCAACAGCTTGCCACCCGTCAGTTGGTACTGGACTTTGAGGGGGGATTGGCCTACCTCAATGGTTCGCCCATTACCCTGAACCCCCCGGCCAGGGTGCAAGATGGCCGCGCACTCATTCCGGTGCGGGAAGTAGCGCGGGTGTTGGGGATGAATCTGGAAAATCTCAACCACGGTACCCAAGGTGTGCGGCTGGGGAAGCTAGAACTCTATCCCAGTTTGGGCCAGGCCCGTCTGGATGGGCGGCAGGTTGGCCTGAACGAAGTGGGGCTGCTGCGCGATGGGGTGATGTTTGTTGCGGCCCGGACGCTGGAAGTGGCGTTGGGCGCTACGGTGGTGTTTGATCCCGTTCAGCGCTTGCTGACCCTGACCTATATCCCCGGTGCAATTGCTCGGGATACTACCCGCCCAGTAGCACGTTTTGCCACCGACAAACTCGAGTACCGGATTGGCGAACCCGTGCGGATCATCGAGTACTCCTACGATCCCGATGGGCAGCCACTTTCCTTGAACTTTACTGGGCGGGAGGAAGCCTATTTCACCCCAGGCGAGAAGGTCATCACCCTGGTGGTGACCAACCGCGCAGGTCGCAGCAGCGAGCCTTTTTCGTTGCGCATTACGATAAGGCCGGAAATCATGTTCAGCACCCGCGATTACGCCTTACGTTTTTTCAATCCAGGACGCACTTTTCTCGATCCGGAAGTGCTGAACTATCCGATACTAAGGGCGGATTGGCGTGATGAAGCCATTCCCCTCATCGTCTCGAACTCCCCGGAGGAAGCCCGCCGCTCGGGGGTGCTCTATGCCGATGTGTTTAGCAGCCAGGCCCGGCTGCTGGCCTATCACCTCAATGCCATGCCGACTCCGGCCCGGCTGGTGGTGTTGGCCACCAACGTGGAGGTAGCTCCGGTGAGCCTCAGGGTAGAGCGGTTAGGAGAGACCGCAGCTACCCGGGTGGTGGCGGTACTGGGGCAGGTAAGCCTGATGGACTTTTTGCTAGCTCCGGCGGGTGAGCGGGTAAACCTCGAGCCAGGCCAGACCGTTGCCCTCTACAAGTCAGCCCTCCTCGCCAGTGGACAGGGGCTGAACTTGATGGCTGATCTCCAGACCAGCGGCAAGGTGGCCCTGACCATTGCCATGATTGAGGAGGCGCTGTTGCCCAATGTCAACGAGGGTTTGGCCACCCTGCTGCCCTTGCTGTCCAACCTCGAGCCCGATGGCACCCATATTCGTGGCACTTTCCCTTCGGCACTACGCAGCATGCAGGTGCGGATGGAGGGAAATGTGGGGCGCATCGTGATTGGGGATGGGGTCTACGACCCCAGACTGACCGGGGTGGATGCCCTCACAGGACAGGCGGTGCAACTTCGTGGTAACTACGGGGTTACTTACCGGATTGCACTCGAGGGAGCGTTGAATACAGTGGGGGCATTCTCCCCCAGAGGGGGTGTTTATGCCGGGGCCATTAGCGTCAATGGGCGCTTGCTGCCCGTACCCAACAATGGGGTGTTGTTTCGCCAAGACAGCCCCATGCTCTTCTTCCGCGAAACCCAAAGCAATCAGGTGGGCATCGAACTAATCCCTGCTTCCGGTTCTTTT
>JBBIUP010000189.1:0-4733 GCA_037440185.1 Meiothermus sp. | reverse complement strand
CTCAACGAACCCACCATCTTTACTGCCCTGGGCTATATGCAGGGCACCCATGCACCAGGCCGCAAGGGCTTTGGCAATTTCCTACCTGCCATCCATCACGCTGCGCTGGCCCAGGCCGAAGGCGGGCGCGTTCTACGGGCTAATGTAACGGATGCCCAGATAGGCACTACCTTTTCGGCCTCCTATGTGCAACCCGCCGGCCCCACCTGGCTCAGCCGGGTGGCCGCGGCCAACTACGACGTAATCGTCAACCGGCTGTTTATCGAGCCCGCTCTGGGGCTGGGCTACCCCTGGCAGACCATGCCCTTCTTGCTGGCGCTGCAACGCCACATTAGACCAGGGGATCTCGAGAAGCTGGCCTTCGATTTCGATTTTATTGGCTTGCAGACCTACTTCCGCCAACTGGTGCGCTTCGATCTTTTTACGCTGGGCACCTGGGCCCAGGAGGTTCCCCATGGCGAGCGTGGCAGCGGTGAACTGACCGAGATGGGGTGGGAGATCTGGCCAGAAAATATCTATCATCTACTCAAGAAATTTGCAGCGTATAGCGGCGTAAAACGCATCATCGTTACGGAGAACGGGGCCGCCTTCCCGGACATCGTGCAAGCTGAACAGGTGCACGACCCCAGGCGACTGCAATACATCCAAGACCACCTGGCCCAGGTATTGCGGGCCAAACGCGAGGGTGTGCCGGTGGAGGGTTATCTATGCTGGAGCCTGCTGGACAACTTCGAGTGGGCTGAGGGGTACCGGCCCCGGTTTGGGCTGGTGTACGTGGACTACCCCACCCAGAAGCGAGTCCTGAAGGACTCCGGCAAGTGGTTCCGCGGGTTCCTAGCCAACTGACCAGCGGGTCAGCTAGAATGCCCTGGATGAGTGCCTTACCCAAACGCACCGAACTGCCCAAAGAACAAACCTGGAACCTGGAGGCCCTGTTTGCCTCGGAAGCCCATTGGCGGGCGGCCCTGGAAGAGACCGCGCGCAGGGTGGAAGAGGTCAGGGCGTTTGCCGGACGGCTGGCGGAGTCTCCTCAGGTGCTGCTGCAAGCCCTGGAGACCTACCACACCCGGATACTGGAGGCCATGAAGGTCTTTCAGTACGCCTCGCTCCAGCTCTCGACCGAGGGCACCAATCCCAACTTTATCCGTATGGTGGGCGAGGCCCGCAGCGCGGTCACGCAGCTTGCCGCCGGCGGGGCCTACCTCGAGCCCGAACTTCTGAGCCAGCCACCGGAAACCCTCGAGCGCTTCCTACAGACCGAACCGGCACTGGCCGTCTACCGGCACTACTTCGAAGCTTTGCAAGCCCGCAAGCCCCACATACAAAGCGGTGAAGTAGAGACCGTGCTGGCCGCCGTTTCTGACCCCCTGGGCGTGCATAGCGCCACCGCTGCGGCAGCCACCAACGCCGATATGCAGTTCAGGCCCGTGGACTTTCAGGGAGAACTGCTTCCGGTCTCGCATAGCAGTGTAGGAGACTTGCTCGTTCACCCCAGTGCCGAGGTTCGCCAGGCCGCCTGGGAATCCTATGCCGACGGGCATCTGGCTTTCAAGAACACCCTGGCTTCCTCGCTGCAGGGCAGCATCAAGAGCTTTGCTTTTCAAGCCCGCACACGGGGCTACAAAAGCAGCCTGGAAATGGCCCTGGCGGTGAGCCGTACCTGCGGCGACAACATCCCCAAAGGTGTCTACGACAACCTGATTGCCACTTTCCAGGCCAACCTACCCACCTGGCATCGTTTTTGGCGTATCCGTAAGAAAGCCCTGGGCGGCAAGATCCATAACTACGATGCCCCCATTTACGACTCACCCGCCCCCCTGGGACAAAGCCCCAAAATGACCTTCTGGGAAGCCGCCGAGACCATCTGCCGGGGTATGGAGCCCCTGGGGCACGAGTATGTACAGCCCATGCGCAAGGGCCTGTTTGAGGATCGCTGGGTGGACTGGGGGCAGAACCAGGGCAAGCGGGCCGGGGCCTATTCTGCGGGCCTCAAAGGCACCTTCCCCTATATCTTCATGAGCTGGTCGAACGACATCTTCTCGATGAGCACCCTGGCCCACGAACTGGGTCATTCCATGCACAGCTACTTCACCCGGCAGACCCAGCCTGTTGTCTATGCGCGCTACAGCCTGTTTGTGGCCGAGGTGGCCTCGAACTTCAACCAGGCCCTGGTGCGGGCCATGCTCCTGCGCGAGGCCCAGACCCCAGAGTACAAACTGGCGGTGTTGGAGGAGGCCTTTAGCAACTTCCATCGCTATCTATTTGTGATGCCCACCCTGGCCCGCTTCGAACTCGAGCTCTACCAGCGCATTGAGAAAGGTGGGGCCATTGCCGCTCCTCTGCTGATCGAGCGACTGGCCGAGCTATTTGCGGAGGGCTACGGCGGCGAGGTTGAGCTGGACAAAGAGCGCCTGGGAGCTGGCTGGATGAACTTCTCGCACCTCTATAGCCCCTTCTACGTCTACCAGTACGCCACCGGGATCGCTGCCGCCAACGCCCTGGCCAAGGATGTGCTCGAGCAGGGCGAACCCACTACCAAGCGCTATTTGGACTTCCTCAAGGCGGGCGATTCGATGTACCCGCTGGAGGCACTGAAGATTGCAGGGATTGATATGAACAGCCCTGAGCCGGTGGAACGCGGTTTTGGGGTGCTGAAAAGCATGGTAGATGAGTTAGAGAAGCTGGTGGGGTAACCTGGCTACCTTGCGAACTCCTGTCGGACAGAGTTGATTCCGTCTGATAGCGTGACCTCGAGCCTCCCCCCCGCTTCCACGCCTTCGGTCGAGAGGGTGGCCTCGCCACCCTGGAGCCACAGCCCGAGGGTAGTGCGCTGGCTGCCCAGATGGGCCAGCGAGGCATAGGGATAGGTGCTGCTGTCCCAGGAAAGGGAAACCGTGCTGCCCTGCTCGAGCAAACTCATATACGAAGCACCCTGGCGCTCTACTCGAGTCTGCGCGGTACGCTGGAGCAACGGACGACCCGACTGGGTGATTTCCAACCCACGCACCGTACCGGGGTTGGGCAGGCTAAAGCTAAAGTGTTCTTCCGACCAGGATTCCACCGGGGCTTGATTGGGGCCGTGCGGGGCCTCGACGCGGTCGGTTTGAAAGGAAACCTCCACCAATCCCCCGCTCGCATCCAGCCGCAACCGATACGCACCGGGCCGGGGCCGTTCGGGCACGGCTTGCATTTTTCCAAGGGGATTGAGTTCGACCTGGCCATCGCGGATGCGCCCGCTGACCAACAGTACCTCCTGCACCACCTGCAAGCTTTGCAACTGGGCACTGGAGGGGCGGGCCTCGAGGAAGGTCTGCATCCGCTCATACATATAGTCAGAAATCCACTGCGGTGAGCAGTAGCTCATCACGTCTTTGTACTGGGCTGGATTAAACAGGGTTCCACTGGCCAGGCTATAGCCCCAGGTGCCAATCGAACCCCCTGGATAGGGATAATCTGCTTCACCCGCAACATTGCAGGGCGCATGCCCCCGACCCAGGTTGTGCCCGATCTCATGAACCATGATCCGGGCCGCAGAACTGCTAAAATCCCAACCCGCACTGACCGGAAAGCCGATGTAGCCAATCCCGGCGATACCACTGCTGTACCCCACCCGCACCACCCCGTAGTAGTAGCGGCTACTGCCGTCGCTGGTGCGCAAACTGCGAATAGCACTGAGCAGGCTGCTCCAGTCACCGCTGGCATTGCTGAGGGTAGTGCCATAGCTGAAAGGAGCACGGGTGGTAGCCTGCACCTCGCGCACCGGAAGCATGTCCCTCAGCAAATCCACACTGGGGAGGGTAGGCTGGCTGGCCTGGCCAGGCTGAACCACCGGAACCAGGGTCAGGGGCAACACCGTACCGATACCCACCGCTGGTTTGAGGGTCAGGCGGTTATCCGCTTCGTTGCTTTCGCCAATCTGGTTGCTGGGGTCGGCCTGCAGGCGCACCTCCATCCCAGCTACTACCCAATTCGCTGGAACCGTGGCCCGGTGGGTCTGGGTCAGCTCGGCGGGGTTGATGGTGGTGGGGAGGGTAGCGGGGCCGGTAAAGCTCAGTTCCCCCAGCCGGTTGGAACCCTGAAAGACTTCCCCGCTGAGATTTCCCGGCAAGCCATCGCGGTCGCCGATGAGATGCACGCGCAAAAGAGCCGGTTTACCCGCCACCAGGCGCAGATCGGCTTTGAGCACACTTTGGCCCCACTCGGCCTTGAGGATCGTGACCTCGCCCGAGACCGAGGGCAGACCGGGGCCAGGAACCGAAGGAGAGGTATTACAAGCAGTCAAAGACAACAAAGCCAGCACAGGCCAGGCACGCATGATTCACCTATGTCACCACGTCAGGCCTGTTAGCCAAGTGAGAAATAGCCTAAGAAGCGTTACGATAACGCAGGACTATGCAAGGCCGCGATCCCCTGAGCGTCCAAACCTACCGCCGCATTGTGGTTAAGGTTGGTAGCGCTGTGCTGAGCGGAGCCAGTGGCCGCCAGCAGCAACTCGCCATCGCAGCCCAGATTGCGGCCCTGCGGGCCGAGGGGCGTGAGGTGGTGTTGGTTTCCTCCGGCGCTATGGCAATCGGCCTGGGGAAGCTGGGCCTCAAGGAACGCCCCAAGACCATGCCCGGCAAGCAGGCCATCGCGGCAGTAGGGCAGCCCACGCTGATGTATTGGTGGGAACAGGCTTTCGGCTGGTACGACCTGAAGGTGGCCCAAATTTTGCTCACCGCCGAAGACCTGGC
>JBBIUP010000188.1:0-4737 GCA_037440185.1 Meiothermus sp. | reverse complement strand
GCCAGGGCGACATGCTCTACCACCAGCCCGGTCTGCCCAAACCGGTGCGCCTGCAAGGCCCCTTCCTCTCCGAGCCCGAAGTGCACCGCATTGCGACCTTCTTGCGCGAACAGAGCTTCGAGGATTCCTTTGCCGAGCTATACAGCTCCGATTTCGAGGGGCCGCTGCATCTGGGAAGTGGGGGGCCAGGGGATACTGGGGATATTGACTTTGGCGACCCCTTGCTCAAAAAAGCCGCCGAGATCGTGATCGAGGAGGGCTATGCCTCGGTCTCGAGGCTGCAACGCCGCCTCTCGGTGGGGCATGCCAGGGCCGGTAAGCTGGTAGACGCCCTGGAAGCCATGGGCATCGTGGGGCCGCACCAGGGCAGCAAGCCCCGGGATGTGCTGATTACCCGCGACCAGTTACCGGAGTATTTTGGGGGTGAATAGTCGGACCTAGCGGCTCAGCCAAGGAATCCACGAAAGTCAAAAAACTGTGCTGAACTCGTAGAGGGAACCGCGATAGTTCAAGAACGAAAAATCCTGTGGTACAACGCGAATTTTCGCGAGCTGCTTGCGAAGAAGCCTACGGCCCTACCTGTATCATCCCCAGGTCAAGGGTGTTTCTGCCGCTCACCTGTACCTGGCGCTCCACCCTGGGCTCACCATTATCGCAGAGGTTATTGTCGGAGTCGTCGCGGCAAGCCGCCACATGGTAGCGCCCTGGCACCAGAAAGGTCTCGAAAAGCCCATTCAACACCGGCACCTGCCTCGAGCTAGGGCCGCTGAAACTCATCAGGAAGTCACCTCGGGGCAGTATCCAGCCAAAGGCCCCCGGCAGGTTGAGCAGGCCATACCCATAGACATCGTCCCGGCCCGGCGCACCCAGGTCGGTAAGGTTGGAACGAAGTAGGCCCCAGGCCTGCGTAGCATCGGAGGCTTTGCCGCTGGATAGCACCATCGCCAGCGCCGCCGCGACCTGGGGGGTGGCCTGGGAAGTGCCCATGTAGAAGGTGTAGTTGGGCAGGTTGGTGGTGTAATTCCAGGTCGTCGAGAGGATGCCGCCTCCGGGTAGAGAGGTGTTGCCGCCCGGCGCAGCAAGGTCTACTTCGCTGTTTTGTTGGCTATAGAAGGCCACTTGATTGTTCTGATCGGTGGCCGCAACCGAAATAGCCCCTGGGCAGGCGGCTGGATAGACCATCGCAGCGGGGCTCCGGTTCTGAAAATTACCGGCGGCTGCCACCACCAGCACACCCCGCGCTGCCGCAGCCGAAACTGCCTCGCACATCACATTTGAGAAGACCGTTGAGCCCAACGAGAGGTTGATGACCTGGGCTGGGCGGGGGTTTTGTAGGAGCTGGCCCGCCTTTTCCACCGGGATGCCCGCAGCATAGCGAACCGCCAGGGCCACATTCTCAAAGGTGCCATTGCCCAACGAATCCAGCACCCGCAAGGGCAGTACCTTGATGGGTGCGTGGTAGGCCACACCGACCATCCCCGAATCGGAACAGGTGGGGCACGGAGGGGTAAAGGTGCCCGCGTTTGCGACGATAATACCAGTTACGTGGGTTCCGTGGCTGCCACCGGTGCGGGAAAGCAAATCGCAGGGGTCGGCAGGATTGTTATCACCGGAAGTGCCTGGCACAGGATCGCCGCAGGGGTCGTAAGGGTCGGCGGGGTTTGCAGGCGGTGCGGCATCGCCTACAAAATCGTAGGCGCCCTCTCCTGGCTGCCATAGCCGCCCGGCTAGATCGGGGTGATCGTAGCGCACCCCCGTATCCACCACCGCTACCGTGATCTCTGTACCGTGGGTCTGTTGGTCGGCAAACCGTGCACCGGTGGCCCGCAGGTACCACTGCTTTGGATAATGCTCATCGGTGGGTTCGCCCTGGGCACTCACGGTTCCGTTGAGTTCGGCCCACTCCACGCTGGGGTCGAGACGCAGGCGTTCCAGCAAAGCCTGCGGGTTCGACGATTGGAGCTTGGTCAGGCGGCTGATTCGGTCGTGGGACAGAACCCTGCTGCCCTGGGGGAGAATGGCTGTACGCAGATCGCCGCGGTATTTGACCAGAATCTCCGCTTGTGCTGCACTGGCCTTGCTGAGGGGCGTATCGGAGCGCAACGCCCGCGAGCTTAACGCTTCTGTAGCCAAACCCGAGGCCACGCTTGTGTCGGAAACCGCACCCAACACCTTGACCAGGGTCAGGCGCACCGTGATATTGGCCTGTACATCGCCCGAAACGCTGAGGCCACCACTATATTCCGCTTGGCTCTGGATTTCACCACCAAAGTTGGCCTTGAGTTGCACCACCTTGGGGCCGACGCCGCTCTGCGGCGTGGCCGTCAGCCAACTGCTAGATGGATCAATCCGCCAGGCCACATTAGAGCCGACCCGCAGCGAAAGGGTGCTCTCGAGGCCCTCCATCACCACTTCGCTGGGAATGGAGCGGGTAGGTGCTGGCATCCAGGCATTTTGCGAGGAGCACCCAGTCAGCAAAATCAGTGCCAAAAGAGAGTAAAAACGCATCTCCTCAACACTAGCGTCAGCCAAACCAAAGTCAAGCCACTTTTGACCAATTCCAAGAAAGGCTAAAGGCCCGCTGCTCAAAAGTCCTGCAAAGTGTAGTGAATTAACCAGAACTTCATCACGCGATGTGATGGCCTCGTCTTCGCTCGAGGTAGCGTTCCAACAAAAACAACACCAGCGCCAGCATAATCAGGGGCCATTGCAGGTTGAGGGCTTTACGACCCGCAAGGCTTTGCAGATCGGAGGCATCGGCCAGGAGGCGACCACCACTCATTTCAGATAACCTCTGGAGATTTGCCCGACCATCTTCAATGCGCCATTCAGGCTGGGTAGGCAGTTGCAGCCGTAGTCGGGGCTGCTCGTTCTCGAACACTACAGCTTGACCCACTGCTTCTCGTGGCAATCGGGCTTCAAAACGAAGAGGCCCAGTAGGGGCAAAGCTCTGTTCCTGGCCTGCTGCACGCACACTGGGCCGTTCGAACTGGCCTTCCAAGAGCACCCGCACAAAATCCTGCTCCCGCACGGCCTGTACCCTGGGCCGCGCTGGGGTCTGCGAAAGCCAGCGCAGCAACTCTGCCATCAGAGCAGAAGTACCCCGCCAGCCTTGCCACGAGCGGGAGAGGTCGGTCGCCAGGGCAGCTACCCGGCCCCTTCCACTCTCCCCTACGGCCAGCACAGTTCCCTCGCCGGAGCTGAGCAAGGTCTGCGCCCAGGGTTTGGTTCTGGCTGGCAAGATGACCGCAAGTGCCGGAGGGCTGCTGTCTCGGGTAATGGGGTGTGGGCGCACGGAAACAGGAAAGCTCCCCTCGAGGGCTTCTCGCTTGAAAGCCCGCTGGGCTTCTTCCAGAAAGAACCGGGGCAGATCCTGTGCACGGGGCACATCCCAAAAGGTACCCCCGCCGGCCTGGGCCAGTTCGCGCAAAAACTGCCGGTCGGCATCGGCGCCGATGGCCACGGAGTTGGTTTTGATTTTGGGGCTGGCCTCACGGGCAGCATCGAACAGGTCGGGGGTTACATCGGCGGCCAGCCCGTCGGTCAAGGCAATCACCTGCTTGGACTCGGTCGGAAGTGGCTCCAAAGCTGCCAAGGCCTCGAGGTAGGCCTGGCGGATCATGGTGCCACCCCCAGCCTGGGTCGAAAGCAGCAGACTCTCGGCCTCCTTACGTCCCTGCTCGGTCATGGGACGCGGACGAAACAGCCAACGGGCACGGTCGGAAAAAATCACCACCCCGATATAGTCCTGGGGACGGGCCGAACGGATCAGCTCGAGCGAGCCCACCACCGCCAGCCCCAGCTTGTCGGCCTCGAGCATGCTGCCCGAGACGTCCAACACCAGCACAATCCCCACCCCACCTGGCTCTTCCACCGGCTCCACCGGCAGGCTATCGGCCAGACCGGTGCGCTCCCAGCCCCCAAAGAACAAACCCCTGGGGGTCGCCGTCCACAACAGGCTTCCCCCCTGGTTCAAGAAACTTTGCAGCGCATCGAGTTCGACAGCCGATAACTCCTGCACCCCCAACCCCAGTACCACCACCTCGGCCCGAATGGGGAGGCTGATATCCCGCCGCTCCTCTACCAAAAAACCCTGGGCTCGTAGATAGCGAGCCAGGGCCGGGTCACCCAGCACCCATACTCGAGTGGTATCGGCAGGGCTCAACTCCAGACGGGCCTGCTCGCTGCCCAAGGAGCTCTCCACCCGCGCCGTGACCGTGCTGGGCCCATCCAGGCGAAAGCGATATCCCACACTGCTACGGCCCGGTTCAACCTGTAGTTCTCGCTCCACTTGTCCAGCAGGTCCACTTAGGGTCAGCCTGGCCTGGACACTGGCGGTGGACTCCAGTATGGTTCGTACCTCGATGGTCTCGCCCTTAGCGGGAAGAGCAGGCGCAGTCAAAGAAACCGAGAGGTTGGGGCTGGGGGGTTGGTAGAGGCTATAGATGGGTGTTCCAATGGGCTCGGCCTGATCCTGAAACAAACCGTCGGATACCAGCACGATCTGGTCAGCTTGCAGTTCCTGTGCTTTTTGCAGGGCTTCTGCCAGACGGGTGCCCTCGCCCAAATCCAGACGCCGGGCAGTTGCACCAGCTACCTGGATGGCTCCACTGGCAAAAGCCACATACGTTGCTCCAGGTAGCTGGATTTGTGGTGCAACCTTCCAAACCGCCTCCCGGGCTGAAGGGCTCTGATCGAGCAATACCACCGTTTGGACTGGCTGCAAGGGAACACTGG
>JBBIUP010000187.1:0-4737 GCA_037440185.1 Meiothermus sp. | reverse complement strand
GTTAACAGATCGGCAGGATAACTGGTGGATCGAGCCCCTATTTACAGTGCTGAGCCTGGGCTTGTTTGGGGTATATGCCATGTGGGTGGCCTTCAACCGCCAGCACTACGAGTTTGGGCCTTATGTGTCGCCTTTCTACTCGATCCCCATTCCAGGAGTTCACGCCCGCGACCTAGATTGGCTGGCGATTTCACCGGCTTTCCTGGTGCTGTGGATTCCGCTGGGCTTCCGCGCCACCTGCTACTACTACCGAAAAGCTTACTATCGGGCTTTCTTCTGGGATCCACCAGCTTGTGCAGTTCCTGAGCTGCGCAAATCTTATAGTGGCGAACGGGCCTTCCCGTTTGTGCTCAATAACCTGCACCGCTACTTCTGGTATCTCTCCATCCCGGTGATGGTTTTCTTGTGGTACGAGGCCATCAAGGCCTTCTTCTTCAGCGATGGCTTTGGCATCGGCGTGGGCAGCCTGATCATGCTGGCCAACGTGATCCTGCTGTCTTACTACACCTTCTCCTGCCACGCTTGGCGGCACATCGCCGGAGGCTGCCTGAACTGTATGTCCAAACACAAGACCCGCTACAACATGTGGCAACGCATCACCCGCATTAACGAGAGCCATGGGTTTTGGGGTGTGACCAGCATGCTCTCGGTGTGGGCCACCGACGTGTATATCCGGTTGTGCTCGATGGGCACCATCACCGATTTCCGTTTCTTTTAGCCTGGGGGAGCCAAAACCATGGAATCCTACACAACTTACGACTATGACGTGCTGGTGATTGGCGCGGGTGGTGCCGGCCTACGTGCTGCTATTGCAGCTATCGAAAAAGGGGCCAAGGTAGGCGTCGTCTCCAAGAGCTTGTTGGGCAAAGCCCACACCGTGATGGCCGAGGGCGGCATGGCTGCGGCCATGGGCAATGTGCGCTCGGAAGATAACTGGAAGGTACACTTCCGCGACACCCTCAAGGGCGGTGGGATGCTCAACAACTGGAAGATGGTGGAGAACTATACCAGGGAAGCCCCCGACCGGGTGCGCGAGTTGGAGCAGTGGGGCGCCGTCTTTGATCGTACCTCGGATGGCAGGATCAACCAGCGCAACTTTGGCGGGCACTCCTACCCCCGCCTAGCCCATGTGGGCGACCGGACGGGCCTGGAACTGATCCGCACCCTGCAAGACCATGCCGTGAAGGTCGGCATCCATGCGCACATGGAAACCACCATCTACCGCCTCCTGACCGACGGCGGCGCAGTGGTGGGGGCTATGGGCTTCAACCGCCAGACCGGCGACTTCATGGTCTTCCGGGCCAAGGCCGTGATCCTCGCCACCGGTGGCCTGGGGCGCATCTACCAGATCACCTCCAACTCTTGGGAGTGCACCGGCGACGGTTTTGCTCTGGCATCAATGGTGGGTGCCGACCTGATTGACATGGAGTTCATCCAGTTCCACCCCACCGGCATGATCTGGCCGCCAGGTGTGATGGGTGTGCTCGTTACGGAGGGGGTGCGCGGCGAGGGCGGTGTACTCAAGAACAGCGAAGGCAAGCGCTTCATGTTCGATAATGTGCCCGAGCGCTACAAGGGCGAGTTTGCCGAGAGCGAGGAAGAGGCCGAGAAATGGCTGAACGGCGACCGCGAGGCCCGTCGCCCACCGGAGTTGCTGACCCGCGATGTGGTGGCCCGTGCCATCCGCCGCGAGGTGAACGAGGGGCGGGGCAGCCCGCACGGCGGGGCCTTCCTCGACATTGCCAGCCGCCGTTCTGCCGACTACATCAAGAAGAAGCTCCCCAGTATGTACCACCAGTTCGTGAAACTGGCCAACCTCGACATCACCAAGGAGCCCATGGAAGTGGGACCAACCTGCCACTACGTGATGGGTGGTATCCGGGTAGACCCGGACTCCCAGGCCACCAACGTCCCCGGTCTCTATGCGGCGGGCGAGGTGGCGGGCGGCCTGCACGGCGCAAACCGCCTTGGCGGAAACTCGCTGTCAGACCTAGTGGTATTCGGTCGCCGGGCAGGACTCGCGGCAGCTGAATATGCAGCGGCCCAGAGCGGCTCCTACAAGGTGGACGAGACCCAGATTAGGGCCTACATTGCCGAGGCCACCGCCCCTTTCTCCAACCCCCAGGGCGAAAACCCCTTCGAGTTGATGAAGGAACTACGCCAGACGATGCAGCAGAACGCGGGCATCATGCGGGAGGAGGGCGAGCTCAAGGCCCAACTGGACATTCTGGCAAGCCTCAAACAGCGTGCTAAGAACACCGCCGCTGGCGGAACCCGCGTCTACAACCCCGGCTGGCACACCGCTATTGACATCCAACTGATGGTCGAAATCGCCGAGGCTGTGGTGCTGGCTGCCCAGGCCCGTAAGGAGAGCCGGGGTGGGCACGCCCGTCTGGACTACCCGGAGCCCGATGCCACCTTCGCCAAACTCAATCACATCATACGTCGTAGCAGCGATGGCACCCTCAGTGTGGTGGCCGAGTCACTGCCGGAGATGCCCGAAGACCGGCGCAAGATGGCCGAGGCCAAGGACTTGAAAGAACTAAGCGACAAGGTAGGAGCCTGAAATGCAGAACCTTAATTTCAAGGTATACCGGGGTGATAAAAACGGCGGTGAACTCAAGGACTACACCGTGACTGTCGAGGAAGGGATGGTGGTGCTCGACGCCATCCACCAGATCCAGGCCGAACAAGCCCCCGACCTGGCCTGCCGTTGGAATTGCAAGGCCGGGAAGTGCGGCTCGTGCGGGGCCGAGGTCAATGGTAAGCCGACCCTGATGTGCATGACCCGCCTAGACTCCATTGACACCTCCAAGCCCATCACGGTGCGGCCTATGAAGACCTTCCCGTTGATCCGTGATCTAGCCACCGATGTGAAGTGGAACTACGAAGCCAACAAGAAGATCAAGCCCTTCACACCAGCCCCCAACACCGACTGGATCATGATGCAGGAAGATGTGGATCGGGTACAGGAGTTTAGGAAGTGCATTGAGTGTTTCCTGTGCCAAAATGTTTGCCACGTGTTGCGCGACCATGACGAGAAGACCGGTTTTATCGGGCCACGCCTGTTGGTGCGAACCGCGAGCCTGGAAATGCACCCCCTCGACACCGCCAATCGCCTAGACATGCTCAAAAATGAGGGTGGCATCGGTTTATGCAACATTACGAAGTGCTGCACTGAGGTCTGCCCCGAGCACATTCACATCACCGATAATGCCATCATCCCGCTCAAGGAGCGTGTGGTGGACGAATATTACGATCCGGTTTTGAGTTTCTTCCGGCGCCTATTTGGTAGCAAGAAGCGTGCCGAGAGCACCGGGTCGGCTGCCGACGATTGAATAGCCGTCACCCCAACCCCTCTCCCGTTGGGGGAGGGGCTTTTGTTTAGTACAAGATGGGCCTCTTTGAGCCAGCTCGGTAGTTTTTGGTAGCCTTGTTCAAACAGCAAGAGCAGTGCACACAAATACCCCGAACAGCAGAAGAGGTGGGCGCACTCAGCACCTGGGCAATTTGCGAAACATCAAAAATATTGCAGAATGGTAACGAAACTTTATGCCACCCCAGCCGATTCTCGAGGACGTAGATTCTACTGCATCCTTACGCACTAGAGCCTATTTCTTTTTTCTGCCTGTCGCGGCCTGGGCCGGCTTGATGGGTTGGCTTAATTTGGACTTGACCCAAGAGGAAACCTTCTATGAAAAATACGCGCTGTTGATAATTGCCGGTTGGCTGCTGATTTGTTGGATGGGGCTGCTGGTGCCCAGATGGATTGGCTTTCGCACCATCGAGCGTGGGGTCTTCTGGGGTGTAGCACTTTTTTTGGTGCTGAACATTTACTACAACATGCGGGTTCTGCAACAGGAAGGCTTATGGATTTCCTCGCTCTGGATCGCCCTGGTATTCGTGATGGCCTATTTTGTATTCGAGCCACGCCAGGCTTGGCAAGTCTCGGTGGGCATTTTTTCTGCTTTTGTGCTGGTGGGGTTGCTGGCCCTGATGCCACAGGTTCTGAGGGGAGTTTCGCTCGACCTGAACGCAATCGTGCAGCTTTATGTTTCACAGTTGTGCTATCTGGTCTTGTTTCGCCTGCTGGTATTGGCCAAGGAACATTCGTTGCGGGTGCGGCTAGAAGCAGTCAAGTTTTACCAACTGGCTCACACTGATCCCCTTACGGGCATCGCCAACCGCCGCTCAATCATGGAGGCACTGCGCCAAGCCCTCGAGCAAAACCAGAAAACCGCACAACCTCTCTCGTTGGTGCTGCTGGATCTGGATCGCTTCAAGCAAATCAACGATCAGTATGGACACGAGACGGGCGATAATGTGTTGGTTCACATAGCCCAGGTCTTAAAGAGAAACCTCCGCCAGAGCGACCAGTTGGGACGGTGGGGCGGAGAAGAATTTGTGTTGCTACTACCCAACACCCCCCTTCAAGAAGCCCACCTGTTGTGCAAGCGGCTCCAGCAGCTCTTGGCCGAGAATTCCTTGGAGAATTTGCCACCGGTCTCGGCCAGCTTTGGCGTGGCCACGACAACCTCGGGTGACACACCCGATTACCTGGTCTCGAGGGCCGATACTGCCATGTATATCTCCAAGCAAGCCGGGGGCAACCGGGTAGAAGTAGCCAATCAAGCATCTGAGTAGTCGCTCAGGAACCAACTTTCAGATACCTATATATGTCAAATAAGCATCTAAAACCAACTCTGCGCGTGAGATGGGAACCGCTCTCCCTTGCCG
>JBBIUP010000186.1:0-4801 GCA_037440185.1 Meiothermus sp. | reverse complement strand
CTAGTGGGTATGAATGACACGGAAGCACATTGGTAAGATACTAACGCTATGGCAGACAACACGCGGGCTTGGATGGAAGAACTACTGGCCGAGATGGAAGAACGCCGCAAGCATGTCGAAGCAGGGGGCGGGCCAGACCGGATCAAAAAGCATCACGAGGCAGGCAAAATGACCGCTCGTGAGCGCATTCAATATTTGCTCGACGAGGATACCTTCGTTGAACTGCAACCCTTCGCCGAACACCCCGAAACCGAGCTCATGCACGGGGTACAAGCACCTGCCGACGGGGTCATTACGGGTTATGGCAAGGTGGGGGGGCGCACGGTTTTTGTTTTTAGTCAGGATTTCACCGTGCTGGGCGGGAGCCTGGGCAAAACCCACGGGCAAAAGATCGCCCACGCGATGGATATGGCCGTCAAGGTAGGTGCTCCCGTGATCGGTCTCAACGACTCGGCGGGGGCCCGCATTCAGGAGGGAGTGGACAGTCTTTCGGGCTACGGTGAGGTGTTCTACCGCAACGCAGTCTACTCGGGTGTGGTGCCGCAAATCTCGGCGATTCTGGGACCCTGTGCGGGCGGAGCCGTCTACAGCCCGGCCATTACCGATTTTGTGCTGATGAGCAAGGGCAATAGCTATATGTTCATCACCGGACCAGAAGTCATCAAAAGCGTGACCCGCGAGGAAGTCACCTTCGAGCAGCTGGGGGGGTCTGAAGTCCACACCGCCAAGTCGGGCGTAGCCCACCTCGAGTGCGATGGTGACCAAGGCGTACTGGACACCATCAAGCAGCTCATTACCTACTTGCCGCAAAATGCCAAAGAAAAACCACCCATTATCGAGAATGGCGACCCTAAGAACCGCAAAACCCCCGAACTCTTAGATCAGGTGCACCCCGATCCCCGCCGACCCTACAGCATGCATCAGGTCATCGAGACCATCGTGGATGATGGCAAGTTCCTGGAACTACACACCAACTTCGCCAAGAACATCCTGGTGGGCTATGCGCACCTGGGTGGGATGTCGGTGGGCATCGTTGCGAATAACCCGCGCTACATGGCCGGGGCCCTAGACATTAATGCTTCCGACAAGGCCGCCCGTTTTATCCGCACCTGTGACGGCTTCAACATTCCAATCCTGACCCTGGTAGACGTGACCGGCTTTTTGCCCGGTGTGACCCAGGAACACCAGGGCATCATCCGTCACGGGGCCAAGATGCTCTACGCCTATGCCGAAGCTACCGTCCCCAAGATTACCCTGATTACCCGCAAGAGCTATGGTGGTGCTTACCTGGCCATGAACTCCCGCGATATGGGGGCCGACGTGGTGCTGGCGTGGCCCACCTCGGCGGTGGCGGTGATGGGTGCAGAGGGGGCAGCCAACATCATCTACCGCAAAGAAATCCAGTCCTCGCCCGACCCTGCCGCCACCCGCCAGGCCAAAATTGCTGAATATAAAAAAGCCTTCGACAACCCCTACGTGGCGGCTGGACGTGGTTACATTGACGATGTGATTGACCCCGCCGAGACCCGCCGGTTGTTGATCCAGCACCTCGAGATGCTCTCCACCAAGCAAGAAGAACGGCCCTACAAGAAGCACGGGAACATCCCGCTGTAACCTTACCTCGAGCGCTGCACCCGCCCCTGGCGGCTGCTGGACAACACCAGATCAAAGCTGGTGCGGGCACGACCCTTCATCTCCTCTACCGCTTTCCAATTGGGCTGGCGCCCGGTAAGCACCGCCGATGCCAACAGATCGGGATCGCCTGGCATGTCCACATAAACCGCCCCGGCATCGCGGCAAAAACCGGCTACTTTGGGGTCGTAGGCAATACCGGCAAAGGGTGTTCCGGCAGCCGCAGCCAGAATAGCCCCGTGCAGGCGCACCGAGATCACATAACCTGCCTGGGCCAGCAGATAGCTCACCCGGCGCGGATCCCAGGCCAGCTCGCGGGTGAAGCTACTGAACTTTTCCAGCACCGGTTCATCAAAGCCTGGTTGCAGGGCCAGAATCACCACATCGTAGCCCTCTACCCGCAGCCGGTCGGCCAGCTTGTGCAGGTTGGCATTGGCTTCCTCGGTGCCATATTTGGGCACCAGCACCACCATGTTGGGTTCGCGTTCAACCGGCGGAGGTACCAGCAACAAGGCCGGGTCGGCCCCCAGATGTACCTCCAGCTCCAGTTTGCGCCCATACTCCAGCGAACCCTCATCGCGGAAAAAACACCCCACCCCGCGCAAGGCCCGCCGTACCTGACCTTCCCCAGCCTTGCTCAGGGGCCCCAGCGATTGATTGAACACATACACCGATCGGCCCCTGCGCCGGGCCAGTCCGATGATGGTCAGGTAATACCACAGGCTCAGGCCAGAGGTTTTGTCTTGCAACAAACCCCCACCGCCCGATAAGAGCAAATCTATCTTGCCCAGGGCTTTCCAGACTTCCAGGGGTTGGGTACGCTTGACTGCTTCTACCCCGTAGCGCTGCGCGGTTTCACCGGGATTGTTGGAAAATATTACGGTCTGGTGCCCACGAGCCCTGATCTCTTGCACGATGGCCTCGAGGATGGCCTCGTCACCCGCATTCTGAAAGCCGTAATAACCGCTGACCCCCACGTGCATGGATACCCTCCCCAATAGCTACCCGTGCTCCATCTTTGCACGCTCAGCAATTAGATGTTTCTATCTAAGCCACCATTCGCGCAGTCGGCGAATGATCCAGACCCCAATCACCCCCACCGCAAGACCGATAAGGATTCCGTTCAATACCCGGAAGAAGGAGATGCTCAAAGGCGTGTGGTAGTGGGAAAAGGTGTTCAAAATCGAGCCCATGCCCACCGCTACCAATACCAGCAGTGCATTCTTGAGCCAGGGCGGCCAGGGCAGCAACAAGGCAATGGGCGCCAGGGCGTGGGCAAAAATCTCTTTGAAGCGGGGCCGCACCATTACATCCTGCAAGAAGGCCCTGAGCTGTAATTCCCATTCTGGCACAATGGACGGCGCCGCATCGTTGCCCCGTCGTAATACCGCCAGCCCCACCACCCCCAGCCCTACCAGCGCAATTGCAACCTCGCCCAGTTTGAACTGGTAGTTATACAGGAAGTTGAGGGCCGGTTTGTAGGCCACAGGCAGAAACGAAAGTGCTACCAACAGCGGTGGCACCACCAGCGTGAGCGATACCCCACGGAAAGGATCCAGGCCCAGGACGCTCTGGGGGGTGCTGCCCAGGGCAGCCAGAAAGACCACCCCAGCCAACGAATAGAGCACCGCTGCTAGCCACAGGCGCAAACCGGGCAGTTGGCGCTCGAGAAAGCCCAGGGCCGGAAAAACCATCGCGGCCAATAAGGGCGCCGCATCCCCACGGGCCACCCCCAGGGCAAATAGCGCCAGCAACGCTGCTGCCGGAATTCCAAAGGGCTGTGGCAACCCAATGGCCAGCAAGGCCAACCCTGCCACGATTCCCAACAGGGCCATATAGCGTAGTGGCGAAGGGGTAAAGTTACGGGCAGTAGGTTCACCGATGGGGATACGTGAACGTTCCAAATCGCGCTTCAAGATGGTCAGGAATTGCTGGGTATCCCCAGGCTGCTTGTAGGGGCGCAAGTAGAGCAACTGGTGGCCGCGCTCACGCGAGGCCAGCACGAATTTGTCGGCGGTCTCGGCGGGGGTCAGCTTGTCCTGCCACTCCGGGCGGATGCTAAAGAGCCGCTTGACCGGCAAGGTTTTGTCCAATTGGGCAAAGCCCCGCTGGGGGGTACCTTCAATCCAGGCAATGGGTCTGCCTTGCAGGCCCGCCGCCACCGTGTCTAGGTGGTCTTTGAAGCCCAGCACATCCAGTCCAGCAAATGCCACCGCATCGGCCTGGGGAGGAATGAGCTCTACATCGTACTTGCGGTAAGGGTGATCGAAAGGCCGGGCCACGATGTAGAAGCCCTGGTTCTTCAGCTCGCGGGCCAGGGCCAGGTCATAACCCGCCGGGAAAAAGTCTACATTGACCGGGGTGGCCAGCCAGGTCTGGGTTCCAATCAGAACCCTCTCGCTGGGAATGTTCCAGCGGGCCACCATGGAATCCAGGAATGCTGAGGGACCGGTCAGGTAAAACCAGCCCGGCCTGATCTGGGCATTGGGGTATACCAGTTGCAGCGTGTTGGAGGGGTGGTAGGTCAGGAGCCCCCTACTCACCCAGTTCCGTACGGTTTGCTCATACAGCGCAACGCCGCCCACTCCCAGTGTTTGGTATTCCTGCATCACCTGCAGAATGGTTTTGCCGGCGAACCTTGCCTGATCGGCCGCTTCTTCGCCGTCCATAATCAGCACCACCGGCCCCGGACGTTCGGCCTGCATCCGGGGCAAGAGAGCAGGCAGGCTCAACACTGCCGAGAGCAGCACCACCATTCGCAAGATGTTTTGCGGACTCACAACCGACCCCCATTCTGAACCACTTTTTCCGAAGCAACCAGGCTGCGCACCCGCGCGGTCAGCATCGCCAGGGCCTCTTCGTTGTGCCCACCGTGGGGAATGATGACATCGGCATAGCGCTTGGAGGGCTCGACAAAGGAAAGGTGCATGGGGCGAACCTGTTCCAGGTATTGCTTGACTACACTTTCAACGGTACGCCCACGCTCGATCAGATCGCGCTGCAAGCGCCGGATAAAGCGCACATCGGCATCGGTATCCACAAAAACCTTGAGGTTCATCTGGGCACGAACGGCCTCGTCTACCAAAAGCATGATCCCCTCGAGCACCACCACCGGGGCGGGCTGGATTTCGATGGTTTCGCGGGCCCGGGTATATTCTTTGAAAGAGTA
>JBBIUP010000185.1:0-4817 GCA_037440185.1 Meiothermus sp. | reverse complement strand
CTGCGTTGATGAACAGCAGGGTGGGATCGTCCTGGGGAATAACGCTAAAGCTCGGTAGGCGCAAATGCCCCTTGGACTCGAAGAATTGCAGGTATTTTTCGCGAATGTCGGCGGTTTTCATGATGGCCTCTCAAACTGAATAAGCATAAAAAAAGATTCTCCGCCAGGCAAACCCTGGCGACCTCTTCAGGAAGAAGAGCGTCGTTTACAGGGTAGCTCGTGCAGAGAATCGCATCTGACTTTGAATATATAGAGCGTTTATGCATTTGTAAAGCGAAAGATTCTCTTCATCCGAAGGCCAATTGTCTAAGTTGTGCCAGGGTAGATTGGCAAAACCCGCGGAATCGGGCTATGCGTACCCGGCGCAATTCCCCTTAGTGTACGGGCATTGCCCGTCCCGAAGGGGATCGTCCCGCTGGTGTACGGGCATTGCCCGTCCCGAAGGGGATCGTCCCGTTGGTCGGGGTAGTTCGTCACCATTCGGTGACGAACTACCCGAATCTGGTATGAGGGGCACAGACGGCCTATCGTGATAAAGGCCGGATTGGGCGGCTTATCGCGGTTTTTGCTATTTTTGCCGCTGGGAGCAGCGGCAAAAAATAAGCCAGGTACGCACTTCTCCTTGTGGAGATTGCGGCATGCTTTCTGAAAACCGCTCTATCTGGTGGATTGAGTACAATCGGACATGCAAGTCAAAAACCTGATGGGACTGTGCCCCTACACGGTGCGCAAGGATGAAACCCTATATGTGGCTGCCGAGCGGATGCTGGAGCATAAATTGGGGGGTTTGCCGGTGGTGGAGGATGCGGGCGAACTGGTGGGTTTGCTGGAGATTGACCAGATGCTGCCCGACCCCGAGAAGGGAACCTTCTCGGATGTGGAGGCGTTGCGGTTTATGGGAGAGTGGGTAGATCCGGGCTCACTGGACAAACGGGTAGACCGCTATAAAGATACGTCTGTCCATCGCCTCATGCGCACTGAGGTAGCCACCGTGGGGCCGGAAGACCCCATCGAGACCGCACTGGCTTTGATGCTACAAAACAAACGATACCGCCGGGTCTTGGTAGTAGACCAAAGTCGCCGGTTGCTGGGAACCCTGACCCGTTCCGACTTTTTGCGTCTCTTTGTGTGGGGAGCTTGATGCAGGGCATCGAGCATCTGGTTGAAGTGTTTTTGCTACTACTGGCCACCCAGTTGGTTGGGTGGCTGTTTGCCCGTTTCAAGCAGCCGGTGGTGATTGGCGAGGTGCTGGCGGGTTTGTTGGTGGGGCCAGCCTTGTTGGGCTGGGTACACGAGGGCGAGATACTGGAGTTTCTGGCCGAATTGGGCGCTATTTTCTTATTGTTCATGGTGGGTCTGGAGACGCGGCTGCGCGATATTTTGGTGGTTGGCAAGGAGGCCTTCCTGGTAGCGGTGCTGGGGGTGCTGTTTCCTTTTGTGGGTGGGTATTTTTTTGGCCTCAGCATCGGTTTTGAGCAGCTCCCGGCGCTGTTTTTGGGAACCGCGCTGGTGGCGACAAGTGTGGGGATCACCGCCAGGGTGCTGTTGGAGTTGGGGGTGCTCTCGCGCAATTACAGCCGCATCATTCTGGGGGCGGCAGTGATTGACGACGTGTTGGGCTTGATTGTGCTGGCGATTGTGAATGGCGTGGCCCAGAACGGGGCGCTCGAGGTGGGTACGGCCCTGCGCATTACCGCGCTCTCGGTTTTGTTTGTGGGAGGGGCCATTTTATTGGTACCTTTTGTTCGCCGAGTACGTTTTTCGGCCCTGCCGGTGGGCAGCCCATTTGGCTTTGCACTGCTGGTGGGGGTGGGATTGGCTGCGCTCTCGACAACCATTGGATTGGCCCCCATCGTTGGGGCATTTTTGGCTGGAATGCTGCTGGCCGAGGTGCGTGAAGAGCTCGCCATCGAAGAATCGGTTCAGGCCGTAGGGTCTTTTCTGGCCCCGATTTTTTTCGCCATGGTCGGTGTGCGTCTAGAGTTGAGTGTGCTGTTCAATGCCAAGGTTTTGTGGGTGGGTAGCGTGGTGCTGCTCATCGCACTGGTTGGCAAACTCCTGGGGGGCTTTCTGGGGGCGCTCAGCCAGGGCTTCCGCCGGGCGGTAGTGGTGGGGGTGGGCATGGCCCCACGGGGGGAAGTGGGCTTGATCGTGGCAGCACTGGGGTTATCGGCGGGTGCAGTGAACGAGGAGGGATACGCCCTGGTGCTGTTTACGGTGGTGGGCACCACCCTGCTGGCCCCCCTTTTCTTGCGTCCCACCATCGCCTGGGCCGAACGCCAGCCCAGACAGGAGCGCAAATCAAGAGAGCCGTAGGAGGGCAGCTGCAATAAGCATGTAAGAGTGTGATGAATCTGATAACCGCAGTTCCCGACAGAGTTTCGCAGCCTCGAGCCCAGCGCACCATCGGCCCAACCATCGTATTTCATGAAAGCGAAATAATGGCTATATGAACGCAAAAATATAGAAATTCCGCGTATACTTACGTTTGTATGCGCATAATTGCCGTGCTTTCCTGGCTTATTGCGATTGCGCTCGCCCAAAGTACGCTGAGCTATACGGTTCAGCGCGGCGATACCCTGTTTTCGATTGCCAAACGCCACGATACCACCGTAGAAATTCTCATGCGGCTCAATAGCCTGAGCGATGCTACCCTGAGGGTAGGGCAGGTGCTGCAACTGCCGCCCCCTGTGGTGCAACACACGGTACAGCGGGGCGATACGCTCTTTTCCATTGCCCGGCGCTATGGCTCTACGGTGCAGGCCGTTCAGAAAGAAAACGATCTCGAGGGCACCACCCTTTCGCTCGGTCAGGTGCTCCGGATTCCCCAGATGAGCGTCGCGGCTCCCAGCAACCCACCTGCTTCTGCTCCCAATCCGTCCCCTGCCAACCCCAATCCCGCCCCACCCGCGGGCTCTTCGGCCAATCTGGTTAACTCGACCCCGCTTCCCAGTCCCACTCCACCCCAGCCGCCAGCTTCCCCCCAGCCTGCACCCGAACCCGCCCCGCAGCCCCAGCCCAGCAGTCCGCCCAGCCAGCCCTCCGACACCGACTACGACCCCACCCATCCGCTGATCCTGGTGGTGCTCAAATACCTGGGGCTGCCCTATGTGTTTGGGGCCAACTCCGACCGCGCGGTGGATTGTTCGGCTTTTGTGCAGCAGGTCTATGCCGAAGTGGGCATCCGGGTGCCCCGCACCAGCCGCGAACAATGGGGAGCCTTCACCACCGTGCAAGGTGCGATGCGCCAGGGCGACCTGGTGTTTTTCAGCTTTGCAGGCCGCCAGATTGACCATGTGGGCATCTACCTGGGCCGGGGCGTGTTCGCCCATGCCAACAGCTATGGCAGCCGGGTGGTGATCGAAAGCCTGGACAGCCCCTTCTACAAGCGGGTCTATCGTGGGGCCAAGCGGGTGGAAGCTTTGCAGGCGGTTCGCCCCTAACACTGGATTCAAAAAATAGATTTAGCTCAGGTTTGGGCATTGTATAGGCGCGAGCAGCCAGAGGTTGCTCGACCTGGCTTGTGGGAAAGATCCACGACAAGCACTGTCACACTCGAGCCCCACACTGACGGGCGTGGAAAACAAACATGGTTCCTCCAGCAAAAAGGCCCTTGGTGGGTTGAAAAAAGGCTTGGTGCTGCTGGTTTTGCTGGCTGTGGGGGTACAGGCCGGGTGCTCTGCAGCCCTGCGACCCAACCCGGTGGTTGTGGATGGCGAGCCAAAGTGTTGTGCGGGGCCTAGTTTAGTAGCCTAATATCAGATTTCCTGCGCATAAAGTAGCCCCTTTGAGCAATCTGGACGAGACCTGGACGCCCGCGCCTACACTGGTAAAAAGTAAAGTCCTATGTATAGATCACGCCGAAAAAGTGCCGATCATAAGAAGTCGCTTCGCTTGTTGGAAGCCCGAGACTTGCTGGCGGCCAAGCCCTACACGGCCCAGGAGCTGGCCCAGGTGTTGGGGGTGGACAAGCGTACGGCCCTGCGCTATCTGCTCGAGGACTTGCAAGCCATCGAGGTGGCCAAAGAGGGTCGTTCGCCCCAGTACCAGTTGCTACAAAGCCAAGAGCTGAGCCCAGTGGAAGCGCTGGTCACGCACAGTGCCTTGCGGATGCTCTACCACCACACCCCCGGCTACGAGCCGACCTACCTTTCGGCCCTCAGGAAACTGGCCCGGCGGCTGCCCTCACCGGCCCAGGAGCTGGCCCTCAAAAGCACCGAAGACCTCGAGCATCGCACCCTCCAACATCAAGACGAGGGGTTCGCCATGGCCGTGGTGGCCCAAGCCTGGTTCAAACGCCAGGTGATCGAGTTCGACTACCTCAAGCCAGGCGGCTCGGGCAGGCCGCGCAAAAACGTGCTCGAGGTGTACTTCCTCGAGGTGGCCCGCACCAACCTGGGCATGTATGTGATCGGGCATGAGCGCGGCTACCATCGGGCGTTGCGCACCTACAAGCTGAGCCGGATGCGCCGGGTTCGGGCGGTGGGCGAGCCAGGGGCCTATACCATCCCTACCCACTTTGACCCCCGACACTACCTTTCCAATGCCTGGGGGGTGGTCGGGAGCAGCGGCGGAGCGCCGGTGGAAGTCCGGCTCCGAATCCGCCCCGAGGCTGCCTACCGCATCCTGGAGGGCGGCTACCCCAACCTGCGTATTGCCTCGAGGCTCCAGGGCGGGGGTCTCGAGGTTTGTATTCTAGTAGGCACCGATAACTTGAACTTTCCCCTCGAGCTGCTCTCGTGGGTGCAGAGCTGGGGGGCGCGAATCGAGGTCTTGGAGCCAGCCAGCCTGCGGCAAAGGTGGCTCGAGGAGGCGCG
>JBBIUP010000184.1:2485-4872 GCA_037440185.1 Meiothermus sp. | reverse complement strand
AAAATCGGCCAGGATGCGCTCTACCTGATCGGTTTCGATGAGGAAAGCGTCGTGGCCATGTGGGCTATGGATTTCTCGGTAGCGCCCCTCACTGAGACTGGCCATCTCCCGAACCTCCTGGGCTGTATAGAGCACATCGGAATTGATACCGACAAACAGGCTGGGCATCCCCCGCAGCTCACGCAGGGCAGCTTCGAACCCGCCCCGCCCACGCCCCACATCGTGCGTGTCCATCGCCTCGGAGAGCACCAGGTAAGCGTTGGCATCGAAGCGCCTGGCAAATTTCTCGCCCTGGTAGAGCACATAGCTCTCCCCCCGTTCGGGGTGTTGCTGCCAGCGCAGCCGGAACGAATCGGGCGATCGGAAGGAAAGCATAGTGATAGCACGGCCCAGTTGGAGCCCCAAAGGCTGTTGGGTGTAATGTCCTGCTTGGTAGCTGGGGTCGGCCAGGACTGCCTCGCGCGAAAGCCGGTTGAATGCCCTGGCCCAGGGGCTGTGCACTGCAGGCGCAGCCAGCACCACCAGTTTGTGTACACGATGGGGGTAGAGCAGGGCAAACTCGAGGGCCACCATCCCGCCCAGGCTTCCCCCCAGCAGGGTGACTTTCTCGATGCCCAGAAAGTCGAGCAGCCTGGCCTGGGCGCGGGCCAGATCGCGCACGGTGACTTTGGGGAAGTCGGGGCCGTAAGGTCGTCCTGTCTCGGGGTTTTGCGAGAGCGGGCCGGTGGAACCGTAGCAACTACCGATGTGGTTGGCGCAAATCACAAAATGCTTGTCGGTATCGAGCATCCGCCCTGGCCCAGCCAGCTCGTCCCACCAGCCATCCGGCCCAAAAGCCTGATCCAGCCGGGGCAGGCTGCTAAGGGTCTCGCGGGAATAGGTTCCGGCCAGATGCGCCGAACCAGTCCAGGCGTGAAAAACCAGCACGGCGTTGTTGCGGTCAAGGTTCAGGTTGCCATAAATCTCATAGCGCAAAAGAAGCTCGGGCAAGGTGCCCCCATACTCGAGGCGAAACCCGCTCGCCACTTGTGCCTGGGCCGGGATGGGTGGGGGTACCCGCCCCCGGCTCTTGGGGGGCTTGATTAACAGGGCTTCGTGGTCGCCCCAGGCCTCTTGAATCAGAAAGTCGGTCATGGTTGCCTTCATGTTGGTTGGACGGGTTGTAGGTGAGAGAGCACGGTGGAGCGTACTCCACTACAACCTGTCCACCATTTCGATCAAGGTGCACTCACCGGCTGCGTTAGGGCTTGTTTGAGATCGGCCTTGATGTCATCAATGGTTTCCAGACCCACACTGAGTCGCACCAGTTCCGGGCTTACACCTGCGCCAACCTGCTCCTCAGATGAAAGTTGGGAATGGGTGGTGGAAGCCGGGTGGATGGCCAGGGTGCGGGTATCGCCCACATTGGCCAGGTGGGAGACCAGTTCCAATCGGTTGATAAAGCGCTTGGCCGCCTCGTAGCCGGCCTTGAGGCCAAAGGTCAGCACCGAGCCTGGCTTGCCTTTGAAATACTTCTGGGCCTTGGCATGGCTGGGATGGTCGTCCAGACCGGGGTAATTGACCCAAGCCACCTCGTCCTGTTCGCGCAGCCAGTGGGCCAGGGCCAGGGAATTCTCCACATGGCGCTCGGAGCGCAGCGAGAGGGTCTCGAGGCCCAGCAATAACAAAAAGGCTTCAAAGGGGCCCAGGCATTGTCCCTGATCGCGCAGACCATCCACCCGGGCCTTGATGATGAAGGCCAGGTTGCCCACGGCTTTATGCAGCTCGAGGCCGTGATAGCCTGGCTGCGGCTCGGTGACCAACGGGTAACGCCCGTTGCCCCAATCGAAATTGCCCCCGTCCACAATCAAACCCGCGATGGCTGCCCCATGCCCGCCAATCCACTTGGTACCAGAATGGGTAACCACGTTGGCCCCCCATTCAACCGGGCGAAACAGGTAGCCCCCGTGTCCAAAGGTATTATCCACAATCAGGGCAATTCCGCGCTCCTGGGCCGCCTGGGCGATGGGTTCGAAGTCGGGGATATTGAGTGCGGGGTTGCCCAGCGATTCCAGATACCAGAACCGCGTATTCGCGTCGGTGAGACGAACAAAATCTTCTACGCTCTCGGCGCTGTCGGTAAAGCGGCTCTGGATGCCCAGGCGGGGCAGCGTAACCTTGAACTGGTTGATACTGCCGCCATACAGATTGGGGGTGGAGACGAAGTTGTCGCCCGCCTGGGCAATGTTGGTGATGGCCAAAAACTGCGCCGCGTGGCCTGAGCTGGTGGCCAGCGCCGCCACCCCCCCCTCGAGGGCCGCCACGCGCTTTTCCAGCACATCGGTGGTGGGGTTCATGATGCGGGTGTAGATGTTGCCGAACTCCTGCAGCCCAAAAAGCCGGGCGGC
>JBBIUP010000184.1:0-2385 GCA_037440185.1 Meiothermus sp. | reverse complement strand
ACTATGCCAAGTCTCGAACGTTGTGTGCCTACAACATTCAGCAGTCGAGCCGGAATTAGCACCTTGCAAAAGAACTTCTGGTGATGAGCAGAAGTTCTTTTATGGGTTGCTGCGGTTTCACAGGGCCGAATCCCTCCGCCGCTCTGGATAAAAGAACTTTCAAATTGTGGCCGCGCCCCGGCGCGGATAAAAGTGAGTGTAGAGAGACGGGGAGAATCTGTCAACCCTGCGATTAATCGTTTAATCGTTGACGGTGTTGGTACTGGCTTCGCGGGCCTTGCGGCGAAGGAGCTTGTCCTGGTACATGCGCTGATCGGAGAGGCGCACCAGATCACCATCGGAAGTAGCTTCGGCAGGCATCGAAGCCATGCCGGTGCTGACGCTGGCGGTAGGGAATCCCTGGCCCTGGGTGTTGAAAATGGCCGCATCAATTCGGCTGAAGATCTCGGCCTGATGGCGTGCATCTACATAGGGTAAGATCGCGGCGTATTCGTCGCCGCCGATGCGGTAAACCCGGCCCAGGTCAAAGAAACACTCCTGCATGGACTGGGCAAAAGTGCGCAGCAAGGCATCGCCACGTTCGTGGCCTTCGTTGTCGTTAAGCTGTTTGAGGGTGTCTACATCCAGGGCCAGCACGCTGAGCGAGTAGCCTACACGGTAAGCACGCGCCACTTCGCTCTCGAGGTCGGACTCGAAAGCACGGCGGTTGCCCAGGCCAGTGAGTACATCGGTATGGGCCATGAGCTCCATGCGGCGGGCCAGCACCTGTGCCTCGCGACGGGCTTGCTCGAGTTCACGGGTGCGCTCGGCCAACAACTGCTCGAAGTTCTGCTTGAGTTGCTCGATTTCATCGTCGGCCCAGCCTAGTTGGGCTTTCTCGAGCTGCACCGAAAGCGAGAGGTCGGAGTCCAGGCGCTGCATGTGTTCTTCCACGTCGGCTGTAACCTCCGCAAAGACCGTCAGGCAAGCTTCCACCACGACTGGATCGAACTGTCTTCCACTCTGGCGCTTGATCTCGGCCAGAGCCTCCGCTACCGACCAGGCCCGCTTGTAGGGGCGCTCATGGGTCAGGGCATCCAGCACATCCGCCACCGCCACAATACGCCCGGAAATCGGAATGCTCTCCCCCACTAAACCACACGGATAGCCGAGGCCATCGAAGTGTTCATGGTGCGACAGGGCAATTTCTTCGGCCAGGCGAAGAATTTTGGAACGACCCCCGGAAAGAATACGGGCCCCAATGTTGGTGTGATCTTTCATCAACTCGTACTCGCTAACCGTCAGGCGGTCTCGCTTGAGTAAAATGGGGTCTGGGATTCCGATCTTACCCACATCGTGCAAACGCGCTGCCAACCGCAGGGTCTCGACCTCGTGCTGCGGCCAGCCCAGCTCTTTAGCGATCATGGCAGCATTGCGGCCCACCCGGTAGGTGTGCTCACCCGTAGCGTCGTCGCGGAACTCAGCGGCCAGGGCCAGGCGCGACACAATTTCCAGTTGGGCAAACTCGAGTTCCTGGGTGCGCTGGAAGACTTTGGCCTGGGCCTCCTCGCGGGCCTGGCGCTCAAGTTGAGTCTTGAGGCGCAAGCTTTCGGCCTCGTTACGCACACGTTCGAGCTCGAGGTGGTTCATCAAGGTCTGGCGCTGGCGCTCACTTTCCTCGCTAAAAACTTCGCGCTCGAGGCGATGGTACTCCTCCAGATGTTCGATGGCTTGCATATACTCGCCGCTGGCCCGGAGTATCTGGGCCAGCAAGCGGTGGGCCAGATAGGTGCTGCGTTTGCGTTCGGCCTGGCGCGAGAGTTCAAGGGCTTCCCGTCCATGAGCCCAGGCATTGGCCAGATCGCCCAGTTGAATACAGACCTCCCCCAAGCTGAGCAATGCGTCCAGAACTGTGGTGCGCCAACCCTTATGGCGTGCCAGCTCCAATACTTCCAATAGGGTCTGTGTTGCAACCTGAGGCTCGCCCAGGGCCATCTGAGCCTTGGAAAGCCCCTCCAGCGAGGTCGCCAGAACCCGCTCCAGCCCGAGCTCCCTGCTGGCCTCGACCACCTTGTGGTGAAAATCCCTGGCCTTCAAATTGTCCTGGCGCTTGAAGGCCAGTTCCGCGATGAGTTGCAATACCTGTACCTCAATAAACCGCTCACGGGCATGGCGGGTCTCAACCAGGGCCAGTTCGTAATACCTGTCGGCCTGGTCAAAATCCCCCATCTCCATGTATAGGTTGCCGATAGAGGCCAGATTGCCTGCCCGGTTGCGGGGGCTGTGCCCCTCACCCTGGTAAAGCTGGTAGGCCCCCAGAAAAGCCTCGAGAGCCTGGGGATACTGCCCTAGCTCGGTACGCAGGATGCCGATGTTGTTGAGAAAGCTGGCCTCGGAAACTTGATT
>JBBIUP010000183.1:0-4878 GCA_037440185.1 Meiothermus sp. | reverse complement strand
GAAGTGCTCTTCGCCCTCACCGACGCCAATCGCAAGCATCTACGCCGCTGGCTGCCCTGGGTGGATGGCAACACCACGGTGGAAGACACCAAAGCCTTCATCCAAGGTGCGCTCCAAGGGCTGGCCAGCGGTGAACAACTACCCCTGACCATCTGGCATCGGAACAAACTGGCCGGAACCCTAACCTTGTTTGATATCAAGCCCTTGCACCGTACCGCCGAGATTGGCTACTGGCTGGGCCGTGCCTTTGAAGGGCGGGGATTGATGGCCAAAGGGGTACGTGCCCTGGTAAATTATGCGTTTTCTGAGTTGGAGCTGAATCGCTTGGAGATCCGAGCAGCAACCAGGAATGCTAAGAGCCGCGCGATTCCCGAGCGTCTGGGCTTTACTTTAGAAGGCATTTTGCGGCAGGAAGTCATACTCCATGGCAGGCCGCAGGATATGGCCCTGTATGCCTTATTAAAGCAAGATTGGCCCAAATAGAGCGGTTCCACGAATCCGCCGTATAGCGTTTTTGCTATGCGCTGTAATGGTGGGAACCGCGATAAAAGCCCCGCAGCGAGCGGGGCTGGCTGTGGAAAAACCGGTTTACTCGCGGTTGGACATCATGATGGTCACGTAATGCAGGATGGTGGCCAGTGAGTTGGCCAGCGCAGCCACGTAGGTCATGGCGGCAGCTGTCAGGACTGCACGGGCACCTCCCATCTCGGTATTATCGAGAAAATTCATCTTTTTGAGGATGCTAAGTGCACGGTTGGAGGCGTCGAATTCCACCGGTAATGTAACCAGTTGAAACAGTGCCGCCGCTGCAAACAACCAGATACCCACGCTCATCAGGCCGGTAGCGCCCATGAACATCCCGGCGATGAAGATCCAGGGACCAAACATGCTGCCGATGTTGGCTACCGGCAGGATGCTGTGCCGCACCCGCAACCAGGCATAGCTCTTGGCATCCTGGATGGCGTGCCCTACCTCGTGTGCCGCAACTGCGAGTGCGGCTGCCGAAGGGGAGTGAAAGTTGGGTTCGGACAAACGAACTGCCTTGGCCATTGGGTCGTAGTGGTCGGTGAGTGCGCCGGGTACCATCTCTACCCGCACATTGTGCAACCCGTAGGCATCGAGGATGGAGCGGGCTACTTGTTCTCCCGTTACCCCTCGGCTGTTGGCTACCCGGCTATAGCGGGCATAGGTGCGCTGGAGCCAGAATTGTATGAACAGTGTTGCTACAAAAACCACAATCATCAGTAAGAACGTTAGTGTCATTCTTCCCTCCTACACGTATAATGTAACAGACTCCACATGAGTGCTCTGAGTGCTGGGACACTAGACTGGACTGGGTGCAAAAGATCACAATTGATGGCATACTCGAGATAGAACACTCTTCTGTGTGTTTTACCCCTAACCCCGCTCCTTCTTCCAACGAAAGGGGGATTTCTATTCAAGAGCTCTGCGGGCCGGTTCACGCCACATGGTTTGCAACATGATGAGCCAACAAACCAGCTCTACAGCTATTAGAGGACATCGGAAGTGTTAGCAGGTTTAGGCTTTATGGTTGCAAGGGCTGGCTGCGCACCGTGAAGCGCAGAGCGGTGCGTTCCTCGCTCTCGAGCTCCAGCTTTACAAAGGCCGGTTTCACAATCAAATCGAGGTTGTCGGGGGCAATGTATCCCCTGGCAATTGCGATGGCTTTGACGGCCTGATTGACGGCCTCGGGGCCAATGGCTTGGACTTCGACTTCGCTCTGGGAGCGCAGCAAAGCGGCGATAGCACCTGCGACGGAGTTGGGACGTGACTTGCCGGATACACGCAGCGTTTCCACAAAACCTCCTAGGCGTAACGCCCCCTATTGCATTGTAGGAGCAACGGCAAAGCAATGTCAAGAAAATGCGTTCTTGGTGGGTATTTTGTTGATCGCTCTCAAGCGCAGCAAGCACCGGGCGAGAGAAGTCGGGTATTTTTGTCCTGAACAACAAATAACAAGCTTTCTACACCACCATCCTTATATTGACGCAGCCCAGGGCGATCCGTATACTGCTTCAAATCTTCGCAAACTTATGCGAGGATTTCCCCCCACATCCTTTTTGCCAAGTTCTGGAGGTCTGCACAGATGAGATTTAGTGAGGCATATCCTGGTATACCAAATGGACGCGACGCTTGCGGAATTATCGCAATCGCCGAGAAGAGCGCACGCCCAAGCCATGCCAATGTGCAGCGTACCATCGAAAGCCTCTACAAAATGGCTCACCGTGCAGGTTTGATTCGGGGGGAAGGCGATGGCACGGGTATCCAGACTGATCTCCCGCGTGAGCTTTGGGCTGGCTACCTTTACGAAGCAGGACTGGACAGCAACCTGGCCCAAAACCCGCGTTTTTTTGTCGGTCATCTGTTTATCCCCAAAACCGAAGGGACACGGGCTCAAGAGCTCTTTGATCTGTTTCGGGTCGAAGGTTCAAAACGGGGAATCAAACTGCTGCTGGAGCGCAAAGGCGAGACCAACGGCAGTGTGTTGGGGCCGGTGGGCAAGCGCACCGAACCGCTGTTCTATCAGGTGGCAGGGCTTTCTACCGATGGCGATGGGCCCTTATGGGAACTGGGCCTCTTGCTCGAGCAGCGTTTCCCAGTGCACGTAGTCTCGCTTTCGACGGCTACGGCAGTCTATAAGGTGCGGGGGTCGGCAGAAATTCTCAAGCGCTATTTTCCCGAGCTCTCGAGGGCCGAGTACAAGTCCACCATCACCCTGGGCCATAACCGCTATTCCACCAACACGATGTCCACCTTCGAGGCGGTGCAGCCCTTTGGTTTGCTGGGCCATAACGGCGAGATCAACACCATCGAGCGACTTCGCCGTGAAGGGCGTTTCCTGGACATCCCGCTCACGGGTGGCTCCGATTCGCAAGACCTGAACCGTGTCCTCGAGGGTTTGCTTTACCGCTTTGGCCTTTCCTTGCCCGAAGCTATGGATGTGGCGTTTCCGCCCATCCTGGGCGAGATCAAAAACTACTCACCGGCTCTGCAAGACCTCTATATGAACCTCCGTCAGCGCTTTGGCCCACTGGCCCAAGGCCCGGCGGCCCTGGTGACGCGCCACCGCGAGGAGGCGGTTTTTGGTACCGACGCGATGGGATTGCGCCCATTGTGGTTTGTCGAGACCGACTCCGAGTATGTCTTTAGCTCGGAGCGGGGGGTCTTTACGGTGGAGGAATTCATCTCCGAACCGCGCCCCTTTGCCCCAGGCGAGAAGATGTACCTGCGTCTGACGCCCGATGGCGCGCGGCTCTTTACCTACGACCGTCATCAGCGACAAGTGCTGGAGCGCATCCTGACCAAGACCCATCACCTCGAGGGCTTCGCAACCCACCTGGCTGGTCCCCGCTACACCTCACCTCCGCCTCTCTCCGGCGGCAACGAGGCCCAGGTCGAAGACAAGCCTGCTCCGCCCTCGCTGAACCTCGAGCGGGCCTATGGCTGGGATCGCTGGGATGCCGGCTACCTCGAGGCGCTTGCAGAAAACGGCAACGAGCCCATTGGTTCGCTGGGCTACGATGGCCCCATTGCGGCCCTCAACCCCGAGAAACCCAACCTCTCGGAGTTCTTCAAGGAAACCGTGGCGGTCGTGACCAATCCGGCCATTGACCGCGAGCGAGAGATCGAGCACTTCTCAACCCGTAGCATCCTGGGCCGTCGGCCCCTGCCCGATGGGCGCGGGGCGGGCCATGTTGAAGAGCTGGTGGTGCCGGTGCTGCTGGAAGAGACCGCCCCTCGCGTGGGGGCCATTGTCCAGGGTCAGGGCACCCTGAGCTACGAGGAAACCCTGCGCCGCTTCAAACATGCTGTGCTGCCAATGCAGTTTTCGGTTGAAGAAGGGATTGCGGCTGGACTTAAGCGTCTACAAGAGACTGCGATCGAAGCAGCCCGCAATGGGGCTGAAATTCTGGTGCTCTCCGATCGCGGTGCTTTCGAGGGGGGCGTCTGGCTGGATGTCTACCTGGCCCTGGCTGCGATCGGTAAGTCGCTGGAAGAGGCCCGCGATGAGGAAGGGGTCTCGCTGCGCCGCCGTACCTCGCTCCTGGTGTACTCGGGCGGGGTGCGTAACCTGCACGATGTGGCAGTCTGCCTGGGACTGGGGGCCGATGCGGTGGCTCCCTGGCTGATGCAACACAAAGCCCAGGCCAGCAAGGGTACGCTGGGCCTACAGAACCTGCTCGAGGGCCTCAAGAAGGGCCTGGAAAAGGTGATCTCTACCATGGGCATTCACGAGGTGCGCGGCTATGGGCGCATCTTCAGCGCCATTGGCCTCAAGCCCGAGCTGGCCGAACAATTCGGTATTCGCAACTTCTTGGGATCGGACAAGGCGGGCTATGGTTTGCTGGAACTCGAGCGCGCCCTCTTGGAGCGCCTCAACCTGCTCAACGCCGAAAAAGTCCTGCCTGCCAAGGACTTCCGCTTCAACCCCCGTATCTTCAAGGCGGCGATGGAGGTCTCTTCGGGTGAGTCGCCCTACGAGCACTTCCAGGAGAAGGTACGCGGCCTGGAAAACGAATCGCCGGTGGCAGCCCGCCAACTTCTGAGCATCAAGTTTGCTAGCAAATCCGAGGTCAATCCCGACGAAGTAGACCTGAGCGTGGGGGGCCACTCCCTGCCTTTTGTGATTACCGCCATGAGCTTTGGTTCCCAAGGCGAGACCAGTTTCCGCGCCTATGTGGATGCGGTCAAAAAGCTCAACATGGTTTGCATCAACGGCGAGGGCGGTGAAATTCCCGACATGCTGGGTAAATATACCCACTGGCGCGGCCAGCAAGTGGCCTCGGGTCGTTTTGGGGCGCACGCCTACATGCTCAACTCAGCGGGCTTCATCGAGATCAAAATCGGCCAGGGAGC
>JBBIUP010000182.1:0-4884 GCA_037440185.1 Meiothermus sp. | reverse complement strand
ACAACGGTTTGGGTGGTACTGGGTACATCATGCTGCAGGGTGTGCAGCGGGATGGTGGGAACCGCGACGGGGGCGCGTTTAGCGCCCCTCACGCGCAGGGTTGGTATTAGTACGAAAATGCCCCGACAACCGCAGCCATCGGGGCGTTCATTTTCTTGCTACTGGCTATTCGCTATCAGCTATGGGCAAATACTTGCACCGAGTCGTAGTCGCGGCTGTGGTGGCGCTGGACAGGTTGGATTTCACCCCGGAACTGCACGATCTCGCGGGCTGCCCGGCGACCGCTGGCATAGGCCCCGTGCACCGTGGCGGCCCAGGCGTTGGAGGCGGTGTGTTCGCCGGCAAAGAAGAGCCGGTTGCCCACCGGCTGGGCCAGGATGCGGCGGGCCTGGGAGGCCCCCACGCTGGCCTTGGAGTAGGCCCCCAGTGCGTAGGGGTCATTCTGCCAATGCGCGAGTAGAGCCTTGCCAGGGGTTAGCTCTGGGCAGCCCAGGGCCTGGCGCAGGGTTTCCAATGCGCTTTGCAGGGCTTGCTCCTCGGGCATGGCCAGCAGTTCGCGGGCCTTGTCGCCGGTGGCCAGCGAGGTCAGGATTTCCACCTCGACTCCATGGCCGCGTGCGCTGCTCCACCACTCGTCGGGGTTGGCACCGGGCACATAGAGTTCGACGATACCTTCGGGGAGGACGCACTGGTCGAAGTGGAAGAAAAGCTTCACCGCATCGGCCACGCCCAGATGCTCGATAGCGTTTAGTTTGTCCTCGGGCAATTCGGGAATAAACTTCACCCGGCCCGCTTTCAGAATGCCCAGCGGCAATGTGATTACGGCCTGGTCGGCCAGGTAGACCCGCCCATCGGTGGTGGTGGCCTTGACGCCAAAGGAGCCCCACTCGAGGGTGTCCACCACCGCGCCCAGCCGGATGTCCAGCCCGGAGGCTAGCTTTATCGCTAGTCAATCGTAACCATCGAGGATGCGATAGTCGCCCTCCTCGGCGGATTTGTCGTAGAGGAAGTCCAGCGCAGCCTTGGCGCTCAGGCTCCCGGCGTTGTCAAAGTCGGAGATATACTCTTGCAGCTTGTAGGGCACTTTTTGCCCCATAAGCTGGTTGCGCTGTAAATATTCGGCCAGTGATTCTTCACCCTCCACCTGGGGCCAGTTCACCGCCCGAATATCGGAAAAACCCCGCTGGACACAACCCACCTCGGCCACACTGCGCAGGTTGCCGCCAGGCAGCCGCACCAGCGTGTCTTCTTGCTGGTTGAAGTAGATCGTTCGCAGGCCGAATTGTTGGGGGAGGGGGTGGGTGGGAACCTGGCTGCTGTGGATGAATTCGGCACCCAGTTCGATGGGTACTGCGGTAAAACTTCTATCAGTGCGGATGCGTCCTCCGACGCGGTGTTGAGCCTCGAGCACGATGACTTGATGGTTCGCTTTTCTTAGGTCTTGGGCAGCCGCCAAGCCAGCGGCACCGGCTCCTATCACGAGCGTTTTCATCGAGATACCTATTTTTTACACTTGTGACCTTTCTTTCGGGACTTGTTTTGGATGCCCGAACATCACCCTGCCGACTTAGTCGCTCCACCAGTACCCGCGCAGCGGGGGTGCTTTGCACCTTAGCTTGTGCCGTGGCATACGGCATGGTGGCAGTTCGTCGCGTTGCCTGATTCGCCTTGCGGCGCTGGGTATATGCCTTGAGATGGCAAGGCTGCCAATGGGTTGGTTGCGTTCCTCCCTATGCGCTTGATTTCCCCTTGCGGGGTAAAACCAGTCTAGCCGATGAATGGATTTTTGGGATGAAGGATTACCCACAATTAGGCCCAAAACCGTATTTTTTGTGATGAGTGTATGGTGGAAAAATGAATCCAGAACAATATACCGCCTTATTTCCCAAATGAATACTTATACAAACGAGTAGACCTTTTGGAGGAGGCGTGCGCTGGCTTGTCGGGGACAGGCAGGTATGGGGTGGGTGGCTCAGAAATAACTGCATAAGCAAAGACGGGTCATGCAAGAAAGCCCCTGGTCATTGACATTTGTATGCATCCAAGTGGGGTTGTCGGGAGGGGTATGCCCAGCAGTTGGAAAATCTTCTCCTGCCGCTCGCGCTCGCTCAAGAAACCCAGCCCCTTTTTGCGCAACAACCAGGACTTAAGGGCCTTGCTGTTTTGTGGGACACCCAGTAGGTTGCTGAGTTGTTCTACGTCGCCATACTCCGCCGAAACGGTGTCGCTGCTGTAGGAACAGACTGGGCAGCTCAGATACATCGGGTTGGAATCGTACTGGAAAACCAGCTTTCCCTTCTCGTAGACCCAGAAAAGTAGAACGGCATCCTCCAGGTTGACCATGCCCAGCGCAGTGCAGGCCAGCTTTTGTGATAGTTCGCCGGTCAGTGCAGCAAAATGCTCTTCTTGTTGATAGAGGTTTTCCAGCGATAGTTCGATTTGGGGGTACACCACCACCGCATTTCCGATGGCTCGAGTTTCAAGCCCGCCCGTTACTTGTCGAGTCAATTCCAGGCCAACGCCTATCAGGGTAATGCTCTGGAGATACATGCCTCAAGGTAGCCGCAACCGGACTGTCTCGAAGTGATCTTGATCTCTATAGCGGTGCGAACAAATCCACGATATTGCCGTCGGGGTCCTTCACCTGGGCGTAGCGCTGGCCCCAAAAAGCATCCCAGGGCGGTTTGTGCCCACGATAGCCTGCACCTACCAGTTCGGCGTACACCCTATCCACCTTGTCAGGGCTATCGCACAAAAAGGCCCCGGCAGGGCGTGGATGCAGCTCGAATTGGGGGTCGAAGCTATGGATCACTTCCAGGGTATCCCAGGCAAAGCGCAGCCCACCGGGCAAGGTTACTTCTACGTGGCCCTCGAGGTCGGCCTCTTTCGGAATGTCGAAGCCCAAGTGCCGGTAGAACCGCAGCGAAGCCCCCATATCCCGCACCACCAGCCCCACCAAATCCAGCCGTACACCCATGCGGTACCTCCTTTGATTATGCTTCCATCATATCGCGGTTTTCACCATGACTCCGCCCTCCAGCGGAGTCATTCAAGCGGCCTGGATTATCTTTTTCAAGGTGAACCTGGCCGCTTGCTCGTGAAAACCGCTCTATAGCGCTTCTTGGAAAAAAGCCGGGCTCTATGAACCAAAAATCAAAAGCGCCCCAATTGGGGGGCGCTCATGTTATGGGTGGAGGCAATCAATCGTCGGCAGCAGAGCCTTTGCTGGTGAACTTGATTTCGGGCTCCTGGTTCCACTCCTTGCCGTAGATGGCTTTCATGATGATGTAGGTAACCACCCCGGTAATGACCGGCACGATAAAGACCAGCACCCACAGCAGGCCGTTGGAGAGGCCCAGGTCTACTTTGTACCCGGCCAGGGTGCTCATGATGTAGAACATCAGCATCCCGACCACAAAGCTGGTGCGGAAGGGGTGTTGGCTGGGCAGTTCCAAGTAGCGCCGCTTGTCTTTGGCATAGTCCAGGAAGGGAATCGCCAGCGCACCCATGATGATCAGGGTGGGTACCAGGATGCCGCCCCAGAACTGCGGACCAAAAGTGGCCCCCAGGAATTCAAAGCGCCAGTTGGCCGGGATGATCTGCAAAATCCCGTAAATCCACATGAAGTACCAGTCGGGCTTGACCGGCGGGGTGTTGGCGGTGGGGGGGCCAAAGGCCTGCACCGGGTGTGCGTTGAAGGCCCCGGCGATGAAGGTTGCGACCGCGATGTAGACCAAGAACAGAATGCCCATCATGGCGGCTTGTTGAGGGAACAACGGAACGCCCACAATCTTGCCCGGTGCTACCTTCTCGGCGTACTTGGGCTGGGTGTGCTTTTGCTTGATCATGATGGCCAGGTGCGCGCCAATCAGACCGATCAAGGCCAGCGGCAGCCACAAGACGTGAATGGGGAACAACCGGGGGATGGTCTGGGTATTGGTGGGGGAGAGCTCGCCGGCGAAGAGAATATCCGACATCAACTTGCCTACCCAGGGGGCCGCTGCACCGATCTCGTAGCCGATCTTGGTGGCGGTCAGGGCGTAGTTGTCGAAAGGCAGCGCATAGCCGGTGAAGGCGGTAATGATAGAAAGCACCAGCAAAAACACCCCGATGATCCAGTTCAACTCGCGGGGGTTCTTGTAGGCTCCGGTCAGGTGGATGCGCAGCATGTGCAAGAAGGCTGCGGCAATCATGATGTGCGCGGCCCAGTGGTGCAGCGAGCGCAGCACCGCGCCAAAGGGCAGTGAGTCAATGTAGAGAATCGAGTAGTAGGCTGCGGGTACTTCCTGTCCACCCGAAAGCGAGCCCGAGACCGGGCGGATGGAAGGCTCGTAGTTGAGGGTCAGGAAAATTCCGGTGAGCACCAGGGTGACAAAGGAAAAAAGGGTGATCTCGCCCAGGAAAAACGAGTGGTGCACTGGGAAGGCTTTGCGCAGGGCCTTGGCATAAAGCCTTCCGATGCTCAAGCGATCATCTAGCCACTGATACATATTCCTCCCTATACATCCGCGCCCGGCTTGCCCAGAAACTCGCCCGCTACCACCACCTTGCCCCCTTCTACCTTGATGGGCAGTTGGGGAACGGGCGCAGGTACCGGGCCAGCCACTACCCTGGCCTGGTTGTAGATGTCGTACTTGCCACCGTGGCAGGGGCACAGCCAGGTATCGTTTTGCCATTGGCTGACGGTGCAGCCCAGGTGTTTACAGACCGCCGAATAGGCCAGTACCCCCTCGGGTGAGGCGTGTTGTCTGGTCTCGGCGCTCATTCGGGCGGGGTCGGCCAGGATGACCATGAGGGTGTTGTTGGTGAGGTCTTTTTTGACCACGTTCTCGGGGCTTTTGGGGAAAGCAATGATGAAGGGTAACGCAGTGCCCTGGGCGGCCC